>CALXMY010000013.1 GCA_944389595.1 uncultured Alphaproteobacteria bacterium | reverse complement strand
CGGGTGCGGCGATGGTAATGCCCGGATGTGAAAAAACACCAATTCAACAACATGATACGGTATATATGTGGGGGGTTCTGAATTGGGATAACATATGGCCGCCACAAAATATTTATGCATCTGCAGATTCAGTACAGGTAAAAAACGTCATATTAAAATTAGATAAAAATGATAATGATTTTGAACACCTGGATGATGAATTTTTATACAAAAATATGATTGCTATATGGGCCGGTTTGTCACCAGAAAAGCAAGAAAAACTATCATTAGATGGAACCGCTAAAAATCTTATTGTAAGTACGAAAGGTGAACATGTTTATATTGATTGGTTAAGCGAACGTGGGTTACAGTTTGAAAATTTACGTTACAGATTTCCTGATAATAATAACACCAAAACAATTGGTTGGAACAAGGCGTTGGAAAATTATAATCAAAAGAGTCGTTAAAAAAATCCGGCATCGCCGGATTTTTTTATTGCGATAATGAAAAATGTTTTCTATGATTTTCAAACATGAGAGAATTAATAAAACCATTTTTATTTTTAATACTTTTAATCCCATTTGCAACAAATGCATATGCAAGCGCATGTGGTAATAATGCCGACGGATGCGCTGCTAATGAATACTGTGCAAAAGTTGGAGGCGCAATACAAATTTATCAATGTGAACCCTGTCCGTCTTCATATCCTCTATCGGATGCTGGTGGTGGAGAAATTGAAGATATTAAAGTATGTTACAAAACGTGCGACGAGGAAGGTGGTTGGCCGGACCGGCCCGACAATGTTGATAACGGCCACTGGGTCACGAAACCAAACGAAGACAAGGCATATTATAACAGCGCGTGCGAATATGATCTGGAATGTGACAATTATACGGATTATTGTGGTGGCTTTCATCCGGATGCCAATAATGAATCATGTATCAATAATGAACAAGTATGTGAAGTCGAAACCGGCAGTGGGTTTAAATATTGGGTGTTTGATGTGACTGGCACCAGCAAATATTCTCAATGCTATATAACCACATGTAAAGAGGGTTATCATTTAAAGGAAAGCAGCCAATATATTTGCGAAAAACCGTACGGTGAATGTGTTTCAAATACGGCCGAATGTGCCAGTTTGCTGAAAAACTGTGACAAAGGCACAATTACTGGTAATGCCGAATGGAATGGTACGGGGTGGGATTACGACAATTGCAGATGCGAAACCGACAATGGCGAGATAGAGAACGGCACCGGTGCCCGTTCGTGTCCATGGGACTCGGACGAAGGCGACTGGTCAACAGATTGTGAAAGAGATGTTGTGACATGCCATGTTGGTTATTGCGAACACAAAGATTATCCCGGCAGTTGCGCCGCTGCGCGTCCCGGATGGTATCATGATAATGATACCGATGCCGAATGCCAACCATGTCCGGCCGGGATGACATCTGATGGGACGAATAAGGATAACATAGCCGATTCCATTGAAAAATGTGGTATGCGCACGGGGCCACACGGCACACGCTTTTGTGATAGTTACGGATGCTTTACATTGCCTGGCAACGGCGAACTGATTTATTACAAGGCATGGTAAAGTTATAAATTTCCGATGTTATCGGTATAATGTGAAAAGACCGGAATAGCGCGGGAAATATGTGTTTTTTTATGATGATATCCCTTGACAACCGTGATTTTTGTGCAACAATTAAAGTGCGAATCGGGAGTGTGTCAGAGAGGTAACAGAATAAAAAGCATAAGGATACGAGATATGAAAAAAGTGTTGGTTTCTGTAATCGCGCTGACATCATTGGCCGGTTGTGGCGCATATTATGATTATTACAAGGGCGGTGTCAGATACACCCAGGATGGTCAGGATTGTATTTATTACGCCGGTGAATATGGACGTAACTTTTCACGCTATGTTGGCGGATTGGATACGGGTAAAAAAATCGTTTATCGCAATACGCGCTGTGAAGATTTGTATGCAATTGATAATTTTGGCCAGGAACCACGCCATGATCGCGAAATTTTGGTTCCGGCGGTCCAGGAAGTGCCATGTAATTCATGTGCCCAGGTGGAAAAGGTTTCATGTAATTCCTGTGCCAAGGCTCAGCCGGTTTTGAAACGCAGATATATCATCGTTCCGGCCATGTAATATAATTTTATATGGTAAAAAATATGGCGGTGCTTTTTTGGCACCGCTGTTTTTTATCGTGCTTGAATATCATAAAAAATTATGATAAAATTATTTAATAAAAAGAAAGGGGATTTTAATGAAAAGCATTTTAAAGAAATTTGGTTTTGCGGGCATAATTGTGCTGGCGGGTGCGGGAACCGCATTGGCGGCGACGGACACAAGCGGATTGTGCGGTTTAATCGTGCAAATGCAGGGCGTGTTTAAAATTTTGCGCACGTTGGCATTTGTTGGGGCGGCATTCTTTATTGCGCAATGGGCGTGGGGTTATATTTCCAAAGGTGATGTTGAAATGAAGGATTTGCAGGCCAAAGGTACCGGATTGTTGGTTGGGTTTGTGTTGTTGTTTGGTATTGGTTTTGTATTGCAATTCCTGATGTCGTCTGCGGGTATGAATGCATTGGGATGCGAGCAAGTATTAATAAGCGGATGGAATTAATAAAAATGGCGATTAAAAAATCGCCTTTTTTATCGCAAACTTTGGAATGCAAATTGTTTTATAAATTGTTTTTCAATTGCATTTAAGTCTTTCTTTAATTCCGATACCGGTTTGGATGATAAATCCTGTTCCGGGGCGCGGCCGGTTTTTTGTATCATTTTTACGCGTGCGATTGTTAATTCATCGGTTAAAATTTTATGAAACATATCAAATGACATGTTAACACTGTTGTCCATGGCGGATATGGCGTTATCCAATGCGCGAGTTCGTGCAATTAATGAACGCGTGCCCATGTAATCCAATGGGGACCCAGATATTTCATAAACTGATTTTAATTTTTCAATGTCTGTCGAATAGAAAAATGCGCGATGCATCGATGCGTTAAATTCACGCATGTTGACATTATTGCGGAATGCGATGCCGTTGGCCATGCGTTCAAAATTTGTTAAACGATCGCGGTGATATATTCTGGAAAATTTGTATGCCATGTTGTACAGAATATCGAATGAAACATCCGGCATCATAAAATAAAACTGGGCAAAAATCATGGATGGCCAATGCTTCATCAACGACCAACATGCATATTGGCTAAGTTGTGCATCGGGACCATTATATTTTATGCTGGTTGTGTCCGATACCGGTTCGTATATATTATAATTATTTATGATTGGAATCATGTGGCCCGCAAAGAAATCGTGAAACGATTCAGGGCGGGGTAAATTATCAGCGGCTTTTTTAGGTAATTGCCGGAAATTCGAAAATGTTATTGCGGATTGCAATGTTGAAGCGATGTCGTTGTGATGCCCGACATGATGGCGACCGAATATGTTATATAAATCTGAAAATAACCAATATTTGGTGTCATTTTCATATGATTGTTTTTCGCCGAATAATGGCAATTGACCATCGTAATTATCGCCCATGCGACGTGTGGTATCGCGCAGGGAATTATAAACATTTATCGTTTTATTTTTCATCATTATTTTATACCTGTTTTTATTGCTGGGGCGGGGGTGTTGCATCGGCACTTACCAACGAAAACAGTACGGATGAAATTAATAACTGATATGGAACATGTTGCTGTTCCGCCAGTTTTTTTATGCGTTCCAATATTTGATGCGGAATGCGCATGTTTATAACACTGTCTGATTTATTAAATGCGCGATATGCCGCGTATTCTTTTAACAGTGCTTCTATATTCATAATGAACAATTGTTGCATTACATTTGGCATACACAACCCCCTATACAAACAACAATACCACCGTACTTACAAGTGACTATATCATCGTATTGACATTTGTCAATACATTTGTCATTGCGGTCGTCAACACGGTTGTAATCACGGGTGTATTGGGGTTTGTGATGACGGGTGTATGTATGGGTGCGATTTCTTGCTTTTTATATAATATGTGTTTAAAATGGCGTGTGTTATATGATTGGAAAGGATTTAATTATGAAAAAAATATTGTCCACAGTATTTATGTTGTTTGCCGTGTTTGTTTTGCCGGCACACGCAGAATTAAAGGTTGATATTATTGCCGGTGCGGCCCAGCCTGTATCAATCGCAGTTCAAAAAATAGAGGTCGTTGGAAATGCGTATGATAAAGATGCCAAAATGATACGCGATGTTGTGGACGCTGATTTGAAATCAACGGGGTTGTTTCGTATTGTTTCGCGCGATGCGTTGCCGGAATTTGTGGAAATGGGTAAAATGCCGGATTTTTCATTGTGGTCGGCGGTGCACGCCCAGGTTTTGGTTCAGGCAAAATTATCGGCTGAATCAGGCGGACGGTATAATTTGGAATTTTATGTATGGGATGTTAACGCCAAGGAACAGATAGAGGCGCAAAGCCTGGTTGCGTCAAAAAAATCTGCGCGCCGTTTGGCCCATATTATGGCAGATGCAATTTATGAACGTTTAACCGGCGAAGTTGGCTATTTTGATACTCAAATTGTCTTTATTGCCGAAAGTGGGCCGGTACAAGATCGCGTAAAACGTATGGCTATTATGGACCAGGATGGACACGGAATGCGATACTTGTCTGATGAGGATACTTTTGTTATGTCGCCGCATTTTTCACCAAATATGCAAACAATTGTATTTTTATCGTTCCGTGACGATGATCCAATGGTTTGGACGCTGGATTTGGAAACAGGTGAACAGCGTCGTTTGGGGCAATTTGGGGGAATGAATTTTGCACCACGTTTTTCCCCAGATGGTACTAAAATCGCTTTGTCATTGGTTAAAAATGGAATAACGCACATATATGAATATGATATTGAATCAAAACAATTACGCCAATTGACGTTTGGGTATTCGTTGAATACCAGTCCGTCTTATTCCCCAGACGGTAAAAAAATGGCGTTTAATTCAGATCGCAGTGGTAACCAACAAATTTATATTTTGGATTTGGAATCTGGGGATGTTGAACGCATAACATACGGGGCGGGGCGGTATGCTACGCCTGCGTGGTCACCAGATGGGCAATTTATCGCGTTTACAAAAATGGCTGATGATACTTTTTATATCGGAATAATGGATCCGCGTGGCAGAAATGAAAAAATACTGGCCGGTGGTTGGTATATGGAGGCCCCTTCATGGGCACCGGGATCGCGCCGCGTTGTGTATTATGAAACGGAAAAATCGATTGATGGTATGGACAGGTTCAGCCATATTCGCAGTGTTGATATTACCGGGCAAAATATTTATGAAATTGATTTGCCTGATGGTGTAAATGGTGTGGAACCAACATGGTCGCCAAGATTACCGTAAACGTTTTTCTGCGTTTGTGCATATTATGTGGTATGTTTATATTCATGCCGGCATCGTATGCGGTTCCGGCAATTGTTGATTATGTGCTGGATGGGGATACTTTTGCCGCACATGTAATATTGGATGACGATATAAAAATTGATGTGCGGGTCAGGATTTCTGATATTGATGCGCCCGAATTAAAAGGGCGATGTGATTGGGAAACAAATGCGGCACGTTTGGCGCGGTATCGTTTAATGGATTTGTTGCCCATTGGCACAATGGTTGAATTGTCACAAATTGATGATGATAAATATTTGGGACGTATTGATGCACGTGTTGCATTGCCCGATGGACGTGATGTATCGGAAATAATGATACATGAAAAATTGGCGCGCCCATATGATGGTGGCGCGCGTCAATCATGGTGCGAATAAATAAGTTATTTATTGATGGCGATTTATCGCATCATTAATTTCGTCCAGCGATGCATTGCATGGCAGCACTGGTTCAAACCATACGTTCGCGGTACCACTGTGCATTTTGCCATGTTTAGGCCAATATTTTCCGCTGTCTGTGCCAACCGGTAAAATCGGCAATTTTAATTCGTGGGCCAAAAACAGTAATCCGCGTTTCAGTTTTATTTTTTGTCCGGGTTTTGTGCGGGTGCCTTCGGGAAAAATAATCAGGTTTTTGCCATCCATAATTTTTTTTGCCACCGCATGTGTCAGTTTTTTCATATTTGTTGCACCGCGGGCGCGATTTACAGGCTGTAACCCCATGCGCCAAAATGCCCACCCGTAAATTGGAATCCATAATAATTCACGCTTTACAATAAAAAATGAATTTGCAACATGAGTGGTTAAAATTGCCACCTCTAGAATAGACATGTGTTTTGCCGCAATGATTGATTTGCCGTCCAATCGAATGTTGCCATTGCGCGCAACAGGAACACCATTTTCTTCGCGTGGGGGGTAATGAATGATATATTTTATGCCGGCAATTGTGCGCGCCAATCCCAATACACCCAATGCGCATGTGTTAATTAAAAATGATGTCAGGTGCCGTGATATCAACCCAACCAACAATATTGGTGACCACAATACAAAATATAAAGCCAATAAAATTTTAAAAACTATTGTTCTGAACATAATTTATTTTTTCCTTTTGTTTAACCTTCTTTGATTCCGAATAAAGTCGCAATATATTTTATATATTCGATTGTCCATCTTTCAAGTCTTTTTGTGACGGGCATATCTGTTAATGGCACCGGGCATGCGACAATTTCAGAATATGGTAATTCGCGTTCGATTAAATATTTGGCGCGATTCATATGATCTTCGGTTGTGATAATAACAATGCGATCTAATCCTGTGCGTTGGGCAATTTTTTTAATTGCCAGTGCATTTTGATATGTTGATTTCGAATCGGATTCAATTGTTACACGACGTGACATATCAAACGATGCATCCGCACCAGCACCAATTATATACAAATCTGCATCAGGGTATTTTCGTAATTGTCGCATCGCAAATGGTATGCGGCGCATATCACCGGTTAATACAAAAATTGTATCGTCGGGTAAGATTGTTGCACAATGACGCGGTGATACAGATTTAAAAATCGCACCACCGATTATAAAGCATGTTATTATTAATAAAGATGGAGTCAGCAATTTCATTAATTATTCTTTAATATATTAATTGTTGTGCGTTTGGTAACCCATATTGCAAAAATTACTATTGCAATTGGCAACATTAACAATACAAACCAACCCCACCCAGAAATTCCCAACATGGCCATCAGTCCGACACGTGCACTGTGTGCCGCACCAATTATTAATAACAGCACTGGTGCCGCAACGGCAAATCCGGCCGCGCCGGCCATGGTACATATTTTCGCAATTATTATTTGCATTTGGCGTGCAACATATGTATCTGTTGCGCCAATTTGATTTAAAATTTCCAGTTCGCGCCGATGCAGTAATGCCGTATTTCGGGCAATGTATGAAATGCACACACCAATTGCGCCCAATGTTAACAATAATACAAATGATGATATGAAAATCATTTTCCATCCCGCGGATACAGAACTGTGCAATGCCGCAGCGTGCGTTAAAAAACGTGCGTTATTTCCAATTTGTTGTTCCACGTATTTCAAATCATCCGATGAATTAAATTCTAGTTCATACATTTTTGGCAAATAATTTTCCAATGCCGTGCCACCACCCGACATCCACGGACGCAATAAATCGTGCATTTGTTCGGTTGTGATTTCCGTAACCGTTTTAATTTTTTCGGTGTTGTCATCAATTATTTTTTTTACAGCATCTGTATTTTTGGAATCCATAATTTGAACAGTTGCGGTTAAATCCCATTGTGAATTCCAACGAAGCACGCCCGTACCAATCGCCAATGCAATTCCAAATGCCACCACGGCCAAAAAAGTCAGCAGTGCCATAATTGCGGTCATAAATATGGACTGTTCGTGAACCAGTGAAAATACAATCGGTTTTTTAGTCATTTATACGTTTCCAATGTCGTCAAATTGTTTTGACAATTCTGCGAAATAATTTTGTGGTTTTGGGCCCTTCCATATTTTTTGTGTTGTGTTTTGCGTGGTTTGGGTTGGCGTTGTGCGCGATTCAGAAAAACTGACGCGATGATTTTCAACATGTATTATTGGAAATTTGTATGTTTCCATTAATTTAGTACTGTGTGTTGCCAAAATAATCGTGGTACCAAAAGTTTTATTCATTTGTATAAATAATTCCATCAATCGCGATGCGTTTTCATCGTCCAGATTCCCGGTTGGTTCGTCGGCCAGCAATATTGCCGGTTGAATAATAATCGCACGTGCAACAGAAACGCGCTGTTGTTGACCGCCGGATAAAGTTTTGGGATTTGCGTCGGCATATTTGGCCAATCCCACCCATTCCAAAACCTTTACAACCAATTTTTTTATTTTTGATTCAGGCAACCCGCGTACGCGCAGAGGTAATGCAACATTATCAAACACCGACATATGCGACAGTAATGAATATTCCTGAAATACGATGGCCATTTTATGGCGCAGTGCCGAAATTTCATCGCGGGTCATGTCGTTTGTTACACGCCCAAATAATTTTATTTGTCCGCGACATGGCAGGTGCAGTTGATATATTAACCGTAATAAAGTTGTTTTACCCGCGCCAGATGCGCCAGACAGAAAATAAAATGCGCCGGCACTGATGTTAAATGAGACATCGGATAAAACCTCGCGCATGTTATCGTCATATCGCGCCCCAACATTTGCAAAAGAAATTGCGGTATTATTGCTTTCCATGTTAAAAATAATATTAAAAAAAAATTATGTGGTCAAGCGCACATAAAATAAAAAAATGCGCCGTGGCGCATTTTTTTATTTTTGTTGTTCTGGTTCGGAAACCTTGGTCGTGGAATTACGATTCAGTGCCCAAACCTCTTCGCCTGTGCCGGGGTATTGTGGGCGTTCCTTGCCATATGAAATTGTTTTTATTCTTTCGGGTTCGATGCCATCGGCAATCAATACGTGCGCCGCGTTTCCGGCACGTAATGCGCCCAACGCCAAATTATATTCTGTGGAACCGCGTTCGTCACAATGGCCCTCTAGGGTAACAATTTTTTCCGGATTTTTCTTTAAATACAATGATTGTGATTCCAGGGAATCGCGTGCCTCGTCAGAAATTGCGGCCGAATCGAAAGCAAAGAAAACCTTCTCGTCATTAATGTCGCTGGGGACACCGCTGCATGCGGCCAGCCCAAATATCGCACCATATAGCAAAAATTTTTTCATATTATTTTTCCTTTGTTTTTTACATATGGACTTTAACAAATTTTTAAAAAAAATGTCAATATATGATTTTTTCACTTTTTTTAAGGTGTCGTTTTATGATATAATGCGTCGAAATTAAAAGGAAGGAAAATTATGAAAAGATTGGTTTCTTTGGTTGTTTTGTGCGGTTTAACGATGCCGGCAATCGCCGCCCCCAGTTATTTAACACGTGATGGACGGGGTGGGTATATTGTCACATACGATTATACGGACAAGGCAAAGACCGGATGGTATGTTGGCGCACGTGCTGATTTAAATTTGTGGAATTGGAAAAATAAATACAGCGTTGACGACGATTTGACTAATGTCAATATAAATTCTGACAGTGATAAATATTCGTTTGAGCCCACGTTTGGTGGCAGTGCATTTGCTGGATTTCGTTTTGCGTATTTTTGGCGCGCGGAACTGGAGGCAGGATATTTGGGCTATTTCAAGGATGCTGACGGTGAATCTGATTTTACAATGCAAATCCCATATTTAACCGCGAATGTATATTATGATTTTGTAAATGGTCTGTATTTGGGTGCGGGCGTTGGTGTGGCAATGCCAATAACAACATTGGATTTAGATGCCACATTGGCCACAACTGATGGTGCCGATCGCACTAAATACGGTGTGTCGCCAATGGCGGGAATAATGTTGGGCTATTCATATGAATTGGATCACAATTTGGTGCTGGATATACGGTATCGTTTGGCCGGATTATTTGGTGCGGATCATCGTATATCAATGTGGGATTCCGATGGTGTGCCACATTGGTTCCAAAATGATATAGATTTTATATTGGATAATTCAATATCAGTTGGTATCAGATACGAATTCTGACGCAAAATGGTATTGACTCGATTCGCACAAATATGATATTATATTTACGCAGAGAGAACTGATGAAACATAATTTGGGAATTTCAACGGTTGCAATAGTTTGCGTGCTGTGTACGGCGGTTTCCGGGGCATATGGCGCATCGTCGGTTCGTTCGTTGGGGGGCAGTGGTACATATACCAGTGCATCAAACGCGGCCGCAGCGGCGGATTCAAATGGTTCGGCATCATCAATACGTGGTGGGTCTGTGCGTGTGAATCCAACATCTGGGGTTTCGGGGACCAGCACAACCATAGAGGCCGGCACAACAACCAGTGGTCGTGTTGCAACAACGCCACGTTTATCAATTGGGCATTATTTGGGTGGGGCCACATCTGTCAGCGGGGGCAGTTCGCTGCGCCCAACCACGCCATCGGGCGGCACGTCGGGTGGTGGGTCAACCGGCGGTGATGTCAGTGGCGATGATTTTGCCGGTCTGCAGGGGCGTGTTGATCAATTGGAACGCGACTATAATGATTTACAGGGCGTGACCGATGGTTTGACGGATCAGATTGCAACCAAACAGGATGTTTTGGTTCCGGGTAATGATGGTTATATTATAATCGATAACAATGAAATTTTTGTTGATGTTGATGCGTTAGAGGGTGCGTTGGAAACCGTTGCGGGCAAAGATGGGCGCGAGGTTGAATTGGGTTCCAATGATACGCATTTGTTGTGGCGCTATGTTGGTGAAAGTGGTTGGCGTGATTTGATTGCGATTGCTGATATTACCGGTCCCCAGGGGCCCCAGGGTGAAAAAGGTGAAAAGGGCGAGCCGGGTGATGCCGCAAATCTGGACGCATATTCCACAACTGAACAAATGAATCAGGCGATAAGTGCGGCCATTGCGGGATTGGCGACAACATATGCAACCAAGGCCGAATTGGCGGGCTATGCCACCAGTGAAGATTTGACGCGTGGGTTACAGAATACGGAAAGCAAGTTCTATCCAAAGGAACAAACATATACCAAAACCGAAGTTGACCAAAATATCGCAGCGGCAATTGCCGGTGACAGCAGTGCATTGGATGCCAAGGCCGATAAAACATATGTTGATGAACAATTGGCGACCAAGGCCGATAAAACAGAATTGGCAAATTATGCCACCACGGAATCTGTTACTGCGCTGGATTCCGAAGTTGACAGTGTGAAAGCCGCTGCGACCGAGGCGGCATTAGGTGCCGCACAGGCGTTGAGTGGCCTGACCGGTAAGGAAGATATATCAAATAAGACACAAACGCTGACAGACAGTGCAACGCAGTATCCGTCTGGTGCGGCGGTTACATCTGCATTGGCGGGCAAGGCGAACGTTGATGACGTTCCTACAACTGTTGCTGAATTGACCGATGCGTCGAATTATGTAACGACAGACGGTTTAAGTGGTGCGATTTCGACCGCCACGGAAAATATGGTGACGGATACGGAACTGACGGAAGCTTTGGATAAAAAGGCTGATAAAGCCACAACGTTGGCCGGATACGGCATTACCGATGCGTATACCACAGCGCAGATTGATGAAAAGTTAGAGGACGTTGCCGTTGGCGGTATGGAGGGCATGGAACAAGTCCTGGCCGGAAAGCAAGATGTTGCGAATTTGGTTCAGGTTGTGTCCGAGGCCGATACAACAAAATACCCATCTGGGGCGGCCGTATATAAAGAGTTAGAAACCAAGGCCAATGCGTCCGAACTGGATACGTTGGAAGAAACGGTTGAGCAATTAACCAATGCGGGTTATGTAACATCTGATGATGTTAATACGGCGGTAAGCGATGCGTTAACCGCGGTTGGTGCGGTAACGGATGCAAACATGGCCGAAAAATTGGATGGATACGCCACCGATGAAGAGGTTCAAAACGCAATTTCCACGGCGACGACCGATATGGTGACGAACAGCACATTAAATACAACGTTGTCAAATTATGCGACAACGGCGAATTTGAATGCCAAACAGAACAGAAATGTTGGCATTGAAAATAATGGTAACATTTTGACCGTGGGTGCGGATGGTAATATCACGACATCCACCACAATTGAACAAAGTGCGGTTAATGGTTTGACTGATGCACTGGATGCCAAGGCCGATGCGTCCGCGTTGGATGATTATGTCACAAATGACGGCCTGGCAACGGCGGTTGATGGCGCGTTGGATACGGCCGGTGTTGTAACCGAAGAATCGTTGGCAACCAAGGGATTTGTAACAGAAACACAATTGAATGAAAAAGATTACGTTACAAATTCGGAACTGGCGACCAAGGGCTATGCCACAAAGGCCGATTTGGATGGTAAGCAGGATGCGTTGGGATACACCGCCGAAAACGAGGCGAACAAGACCGATGATATGACTGTGGATGCGGGGTCTACAACCAAATACCCAACGGTTCATGCGGTCGAGGCTTATGTTACCAATACTGTGGCCGAGGGGGTGGATATTAACACCGATCAAATCGATGACGGTGCAATTACAAAACCGAAATTACACCAGAATTTGCAGGCTGAAATCGATGGCAAGGCAAATACCGCGGATTTGGGCGATTTGGCGAAAAAGAATCAAATTACAAATGCCGATGTTGCGGATGATGCGGCAATTGCAAAGTCAAAATTGGCGTTGGATGTACAAACGGCGTTGGACAATGCGGCGAATGCAGTGGCCGCACCCGATGGTGAAAAGCCGGCAAACAGTATTTTGGGAACAGATGGCGATGGCGACCCGACATGGTATGAAATCGTCCTTGAATAAAGACAAAGGAAGGGGAGAATGAAAAAAACAAATATCGCATTTTCTGGGTTTATGGCGGCGATTTTAATCGGGGCCGGCGCGGCAAATGCTGCGACTGTCAAGATTGCCAGTCAGCAATATGTTGATACAAAGGTTGGCGATGTTTCAACAACTGTTTCGAGTTTGTCGGGCCAGGTCGAGACATTGGGTACCAAGTTGGATTCCAAACTGGATACCACAACGGCGGATTCCACATATGAAAAGGTGGCCAATAAAAAGGACGCAATTGACAGTACCAGTCCAACCGCGTCCACAGATTACCCAACGGTTCAGGCGGTCGTTGACTATACCGCCCAGGAATTGGCAGATGTTCAATTTAACCCGGCCGATATTTCAGATGGCGCATTAAGCGGATCCAAAATTACCGATGGCACTATTTCGGCCGATAAATTGGATACGGCGTTAAATGCCGAAATTGATGGCAAGCAAGACAAGAAAATGGGTGTCGGGCACGAAA
>CALXMY010000012.1 GCA_944389595.1 uncultured Alphaproteobacteria bacterium | reverse complement strand
GCCGACCAATGCCAATCGCAATCAACATTGAATATGGTTGTGTCTGCATATGGAATGTATATTGAAAATGATTGTTCATTATTATTTAATGCATTGGACAAACAACAAACCCAGGCAAACAGCACAATTCGCGAAACTGAACGTGAAATGAATTTGGCACGATTGGAAAACTATAACGCACATAATTCCACATCTATAAATGATTGTATCGCCCAGGTTCGTATTGATATCACATCGGAATCCGCTTGTGGTCCAGATTATGTGCATTGTTTGGACATAACGGGGCGGTATTTGAATCGTGACACGGGCGAACCGATTTATTCGCGTGAATTTTATCAATTGGCAAATCAAACTTCATTGGATGGCAATGTGCTGACCAACGCAACAAACCGGATGTTGGTTGCGGAATTAAACAGCAAACGAATTTACGCCGAACGCGGATTGGAAACATGTCGTGATATTGCAGACGAAGTATGGGACGAATTCGTACGCCAGGCTATTGTCGAAATATACCAGGGCCAACAGGAAAAAATACGTGATGTAAAAAATGAATGTATGGACGTGGTAAATAAATGCTATGACGAACAAAGTAATTCATTAAAAGATTTTAGTAACGTCAAAGAAGAATTGTTATTGGGGCAACGATTAGAATTGTCCGAAGAATTATGCGAGGAAAAATTATACACCTGCAGCAATTTGTATGGTGACCCAAATGGAAACGGATTGGAATTGTTATTGGCCGAAATGCATAACATAACCGATCAAAAAATTGTGGCCCAGTGTCAATCACTGTTAACAGAATTTGCAAAAAGCACCTGCGCCGTCCCCAGCAACGACAGTCTGCATTCATATCCATACGGATGCCGCGCGTATGCACCGGGCGATGCAATATATGCATCAAATTGGTTCTGTAATCAATTACAATGGAGTGCCCCAACCGGAAATTCCGGCAATACCGGTGGCAACGGCACAATCGTAGTTGGGCCATCAAACCCATTAACGTCCAGCTATTCATGTTTAAGCACCCGAACTTTTTCAAACTGCAATACTGGATATTATATGGCATTCCCCAAACTGCTTGCTACCACTGGCAAATCAGAATGGGAATACAACGGTGTTCCACAAAGGGGCAATTCATGCCTAAAATGCCCCAGCAATTGTCAATGCCCTGGGGGTACACAAAAACCAAAATGCATCAATTCGCCCACAGAACCTGGGGAAACACCAGAAGAAACACCAGATTGCGGCACAGATTATGCCGGCAGCCTGTATCAAAAAATGGTCAAATATGCGGCCCAGGTATGTGTGCGCCCATCTGAATATGAATCTATTACGGCGGGGCTTACCGCAATACCAACAACAGTATTACAGGATGTCAATGTTGTTATGGATTCTGTGCGTGTTGACATGTCAAAACAATTATCCGCAGAATGTGAACGATTGGGCGGCCTGTGGGTTGACACACAATGGGTTGACGAAATAAACAACGACACCAAGAACGAGACACCAGATGGTAAACATGATAAAACCGGACACGAACAATTTAAGACCTTCTATGATGAAACCGGTTCAAATACTAAATGGGGCTATTGTGCAAGTATAACAAAATTCCAAAGATTGTGATATTTCACAATATGCATCTTGCCTTGATAAAAAAAATTTGTTAGAATCGAATATGTAATATAAGAGAAAAAGATGAAAAAAATATTCGCTATTTCTGTATGCTGTTTGGCATTCGTGCCGGCGGTTAACGCTGCATCCACCCCATGGTGGGAACAACCAACCGTGTGCCGTTTGGATCCAACCGATTGTTACGCATCAATGGGTGCGGGTTATGACAGTGCATTATGGGACAGTGTAACCGAATGTTGGGGTATGAAATTAATTTGCCCCGAAGCGTTGGCAAAATCGGGTGAATATCAACCCAAACCAATGGGCCGCGAAGAAATTGAAAACGGTGTTAATATAAACGCCGACTTTGATACCAATATTTTAAATGGCGATTGTTTTGGTGCCCGAAAGACCAAGGAAAACGGCGCAATGGCATCTGTTAATGGTGAATATGTGCGCGTATGGTGCAATGGCATTTTGGATAATGTTGATGAATATTTGGAAAATGGCGAAATAACATATGGGGCCCAACCAACATGTTCTGAATTGGCCGGATACGGATATGTGGCAACCGTTAACAATAAATGTTATGGCAAATATTACGACGAAACCAAATATCACATCCAATGCAGTGGCAATGACATTATGCCCAGTCGTATTATCGTATTAAACGGTGCGGATTATATGGCCGCATCCGGCAATACACCGGCAACTGAATCCGCGGCCGATGATATATTTGATAAAATGGAATCAACATCGGAATCGCAACGTAAAATATATTTCAAAAACGATTAAAAAATTCCCGAAACATTCGGGAATTTTTTTATCACATATATTATCAGAAATTCAACCTGACCTTTATCATTCCTGTTTGTGACGTATAATGTTCATGCAAATCCAAATCATAATTTAACGAAACTTCCAATCCGTTATACAACGCGGCCAATCCAATTCCAAATTCACCGCCCAATCGCGACAAACGGTCACCCGGCACCATATACGCTCCACCACCCGGCACAGAAACCATTGTTGTCGCAACATCAGACATAAAATCGTACGTTACCGCCGCACGTAATTCAGGACGAATGTGTAAACGCGCGCCCGATTCGATTGCAAATGAATAACGCACACCCGCAATACCAGTTAAAAAGTTCGTATCATCACAATTAATATCCGCCAATCCATTATTATATTCATCCATTGACACATATAAATAACGAACACCCAATTCCGGTGACAACCCGCCCGCAAAATCATAACCACCAATAATTTGCCCACCAAACGAAGTGGTATCATATTCCGCATTCAGCGACGCACCAAACGCACTGCTTAATTCGGTATAATCAGATATTGCATAATTTAATGCAGTATTTAAATACCACTTATTTGGTTTGTATTGTCCATATATAAACAAACTGTTACTGGTAATATCAACTGTATCGGTATTTGAATCAATATTGGTCGTATTATATGCATATCCAATACCCAATGTATATTTCCCGGCAATCAATGCATCAGCCCCAACAACAATTCCATTTGTATCACCGGAAAATTTATCGGCATATTTTGTACGGTTCATAACACCCTGGGCCCATATACCATATTCAAAATTTCCAAAATCACCGCCACTGCGACCAACCGCACCACCATTCATACGCGAACTGGCCAATGCCAATACCTGATTTTGCGCAGACGCTGCAACCGATTGAACAATCGATGAATTATCGGCCCCTATTTTATCCGTTTCATTTTCAATATATTCAATGTTACCCTCGGCCAGCGCATTTTGCGCATTCATTGACGCAATATTCATGGAATATAAATCGCTGTTTGCCAATCCGACCATAACAATGGCGGAATCAGTTGACACCCCAGACGATTTCACAATTTCATCCACAGATTTTGTTTCAACAATAATATTTGTTCCATCAATGCTTAAATTATATACCGCATCATTATATGTTATTTTATCTGCGCCTATGACCGCACCAAAATCGTATGTTCCAGTTGACCCCAATGTTAAATCCAATTTTCCACTGTCCCCAACATTAAATGTATCAACCTTTATTTTACCAAAAGCCTCCTCGTTCACGATAACTGCGACCATTGTTCCATTTAAATTAATTGTATTTTGTTCCAATGCTGTTGAACCAATATCTAATGTGGCCCCACTGTTAACAGTTAATATTCCATCCCCCGTAATTCCGCCACCAATGGTTGTTGTACCATCGTTCAATATTATTGTACCCCTGTTATGAATATCATTTGATGCACCATCAGCAGAATTTCCAACAAATCTGTTTGTTCCATTAAAAGTTATTTTTCCGGTTGTTTCGTTATATATCGCACCACCATATTTACCGGCACGATTTCCCGAAAAAGTCGAATCAGTAATCGAATCGATTGTACCGGCGTTCACAATTGCCCCGCCCTGTTGTAAATCACCGTTCAATGCCTGGTTGCTGGTAAATGTCGCATTAATTTTACCAATATATCCCAGCGACCCATTATTAATTGCACCGCCATTGCCGGCCGTGTTATTCATAAACGCAACTGTTTCAATTGTATTAATAATACCCTGGTTACGAATTGCGCCACCCTGGTGTGCACCAGCAGTATTTTCAATAAACGATGATTGTGTTATTTTATCAATAACACCACCACCAACCGCACCAGTTAAATTAGAGTTATTTATCGCACCACCAAAATTACCACTATTATGCTGAAACAGTGTTTGGGAAATTTGCCCTATTTTCCCAGTATCAGCATTATAAATCGCACCACCAATATTCGCAGAATTTTCCAAAAAGCGTGTTTTATCTTTCGTGTTATCACCCGAATCAATGATTGATATAACCCCGGAATTATAAATTGCCCCGCCCGCAGATTTCGATTCGTTATCATAAAATTCCACCGGTCGGTTAAAATTCATATTTCCCATATTATAAACTGCGCCACCATATTCGGCGGAATTTTTAACAAAATTTGCCCCGGCTGCAATATTTACCGTATTATTAAAATCAGTCGCCAATTCAGGATCATCGTTGTTCAGATTCGCCAATGCACCACCGCGATTCCCGGCGGTATTTTCAATAAATTCAACCTGCCCCAATGTTAAAACCGTACCACTGGTTGTGTTATTGGATGCATCCGTCCAAATTGCTATTGCGCCACCATCGGTTTTTGATTCATTATATTCAAATTTTGCATTATCGCCAATAACCACGGAATCTGCGGCCTCTATGCCCAATGCACCACCCAATGCATTTGATGAATTTTTTGTAAACGTCGTATTTTCACCGAACACAACATCGCGATTTAATTTACCATCAGTCAAATTTTGCGGGATATTAATATATAACCCACCCGAAATTTTATCAGAATGATTATCTTTAAATGTCCATCCATCGCCCGCAACGAATCTGTTCAAAGCCTTCATCGCGCCCCCGGAATTAACCGATTTATTATTGTTAAAGGTAACATTGTTTACACCACTGGCCGATAAAACATCACCACGGTCAATTGTTAATCCCGCCGCATTTTGATTTTCTGGCGAATTATTCACGCCATTTTCAAATGTCTGGCCATCATGAATATCAATAAATGCGCCGAACGCCGGGAATGCCGAAAATATCGAACACATAATTAACAAACTTGATAAAAATTTGCCCCCAGACATATTAAAATCTCCTTTCTTTCATATCCATACGATACCACACCCACAAACAACTGCAATAAAATTTATGTCATACACAAACTAAAAATCAAACCGGCACTGCGGCCGGTTGAATTCTTGGTTGGGGCAGCTGGATTCGAACCAACACTGACGGAGTCAGAGTCCGGAGTTCTACCATTAAACTATGCCCCAATGTGGGGGTCATTATATATTGTATGCATTTGATTTGCAATCTATTTTTTCAATGCTTTTATGCCACTTGGTCCGACATTTTTCCTGTAGATTATTTTTAATAAAAGCATCATAATCATTACATGGGAAAACGAGAGATATTTTCTGCACTGGCCGTAATTATCGGCATAACCTGTGCAACCGGGGCCGATGCCTGTACGGGTATCACCCTGAAATCTAATGACAATGGTGTTGTGACCGCACGTACAATCGAATGGGGCGAATCAGAAATGGAAAACATGTACACAATCGTCCCGCGCGGTTATGTGCAACAATCGATGTTGCCCGGGGGCGAAGTTGGCGGCATGACATTTTCCAGCATGTATGGCTATGTCGGATTGGCGGTTGTTGAACCCGGCTGGGTCGTTGACGGCATGAACGAAGCCGGCCTGTCCGCTGGGTTATTTTACTTCCCTGGATACGGCGAATACCCAGAATATGACCCAAATGCCAAATCAAACACAATTTCTGATTTTCAACTGGTATCATGGATTTTATCGCGTTTTTCCACTGTGGATCAGGTTAAATCCGCGATTCAAAACATTCGCGTAACCAGTATCGATCCGCGCGCATCCACGGCGCATTGGCGCGTTACCGAACCATCCGGAAAACAGATTATAATTGAATTTGTTGACGGCCGACCAAATGTTTATGACAGCGAATTAGGCGTATTAACAAATTCACCCGAATACCCATGGCAATTAAAGAATTTGAATAATTATGTAAATCTGATTCCTGGAACGGCCGGTCCGGTTAAAATCGGCGCATTGACACTGCGTGCATTTGGCGCAGGGTCTGGATTTTTGGGATTACCCGGTGATTTTACCCCACCGTCACGATTCGTTCGTGCGACATTTTTACAAACTTATTCCATTCCACAAAACACATCATATGATGCTGTGTTACAGGCGTTTCACATTCTGAATAATTTTGATGTGCCATTGGGTACCGAATACCCGGTGGGACGTGCACCTGTAAACATGCCGTCGGCAACACAATGGACCATTGCCACAGATATGCATGATATGACAGTGTATTATCACACAATGTATAATCGCACATTGCGTTCAATTGATTTGAAAAATATTGATTTTGCAAATATACAATTTCAATCACATCCGTTGGATGCAACAAAATCCGAAACAATTATACCGGCACAAATAAACCGCACCATGCCCCAGCCACAATCAAATACGAATGGCTAGACCCGTATTGTGGCATTTTGCGATGAACGATGTGTAAAATATGTTACAAATCCGATAATTGCGAATACCAGCAATGCCGATTGTAAAACAATACCCATAAAATTATGCATGAATATGTTATATGCAATCAGCAATGAATTTGTTAACAGCCCTGCGAACCTGTAAACCAAAACACTTTTTTGCCATATTGCGATTGTAAAAATCATTGTTGAAAAATATGGCAACATTGACAACACGCCATGCGCCGTAAATACATTGCCAATTGTCAACAGCGAAATCCATAACGCCAACAACCAACAATCGGTCCGCGTGATTTTATCAGCATCACCCGGTGCGCGTCGCGCGTATATGACATGACTGGTAACATCACGCGCAATTGCAATTATATTCATTGCAACTGCAACGTACCCACCCAACAGAAAAAAGCATATTGCAGAACAAGTATTACTTAAAATAATCACCACTAATTGCCGATGCCGATTCGTTATAAAATATGTTCCACCCTGTAACCCCAACGCACAGGTAATAAAAATTTGACTGATAATATAAACCAGGAAGCCATTCCCCATAATATAAATTGTTGTAAATCGAAATAAAAAAATAATCAAGTGATTTTGAAAATAAAGGTGTATAATACAAATTAACCAAAACAAAAAACAAAGGTGAATATAATGAAAATAAAACCATTTGCAGGCGTACGCCCACCACGTGAATTGGCCGCCGAAGTCGCATCACGTCCATATGATGTTTTAAATTCAACAGAGGCCAAAAACGAAGCCGGCGAAAAATCGCTGTTACATATTATAAAACCCGAAATTGATTTTGACCCGATTGCTGACGAACACAGTCAACCGGTATATGACAAAGCAGTTGAAAATTTTAAACTGTGGCAGGAACGCGGCTGGTTGGTTCAGGACAACAAAGAAATGTATTATATATACGCACAAACAATGGACGGACGCACCCAATACGGGTTGGTTGCTGCGGCAAATGTTGACGACTATATGACCGGAAAAATCAAAAAACACGAACTGACGCGCAAAGACAAAGAAGACGATCGCATGATTCACGTTCGTATACAAAATGCAAATCTGGAACCGGTGTTTTTTGCATACCCTGATGTTGATGAAATGAACAAAATTATTTCTGAATATGTGGCATCACATGACCCTGAATACGATTTTGTTGCACCGGACGGATTTGGCCACACATTTTGGAAAATTGACGATGATAAAATAATAAATCGTATTACCGAAATTTTCCGTGACATACCCGCATTATACGTTGCAGACGGTCATCACAGAACTGCGGCCGCTGCACGTGTTGGTGCGGAAAAACGCGAACAAAATCCGAATCATACCGGAAACGAAGAATACAACTATTTTCTGGCGGTGATTTTCCCGGCCAGTCAACTGCACGTCATCGATTATAACCGCGTAGTCCAGGATTTGAACGGATTAACCCCGTCCGAATTTTTAGACAAATTACGCGAATCGTTTGATGTCATTGAAATGGGAAAAGATATTTACAAACCAACCAAGTTACATAATTTTGGGATGTATCTGGATGGCAAATGGTATTCATTAACCGCCAAACCCGGTACGTATAATGACAATGATCCAATCGGCGTTTTGGATGTAACAGTTCTGTCAAATTTGGTATTTGATAAAATACTGAATCTGGGGGATTTACGTACCAGCAAGCGAATCGATTTTGTTGGCGGCATTCGTGGTCTGGGTGAATTACAAAAACGCGTAGATTCCGGCGAAATGGCTGTGGCATTTGCTTTATATCCGGTAACAATGCGTCAAATTATTGATATCGCAGATACCGGTAATATCATGCCACCAAAAACAACATGGTTTGAACCGAAATTACGCAGCGGATTGGTAATTCATAAATTATCATAACATAAAAAATCGCCCCACGCGGGGCGATTTTTTATTATTAATTTATTGTTCAAAGAAACGGTTAAACACCTTTTCATTAATTTCGACCGGATATTCGCGCATCAAAAATTCATTATAATCATCAACGATATTTTGATTTGCAACCGATTCCAATTCGGCCCGAATTGCCGTGAACTTTTTTTCATCAGACTTTGGCATAATTTCCTTTTCTATGTGCAACACATAAAATTCATTTGCACCATTCACAATTGAATTATTTCCAATTTCCGAATTAAACGCCGCATTCAGAACATCCAATGGTGCACCATCAGCGCGCGTAACCGTCACAGTTTTTTTGCCTGCCAATGTTCCATTTTGATTTAAATCAACCAATAATTCATTTGCACGCACATAGGCCTGTTTACGTTGTTCGTTACGTTTCCAATCAGCCACCAATTTATTTTTAACAGAATCATATTCTGCGTTATGTGCCGGAATAACTTTATCAACGCGTACAATGACAAAACCTTTTTTAGTTTCGATTAATTCACTTTCCAGGCCCTCTTCCATATCAAAAATGCGCCCCATCATACCATCGGTCAAAATATCATCCACGGGCCGATTATCTGCATCAAACGTCCCCAGCGCAACATATTTTGCATCATGCGCGGTGGCCGCATCAGCCATTGTATTGCCGGCGATAATATCATCTTCGACCAAAATTGCCTGTTCATATGCGGCATCATAACTGTCCGGCTGATCCATTTCGCCCGGTATCAAAACATACGACACAGTGCGCTGTTCTGGAACTACATGCGGATTTTGTTCATAAAACGCACGCAATTGTTCATCTGTTGGCGTGCCGACATCAAATTCCGAAAAATCAACCACGGAATAATCTATTTGACGTTGTGCATATCGTGCGTCATACGCCGCGGCAACAACAAAATCAGGAATTTGAATTGGCACCGACAAAGCCCCCAACGTATATCCACGCAAAACCTGTCTGCGTAAAATATCGGCAAAGGTGGCCTCGCTGTACCCACTGTTGGCCAAAACAGTATCAAACGCATATGTTGAAAATTGCCCATTTATTTGAAATTCTGGGAACGCACGAATTTCACGTGCAATTTGCGCATCAGACACAACAAATCCCAAATCCGCCGCCCGATTATCCGTCATTGCCTGGGTTGTCAGCGACGACATAACACGTTCATTCAACGCATTCATTAACACAGGATCGGCATATGTTGCCCGTTGCTGTTCACGCGATAACAACGATATTTCGCGCGATTTTTCCAAACTAAAATCCTGGACGGTAACTTCGGACCGACCGACACGAACCAACGTTGTATCACCGGCCACGGCACCAAAAATCCATTCGGCAACGCCCCATCCAACAAACGAAAACGCCAAAATTCCAATCAGAATCTTTGCCAACGGCTTATCCGCCGCATTACGTAAATACTCTAGCATTTATTCCCCTTTTGCGATACCATAGCAAAACGTTATCAGAAAAATCAACGAAAAAAAGGGAAAATTCTATGAAAATTATTGCGGGCAATTGGAAAATGAATGGAACACGCACGGCATTATCAGAAATGATTAACGCACTGCAAAATATTGATACCCAAAACACAATAATTTTATGCGTACCGTATACACTGTTAAATATTGATTCCGGGCGCATTGCATTGGGGGCCCAGGACACCAGCACGCACGACCATGGTGCATATACGGGCGAAGTATCCGCGCAAATGATTGCGGAAACCGGTGCAAAATATGTAATTGTCGGGCACAGCGAACGCCGCCAATATCACGGCGAAACAAATAACATTGTTCAACAAAAGGCCGCCGCCGCCATGACCGCGGGGCTGATTCCTATTATCTGTATCGGTGAAACAATGGATGAAAAACAGTCCGGTATCGCAATGCAGGTTATTGAATCCGGCGTGCGCGAATGCGTTCCGCCAAATACCAATAAAAATATAATTATCGCATACGAACCACGCTGGGCAATCGGGGCGGGAATTACACCAACCGACGATGAAATTGCCGCTGCCCATAAATTAATTGCAGATACATTGTCAAATATGGGCTTAACAAACATCCCCATTTTATACGGTGCCAGTGTAAAAGCCACAAATGCGGCACAAATAATGTCAATACCAAACGTCGATGGCGTATTGGTTGGTGGCGCGTCCTTGAAACCGGACGATTTCATACCTATAATAACCAATGTCAAATAAATATATATTATCAAATGCGGGGGCATATGTATCCTGTGTCCCCGCAAAACTTAAAACCGGGTGATAAATATGAATGATGAAAAAAATATAAAAATAGACGAAGTTTCAATATCGGATACCACCGAAAACAATACGGCGGACCCAATATCCCCAGAAAACAAAAAATCCGATGAAACAACACCGGCGGATGTCCCGCAAACAGAAACTGAAAAATTAAACGCACAAATCGCGGATTTAACCGATAAATTTTTGCGTTTGGCGGCCGAATTGGAAAACACACGCCGTCGCGCGGCACTGGATATTGAATCCAGCGCACGCAACCGCGCAATGTCCGTTGCAAAAAAATTCTTGCCGGTAATGGATGCCATAGAGGCCGCACAAAAACACGCCCCCGATGATGACGGAATCAAATCCATGGCCATGGCAATGAATGATGCGTTTGCCCAAATCGGTATAACACGTATTGAATCAATCGGCCAAATATTAAATCCGCAATTTCATAATGCAATTCAGGTTATAGACGCGCCCGCGGACGCAAATCCAAAACCTGCCCCAAACACAATTGTTTCGGAATTACAGCCGGGTTATATGTTTGGTGATACAGTAATGCGAACCGCCATGGTTGTTGTTTGTAAATAAAAAACGCCGTTTAACGGCGTTTTTTTATTTTTCATATCCCTGCATTTGACGTTTTATTAATGCCAAACGTTGTTCCATATTTTCAAACGAATCGTTTGCAACATTAATACTGCCGATAAACTTTTCGGCGCGTTTATTCGCCTTGACATTTTTTTGCAAAATACGCAACGCGGCATCACGCCCACAATAATACCCACTGGTGTGCGCCTTTATTTGAACCCCATTTCGGTTAAACAAATATTTTGCCACCCGTAAATTATCGGCATGTTCTGGGAAAAAGTAATAATATGTATGACCATTAGATGCCTTGATATACATTGATGATTTACCCAATGCTGACAACATTTTCGCATCCATAGCCGGATCGGCAAATTTAGTACTGTATGCCGGGGCAAAATAATCTTTTATTGTTTGCAGTATCGTCATATTTGTTACCTTTTTGTTTTTTGTCAAATAATATTACAACAAAAAAACACATTATCAAGCATTGATTTATACCAACATCACGGCAAAACGCACGATTATATTAAATACCCAATCTGTGTGTCATTTTCATCATAAATATAGATTCATTACCAAATTCATCGGTATTATTTGGGTGCACACGATATATAAACCCAATTGCGCCATCGGTAAATTCACCAAAACTGTGGCGATATGTACCGGTAAAACGAACCTCGCGATTATCGGGATGTAAATCCAGATTTTCAATATGCGTATCAGTAATACTTAAATCATATTTGCCATTACCCAAATCAACCAATTCATAATTTGCATATGGATACATCAATGTCCCGGCACTGATTGTCAGCGGTTGTGAAACACTGAAACTGAAATTCCCCGCATCAACCCCAAACGCGAACGCATTTGAATCAATATCAGACATTCCCAATATAAATTGGCCACTGGCATCCGTCATTGTGCGTGCAAACGTCGAACGTAATTTGAATGTAACATCATGATATGGACTAAACCGCAATTCGGAATCAACATACATTGTATCGCCATTACCCATTTCCAACAATCCGCCCGACATCGCACCCAATAAAGTATTATTTTCATGTGCGGCACCAACCGATGTTGTAAAACCAAATTTATCGCCCTGCCATGTTATATCAGATTGCGCCCCCTGCATTAACCCCAAACGCGCCGGCAAATATTGCGATGAAATCGTTGGATCATTATCCAGCATTGTTTCGTCCGTGATTGCGCCCGAAAAAACACGCGCACCAAACGACCAACGGCCCATATTATACGCCAAATCAGATGTAATCACATTTGATGCCAACCCCAAAATTGGGTTTGACATACCGTCATATCGCGATGCCCCATCTGTAAAGTGCCGCTGATAACCCGCTGCAAAATTCCAATTGCCGGACGTATAATCCAAACGCATATTATCCAACCCATTTAAATTGTCATTATATGGTTTTTCCGATACAGACATTGAAAATCCGAAATTTCCAAATTCCACACGCTGTGGCGCATCACTGCGTGTTTTAAATTCGCCCAAAACATCGCCCATATATAACCCGCGTTTACCAGTCGTACCCAACGCAAATTCATTTTCCCAAACACGTGGCATTGACATTTCACCATTCACACTTTCCAACACATCAAAGAACGGTGCACTGATACTTTTACCCGACAAACTGAACACCGACGATGCCCTAAATCCGGTATTTGATGCCGCGCGCCAATATGCATTGCCGTTACCCGACACAATTTTATTACCATCATAGAAATAAATTTTATTACCCGGTGTCATGGCGCGTTCCAAATTTATCATGCCATATCCATAAACTTCGGCAAATGCATCCAAATAATCCTGGCCGGTTAATTGATCCGCATGATAATCCGGTGGCAATGAATACATCGCCTTCAGATACGAAACCAATCCATCAACCGTAAACGCCTTGCCCGCACTGTCAGTGCCCAAATATGGCCCGTCTGCGGTTAACGCCATTAACGTAAATATATCACCACTGCCCATATATGGGAATGCACCCTTTAATGCCGCCACGGCACCCGCGGCTGACGCAGTTGCCATTTCGGCCGTTGGCCCCGCGGCCGCGAAACACCATGGATCAACACCGTTGATTCCCAATCCCGCGACACCGCATTTACGTGACATATATACAATATCATCAGACGTATCCTCTAATGTGCCATTGCTGTCACGCCACACCGACAAATATAATGGCCCATAATCACTGCCCACGCCATTGCCATATTCACCAATGCTGTCCGCGGACGATGTACCCTTGGAATGTTGTACCGCCACAACCGTCATAAACATATGTTGTAAATTACTGTCATATAACGCCGGCGCATAATTTTCAAATGTCGCATCCAATACATTCATTGTTTTTCCATCACCACGCCCATATTCAAATTCACCCGCCGGCATAATCAGTATTGGTAAATTTGTATTATATCCATTAAACAACGAATTTGCATAGCCACCCTGGCTGGTCGCATCGGTGGAATCCTTGTCATAATATGCATTTATCAATGCACCGAACAAATTCTTTTTATCAGTTCCGCCGCTTAATGCAAAAAATGATTCGATTTCACCAATGTTTGTATACGAAACTTTGCGCGATTCAGGATTCAACACCACAACCGCGATTGACGATAACCCATTTGTTACATTGCTGCCGGTACCAATACTGTACTGCTTTGACATATCATATATGGCCTCGAAAGTCTTTACATCAGCATCTTTTAAAACTTTTTGTGCATATATATTATTATCACTGATGACATACACCCCATCAACCGTCGTTCCACCAGTTGTGTTAATGTAATAATACCCATCAGTCCCCATATAAATCGCGATATCAGACACATCGTCACAATCAGCCGCCGTGCTGCTGGTGCATTTTCCGCGCAAAACATTACTGCCCGCGCCCAATTTATATGTTGTGCCATTAACAGTTATTGTCGGATTCATAATATCAGAATCCTCTATTGCGGTTGTAATGGCATACGTTTTGCCGTTAAAAGTAATCGTATCGCCCGCCTCTATGCGTCCGGCGGTTCCGGCCGCCGCAGAATCAGTCAGTGTACCGACACTTTCGCCCTGGGTTGGATTTTCAACATCAACCCAAACCTTGCCATTACCAGTTCTGTAAATTGCCAATTGACTGTTTGGCGCGAATCCATACATATCACCATACGTACGGCCACCGGCCTCCCACCCGGCGACAATTTTGGCCAGTGCACTTTCCGTTGCGGTGGCAAATGGATTCATGGCTGTACCGCTGCCCGATAAATCAAACAACGCACTGCCGCCCAAACCGGATACTTCGGCCCCCAAATTTCCGCCCGACGGATTTTCATAATTTGCATATTTATCAACAATCCCGGTATCTGTATTTACACCGGTTGAATTAGCCCACACAATGCCATCCACCGAACGTGCCGCCGACCCCGATGGATTTATACCATTTGCAGTAACCAATGCCGTACGAATCGGCTTGCCCCCACCCGCGGTATTTAACATTTTTTGCGGTTCATGTTTTTCATTACGAAAAGTATATTGCCCCATATACCCATTTGCGAACGAAGAATACCCGTGCATTATCAACAAATAGTTTTGCAGCGGCAATAATATTCCATCTGTAACATAATTAGTCTGTGTAATTTGCGGGGCATCATCGCTGTCCTCGTCATCGGATGGTTTGGTTTCGACACCGGGCCGGAAATAATTAAAATCAGCCGCCCGAATTCCCCCAACCGACGGATTCCATTGTGCCAAATTATTTTGATATGCGCCGGTGCTGTACGAAATTGAACCGTCCGCCGTAAAATATGCGGGCCCCACCGGAATTTCGGACGTTTCAGACGTAGGCTTATTTCCACCCTCGCCTTCGCCACCACCGGGCCGATTTCCACCGCCACTGCCGGATTCATTTTCATTACCCGGGTCCAACCAATCAGTCAATAAAAAAAGCCCCCCTACAACAACGGCGGCCCCCGCCGCCGCCAAAGAAATCGTCTGGGCGGAGGATAATCCGCTGAACAGCCCCCCACTGTCGGTCGGCTTATTTCGCGATTCGTATTGTTTTATTTGGCGATCGCATTGCGACGCATCCGCACCGTACATTTGCAGTATTTGTGCCGCCCGAATATCATTATTCATCAATGCCGTACACACCAGCGACAATCCCGTACTGTCAACATAGTTAATATTTGCGCCCGCATTCATCAGGTTCTGCACCTGTTGAATATCGGCATTTTTTGCCGCCGACAACAATTGTGCCGCCACCATAAATTCATTATTTGGCATACTGGCCGCCATGGCCGATGCCGGTACCAGAAACAATGCAAACAGAAATAATCTGATATACTTCATGTAAATTCTCTCTATACGAATTATCTTAGCATACATATAAATTGCATGTCTAGAAAAAACTTAACATAAAAAATCCCGATTTTTGTTTAAATCGGGATTTATTTTTTTACACAACCAATAAAAATTTAACGAACGTTATACTTCTTTACTTTTCTTACTATAACGACGCTGGATGCAGACGCGCTTTTTTTCGCACCTTCCGCATTTTTTAACGAATCAGTTGCGGCCTCTAATATAGCCAATTTGACCAACAGTGAATCAACGGCCTTTTTATCGGCACCGTCCACTTTTACACTGCCGCCATTATTAACAATAATGTTACCATCGTTTACCGCGCCATTACCCAATGTAATTTCGGTATGACTGCCGGATGTTTTACCATTTTGAACAACGATATTTTCATTATTTCTGGTATCAGCATCCATTTTGATTTTTGTAACATTAATATCATCTTTTGCGGCAACCGGCGCAGTTGTTGTAACCACAGGTTTAACATCCGGCTTTCTGTCCGCACTGGGGGCCGGACGTGCCGGGGCTGGACGCGTCGGTGCCGGACGTGTTGGGGCCGGTTTACGCTTACTTTTTTCGCAATCCTGCCATTTTTTTGTCATGGCATCTGTGGAATCGCGCCACATTGCGATTGAATCACGCAAAGCCTGATTTTCATTGCGCGCATCATTAATGGCCTTTTGCGCATCCTGAATCTGAGCATGTGTATCCCTGATTTCGTCGCGAATGTTTCCATCCTGGCAGGTTCTAACACATAAAAAGATAACCGCCGCAGTCCCAATTGTAATGACACTGGCGTTTATAAATCTTTTCCAATTCATGTTTAATCCTTTGTTATTACGCATTGTAATATAGGACAAAACACAACATTTGTCAAGCACAAAAACCATTATTTTATATATGAATTTTTATCTTTCATGAACATTTGTTTTTTGATATACTTTTATGCAAAGAGAGAAATGAAACACAAAATCTGCTTTTTCATTATCGGGGCATTTATGATGCCATGCGCGGCATTTGCGGCGACAACGTGTTCGCAAATGAATTTGACGCGTTGTTTGGATTCCGTGTGCGCAATAAATGTTTCATCAAATCCGGCGGCGCGGTGCCAATATTGCGGCACATCCAGCGCGGGCACCCCACCGACAAAATCCGGCATGCGCAGTTTATCATTGGGCGCATCCGCCCGCTATACACTCAGCGAGGATGAATTGGAATCCGCCCCAACCGACCCGGGTCAGCGTTATGTCTGGGCAACGGAACAATGTATTAAAAAGGTTTCTGGTTGCACGGCGGACGACGTGTCCGATGTATACGATGAATTAATCGAACAATCATGTCGTGCGGCGGGGGTCAGTGCACAAATGGCCACCACAATTGCGGATGCGAATAAAAACACAGCAACCGAATCGGGATGCTTATCAACAATACGCGCATGCATGGTTGTGGCAAATCGATGCGGCCCGGATTACAGCCAATGCGCCGACGATGCGTCATTTAACAATTTCTTTTCTGCATGCAGTGTTGAATCCCCTGATTGCGGTGAATTTGTTTCTAATGTGCGTACCACATTAATTGATGCACGCGACACGGCAATTGCAAACGCAGAAGCATTAATTAACAACATCGTCGCCAGTTACCAGGCCAACCGCGAACAGCAATTGGCATTGGCCCAACAAACATGCACAGACAACAGTGGTCGCAACGCATGCGTTGAAACGGTGTGTTCGCGTAATATGCCCAACCAATGTGGTCCCGGATTTGAATCCGAACGGGTTAATGCAAATTTACTGTGTGAATTTTATACGGTTGCATGTGAATTACTGGATTAACAAATGGATGTAAACGCAAACAATGATGAAAAATAAAAAGAATTTTTATCAAAACACATTCATACACGGTGGCGTAATATGTGCCGCGGTAATTGCATTGTTTGCATTTGACACACATGCCGCATCGGTTGTTGCGCGCGGTTCAACATCCACAACATCATCCACCACGGCAACACGTTCCACATCGGCCCGGCCCGCCGTGGCGGCCAGCCGTCTGCCCACAACAACGATCAGCACAACCGCACAAACAACAACCGAATCGACGGCGGAAACAGCGGAACCAGAACCCGAACCGGAACCCGAAACCCCGCCCGCCCCGGTCATAGAAGATAAAACATCGCAATTCGACGAAATTTTAACGGATTCCACCACATCGGATTCCACCGCATCGGATGACGCATTTGCCGAAATGATACGCCGGCAACGCGCCGCATTGGATTCACAATCGGAAATTGATGCGGCAATGACACAGTTAACATCCGGGGCCAGCGCATGCGACATTGGTCTGCGCCAATGCATGATGGAAAAATGCGGTAACGATTTCACCGAATGTGGCGGCGATACCGACACCATTTGGGGCAACAAAATGGATTCATGCCGTCGTGATTTGGATTGTACCGGCACGGAATACAGTTTATTTGCCGCGGAAATCAAGGCTGATCGCGATATGAACATGCGTTTGTCATCATATAACGCGGTTTTGGATTGCGGGAATAAGTATAACGATTGTATCATAACCGAATGCGGCACAACGTTTGGTAAATGCCTGGGCAAAAGTGCGGGCGATGCCGCAATTGCAAAATGCGAAACAATTGCCAAAAATTGCATACAACAGGACAGCGGCCTGGCATCGCGCGCGATGCAGGTGTTTGCCAACCTGCGTGTCGATGCCGAGGAACAGATTCAGCGCGACGAAGAACGCCTGTATGAATTACGCGACGAAATGATGGCCCAATGCACATCAATTGGTGCCACATTTGACGAACGCACATTCAGTTGTGTATTTACGGTTGAATTCTATGCCGGCGACGATGCAACATTATTCGCATCGAAAAAGGCATATGCCGGTGACGTATTTGATTGCACACCAAATTGGTTTGGTATCGATGTCACCACATTTATGGAAAACGCATATCGTTTAACGCGTGAACAAACATCCGCATCGGCGGCGATGCTGGGGTCTGGGTTGGGCGTTGCGGCGGGCGCAATAACATCGGGCGCAATTGACCGTGCAATTGACCGGCACAAGGCCGACCGCGCCGTAGACAAAGCAGAAAAAGAACACGAAGAAAATTTCGGCGATACAGCCAAGGACAATGACAAAACAAAGGACGAAAATAAAAAATCCGAGGGTAACAAAGGTTCAACTTCTAAAGGAGATACAGAAGAAAGAACGGAAGCGATTCAAGAAAAAATGAAAAGCGAACACAGTCAGATATCTCAAAATAACTTAAATGAAAGTATAAAGCCAACTCTCGAAAAGCCTAAAGATATTCCTGAGTTAAAAAAACGGCCAACCACATCTGGTGATGCAACGGATTAAAAAAACAAAATAATTTTATACATATGCCGAAAAAAACCAACGTTTATTTTCGGCACGAATGGGCGAGGCAAAAAATGCGGATTTCTGGATTTTTTCATAAAACAAAAAACGCCAAAATAAACGTTGGTTTATTTTCGGCATTATTTTTTATGTTTGGGTATGGTGCGGCATTGGCCGACATGGGAATAATATTCCCAATAAGTGCAGGATGGCGAGTGCAAGATTCAAGTAATGTAGAGTCACAACAAACTCTTCAACGGCTTGGTAATGGTAAAAAAATGAGAGAAAATTTGCCGGAAAATGCCGAAGAAACACCTGCGATAGAAAATTTGCCGGAAAATGCCGAAGAAACACCTGCAAGAGAAAATTTGCCGAAAATAGGCGAAGCATGTAAAAATATGGATTTGCCACAATTTGCGACGGCAGGGGTTTATATTAACAATGGTGTCAGT
>CALXMY010000011.1 GCA_944389595.1 uncultured Alphaproteobacteria bacterium | reverse complement strand
AAATAGTAAAATGCTCTTTATCTATATCCGGCCCGGCATAAAAATCATTTGATGGATCATCCGGTGTCACCCCCGTAAATTCGCCAATAGTCATATTATTAACATTTAATCCATCAGTGAGATAACTGTTGCCATTACTAACAATGGTAACCGCCTGGGCCCCAATTGGTGCCAGACACAGCATAAAAAAGATTGTTTTTTTCATGATATTTTCTATTTCTTTTTGGTTGTTTTTATGCTTATATTATTACACAATTTGTCGAACAAGACAAGACCGAACTACATTAAATATTAATTTTTTAGGAACAAGGAGAAAAAAATATGTTTTCGATAAAAAACGTTCATGCGCGTCAAATTATGGACAGTCGCGGTAACCCAACAATTGAATGCGATATCACATTGGATGGCGGCGCATTCGGTCGTGCCGCGGTGCCATCTGGCGCATCCACCGGTTCGTTCGAGGCATTGGAACTGCGCGATGGCGGCAATGCGTACATGGGCAAAGGCGTTTCCAGCGCGGTTAAAAACGTAAATGAAATAATTGCACGCGAAATTATTGGCATGGACGCATCCAACCAAACCGAATTGGATGAAAAAATGATTGCGCTGGACGGCACACCAAACAAGGGAAAATTGGGTGCAAACGCAATATTGGCGGTATCACTGGCGGCGGCACACGCGGTTGCACATCAAAAAAATATTCCACTGTATAAATACATTGCTGAAATTTATGGGAATGCAAATCCAAATGTTTTGCCACGCCCGATGATGAACATTATAAACGGTGGCGCACATGCAGATAACGGACTGGATGCCCAGGAATTTATGATTATTCCAAATGGTGCAAAATCCGAATCAGATGCGATTCGTATGGGATCGGAAATATTCCATAATCTAAAGAAAATTTTAAAACAAGACGGCAATTCCACCAATGTCGGTGACGAAGGCGGCTTTGCACCAAACTTTCATTCCTGTGCCCAGGCATTAGATACCATCATTTCTGCAATTAATGCGGCCGGTTATACCCCGGGACGCGACGTTTCAATCGGATTGGATGTTGCATCATCTGAATTTTATTCCGATGGTATGTATAAATTCGAAGGCCAAACATTAACCGCGGATCAAATGATTGAATTTTATGCTGATTTAATCGAAAAATACCCAATTATTTCAATCGAAGATGCACTGGCCGAAGAAGATTGGGAAAACTGGAAAAAATTAACTGCGAAAATTGGTGAAAAATGCCAATTGGTTGGCGACGATTTGTTTGTAACAAACCCCGAACGCCTGAAAAAAGGAATTGACAATGGGGTTGCAAATGCAATATTGATCAAGGTAAATCAAATCGGCAGTTTGACCGAAACATTGCGCGCAATTAAAATGGCCCAGAATGCCAAATATGGCGTTGTAATTTCACACCGCAGTGGCGAAACCGAAGATACCACCATCGCGGATTTGGCCGTTGCAACAAATGCCGGGCAAATTAAAACAGGTTCAATGTCGCGCACCGACCGTATGGCGAAATATAACCAATTGCTGCGCATAGAAGAAGAATTGGACAACAACGCAAAATATGGTATATAAATAAAATAAATGATTACACTGTCTGATATTTTACCGGTTGCAAAATACGCAATATCAATTTTAATAATTGCGGTAATTGTACTGGCACCCGCATGGTTGGCGCGCCAAACCGGTAAAAACAAACAGGATATGATATTGGTTCGTCTGGCCAGTTGGATTTTTGGATGGACCGGCATCGGATGGCTGTGGTCATTATTTTGGGCATCAAAAAAATAAAATCGTCCCAATCGGGGCGATTTTATTTGCATAAATAAAAAAAACAGGGCGCAAAACGCCCCGTAAACTAAAACATATACGCCGCAGCAAAATTATCCCCTAGTGCACATTTTGTGTTTTTTGGTTTGCCACAATGTCACCCTTTTGGTGCGACTGTTCCACAGCAACCCCACGTGCCAAAAACGCCTTGCTTAAATTAAAAGCGGCTTTTTTAAAAGTGTTTTTGCTTCCAGCCATATTAATTGCCTCTTTATAAACTACACCTGACAAACCAAACATATACTAATATTATTTTTTTGTCAAGTTATTTTGTTTTTTCTCTCCTCTGATTATTCCACACACCCGTACATACCACAAACCTGGGCCTCTTCTGGGGTAACATACTCCTCTACTACCGCGACCGGTACCTGAACCTGACGACCGGGCTCTTCGGTATAATGAACTTCCTTTATAACCTGAACACGGCGATTTGCCGCATTCGCCACACCATCAGCGGTCGGCACGGCTAAATCCTCTTCGCCTGCGGAAACCGCTACAATCTGGCCCGCCGGTATACCGTATCTGATTAACATTTTTTGAACAGCCTCGGCCCGACGACCACCCAACGCATAATTATAATCCGCATCACCCATTGTATCAGTATGCCCAATCACAGAAACCTTGATATTTCTGCTGTCCTGGGTCGCGGCGGCCAATTGTTTGATTATTTCCTCGTATTCAGGCTTAATTGTTGCCTTGTCAAAATCAAACATTATTTCAAAAACTTCCTCCATAACGTGCTGTTTTGGTTCCAATGGAATCTGTTGCACTTTTATGAATGTCTTTTCATATGTTTTTTCGCTGGTGGTTGCTGCGTTTGCCTGTATTTGATCCAAACGGGCATTTATTGCCGCCAATTCGGCACGCATTGCCATCATCATATTAATAAATTCTTCACGTGTAACCAATTCATCCTGGACCTGGGGAATTGTATTTACCGGTTCCGCCACAGGTGCCGGCGCAGTTTCCGTTTTTGGTTGAACACAATTCACATCGCCTTCGCGCGTACATTCGCGAACACTGCTGTCATTAATATTATTGCTGTCACTGATTGTTTTATCGCCACCATAAATATTTTGATTAAACACCATCGGACGTACCGGTTCCGGATTTATCAAATGTTTTGGCACATTTACATTATTAACAATAATTACACCTTCGCGCGCCTTGCCCGCACCATTCATCGCAGACATATCGCGCGTGGCCGGATAATATTTTTGAACATCAGGTTTCGTTCCACGTTCAATCGCCACCATAGTATCGCCACCCGTGGACATTGTTGTTTTTATTGTTTCGGTTGTCGTTTCGGTAACACTGTTTAATATTTTACCACCGGTGCCATCCTGCAGGGCATTCATCGCATTATAAAATCTTTTACGACACTCGTTCGCAGTTCCTGTTTGCCCACTGGCCGCCGCCGACACCCAACAATCGTATTTTGCCTGGGCCTCGGCCGCTAAATCAGGTTTGTTCATGCTGGCATCATTTTTTAATTCCTCCAGCAAATTGTTATATGCCGTATATAATTCAAACGATTCCTGTTCATTTTCAACCGGCCAATTTTCCAATGTTTCCGGGAAAGGTAATTCACCACTAAATGCCGCAACCGCCTTTTGCGCAAAATATTCACCCATATCAGGATAACCACTGGTACGCGCATTATAAATTGCATACGAACGATAATTCATCGCCAATTGATTCAGAAACGAATCCTGGTGCGGCGCGGAATATACGTCCAAACCCTCGACATAATCGACCGTTGGTGTTGCCGCCGTTGAATATTCATCATTTGTTCCGGCACACGCCACCAATGCGCCCATTGACACAACCGCCAACACACGCGTAATAACAATCATTGATGTCAAAGATTTGTTTTTCATAAAACTTCCTTTCTATATTCCGTTTTATTATACGATTTTTCGACATATGAGTAAAGCGAAAAGTATATCGTTTTCGCCACCGCTTTATCCCCCCAACAACGATGTCGCCAACGACCCCAACGAACCCAATCCACCACCACCGGTGATACTGGAAACAGTTTCCATTATACTGCCTGAATTAGTCGGCTGGCCCAACGAATTTATTGTTGTGGTTAAAAATTCACCCCACAATTCACGTTTCCGGGCACTCAATTTAGAATTAGAGCACGACTCAATTTTATTTATTAAATTTGCGGCCATTGTTACTTCGTTTTGTCCATAATAATCTTCTTCGGTAAAATCAATTAAATTAAATATATCATAAACGTTTGAAACCGTCACCCTGTTATCGCCGGAACAAGATAACGACCCATCCGAACAATACGTTGCTGTGGTGGCCATTGGAAATCCCGCCCACGGCATACCATCGTTCCCGTCACCAGCAAAATAATCATAACATATCATTTCTTCCATGTCTGTATCTGCCGCAATTCTGACCGCATTTTGATACCCGCCACGCGCAACACGGCACGGTTGCATTCCCAAACGTTTGCTGACCTCATCCGCGTTCATTGTACCGGTTTTTGCCCATTCCTTTACCATATTATTAACAAATGTTATTTCCTGACTGCTGGGTATACATTCCGCGGTCAATTCCTTTTGCTTGGCATTTAATTGTTGAACCGTACCAATCAAATTCAAAACAGTTGGCACCAAACTGGCCGTATTTGCGGATGTTGATGATTCCTGGGCGGCGACCGGTGCTGCCTTGTTTATTGTAATGGCCCACCCCGGCACATGCACCGTGCATACAATTCCCGCAATAAAATAAAATAAAAATTTTTTCATCTCTCTTGGGATGAATTATACCACAAAAAAAAATTGGAATAAATATAAAAATTGCTTTTTATTTATCATCGCGCTACACTGTGCGCGTGCAACGTAATAAACGTAATTTTATCATAATCACAAAACACCGCCGGCTGCAACGCCTGTGGCAGTTTTTCTTTACTGGTTGGGGATTGGTATTGATGGCGGCATTAATTGCGGGGTCGCTATTTACACGTCAATTATTATGGACACCAATAACCGCGATAAACATGACCGATATCGTCAGTAATCAATTTAAAATGTCAAACGCATCTTTTTCTGGGTTGGATAAAAACGGCGAACCGTTTTATATCCATGCGGCCACCGGTCGCCAGGAATATAACCGACCCGACGTTATATTATTAAACGACGTATCCGGTGTTATAACCCGCATATCAGATGGGAAAAAAATAACTGACGACATAACCGCAAATTACGGCGAATATGATCGCACAAATAAAACAATCACATTGACTGACAACGTTCATGTTGATTCCAGCAATGGTGATAAAATAATAACAAATGAACTGGTGATAAGGCTATGAAACAATCTGTATTACGTGTTGAACATTTATCAAAATCATATGGAAAACGTATGGTTCTGCGCGACATTTCGATGGAGGCGCACCAGGGCGAATCGGTTGGTCTGTTGGGTCCAAATGGCGCGGGCAAAACAACCGCATTTTATTGCATCACCGGGCAACTTAGTGCGACCGGCGGACAAATATTCTTAAATTCCCAGGATATAACACATTTACCATTTTATCAACGCGCGCGTTTGCATATTGGTTACCTGCCCCAGGAAAACAGCGTATTTCGCGGATTAACCGTTGAACAAAATATCATGGCAATTCTGGAGGTTGTCGAACCCAGCCGCAAAAAACGCAAGAAAAAATTAGATGCATTATTGGATGAATTTTCCATATCATCCCTGCGACGCAGTCCGGCAACGGCACTGTCGGGTGGCGAACGCCGCCGTGTTGAAATTGCACGCGCGTTGGCGAACGATCCACAATTTATATTATTGGACGAACCGTTTGCCGGTATCGACCCAATCGCAGTTAATGAAATCCGCGATTTGGTGTCACAGTTAAAAAATCGTGGATTGGGTGTGATAATCACTGACCACAACGTTCGCGAAACATTGGGCATCACAGACCGCAGTTATGTTTTACACGACGGTAAAATTTTGAAACACGGCACAACGCCCGAAATTGTAAAGGATGAAATGGTTAAAAAAGTTTATTTGGGTGAAGATTTCGTAATGTAAATTTATGTTGTTATAAAAAAACCGCATAAATATTTATGCGGAATTTTTTTATTCTTCGTCACCTATATCATCATCGTCGTCATCATCAACATCAACAGCATTTAAATCTATTTCCTTTGGAACACCCAAAATATCTTCTATTTTTTCAGATGCTGCATCGATATCAATTTTATGCAAAACGGCAAATTCCTGGGCCATGCGTTCCAATGCGCGCAAATATAATTGCCGCGCAGAAAAAGTCATCGTATCTGTTGGATTGCGGCGTTGCAAATCACGCACAACTTCGGCCAATTTCATTGGATCGCCCGAATTTATATTTTCTTCGTATTGTGCGGCCCGACGCGCCCAAATCATGCGTTTTGCGCCCGCCTTGCCCTTGGCAGAAGCAATCGCCTCGTCCATTTTTTTTATTGATGTCAACGGACGCAGACCGGAAATTTCGGCCCGTTCCACCGGCACACGTAATGTCATATGATTTCGTTCAAAATCGATAACCAGCATTTTTATTTTCTGGCCACCGATTACCTGCTCTTCCACACGAATCAGTTTTCCAACACCCTGGGTTGGATACACAACATATTGACCTGTTTTAAAATCTAATTTTTTACTTGGCATAATCTGGATACCTTTTACAGTTGCCATTCTCTCAATATTACGTATTATAGCACAAAAAACGTGAAAAACAAATAATTGACATAAAAAAATAAAACGGGGCCCAAACGGGCCCCAAAAATCAAATTATCTGATGGCACGACGCAACGAACCAGAAGTTCTGCGAATACTGGATTCGCGGCTGCCGGTTGTGGTACCTTCGGATACAGCGCATACCCAGCGTCCATCCTGGACAATTGCGGTTTGCCCATCCGGACAATCAGGCTTTTCCAAATTCCATGCAAAACAACTGCCACGCTGATACGATGTATATGTGGCATTATCATCGCCATGATATGTATATGCGCCATATTCAGGATTCCAGAATCCCTCGGGCTCGCCACTGCACCATTTGCGATCCCCGAAACATTCGACACAGTTTCCATTTGCATCGCATAATTCCATTGGATACGACGTTGCCTTGTATCCCGTATTTGCGCGATCGCCACTGCCCATTGTTTTACCGGTTTCCAAATCGCGGCACCATAATTTTTGGCATTCAGCGGCCTCTATGCCGTCAATATCGGCATGTTCAACCAAAATGTATCCCGGGCCACACGAAACAAAATCATCGGCACTTGCACCATAAATGCCCATTGTAAAAACAAATAAAGAAAATATTATTTTTTTCATTCCTAATTCTCTTTTATTATATTTTATACGTTTTGCATAAATTTTGCAAACACCTTTTTTTATTGTCCCAATCCAGCGGGCGAAAAACGTCCAATATTGTTAAACAATTCCTGTACAGCGTTCAGTTCAATTGCGGCCGGAATTGGTGTTTCGCCATCTGCAATTATTATATCAGGCAAATCATCATCATGCAAAACCTTGATATCTGTTACCCTATTTCCATTAACCCATGCCAACAACACTGTTTTATTGTCATACGTCAATGGTAATGGCCCACGATAATTTTCATCGGCACCATAATAAATCCACACTTCATCACCATATATAGTCTTTACCTGGGGCGAACCAATTTCACGTGTTAACTGTGTGGTTGTTTTTATATCGGCAACAACCGTTTCCAAATCAGGCGGGAACACGTATCCACGATGTTTCACCTGAAATGTACAGGCGGTTAAAAACACGGCAAAAACCAGAAATAATTTTTTCATACCCAAAACTTACACCAAACCACGCCCCATACGCAACAAAAAAGTATTGTCATTTGTAACTAAAACGGGGCGTATGCCCCGTTTTCTTTTACCCTTCCCCGTTTTCTTTGACCTCTGGCAAATTCATCATTACAAAATGCGCAATATATTTTTTCAATTCACTGCGATAATGATTGTTTTCTTTGGCTTCGGCCACCAATCGGTCAAAGTGCGGATTTGCCGCACGTGCCGCCGCAAAACGACTTTCTGTTTTCAAGAAATCTTCCAACGGCGTTGTTTCATCGATATTGGAATCCATGGTTAATGGACTGTGCCCATCCAACACCAACGACGGATCAAATCGGTACAACGGCCACGCGCCCGTATTAACCAACTGCGTTTGATGTTCCACACCATTTTGCATTGGGAATCCGTGTGCAATACACGGCGCATACGCCAATATGATTGACGGTCCGGGGAATGCGGCCGCTTCGCGAAATGCGCGAATCGCCTGGGCCTGGTTTGCCCCCAGTGCAATTTGCGCAACATATGCACCCGACATCATTGCAATCATACCCAAATCTTTTTTGGCGTGTTCTTTGCCACCGATTGCAAATTTCATGCTGGCACCAAATGGCGTTGCTTTGGATTGCTGGCCACCGGTATTTGAATAGCCCTCGGTATCCAATACCAATATATTTACATTTTCACCACTGTGTAAAATATGATCCAAACCACCATACCCAATATCATACGCCCAACCGTCGCCGCCGATAATCCATACATATTTATCAACGATTTCGCCAATCAAACTGCGTGCCATCGCTGCACGTGGCGAATCGATTTTTTCCAATTGTGCGCGCAAACGCGTTTCTATTTCACGCTGTTTGTCCGGATTACGTTCGGCGAATATTTCCTCTACATTTGGAATATTTAATTCGAACAATAATCCTTTCAGTGTTTCACGTTTTTGATTCAGCGCGATTCGCATACCTAAACCATATTCGGCGTTATCTTCGAACAATGAATTAGACCACGCCGGTCCACGTCCATTTGCATCCGCCGTCCACGGCGTAGTCGGCAAATTACCACCATATATCGACGAACATCCCGTTGCATTTGCCACAATCATACGATCGCCAAATAAATGCGACATCATTTTAATATACGGCGTTTCGCCACATCCCGCGCATGCACCCGGGAACTCAAAATAATGCGGCAATAATTCGACATGCTTTGGAATATTTAAATTTAATTTTTCACGTGGCATATCAGGAATTTTTTGCGCCGCATCGAACCGCTTTTGCTGATCACCCGCATCACTTAATGACATCATGGCCAACGCATGAACAGGACAATTTTTAACACAAACATTGCATCCCGTACAATCAGCCGGTGATATATTCAACGTGTAATACATATCAGGTCCCAATTCCGGTGTTTTCATTGGCACAACAATTACACCATCTGCGCGTGCACGTTCAGCCTCGTCCGCGGTCATTGCCTTGATACGAATCGCGGCATGCGGACACAACATGGAACATTTGCCACACTGGATGCACTTTTCCAAATCAACGGTTGCAACCCGTTCAGAAATCGCACGTTTTTCATACTTCGCCGTGCCCACAGGATATTGCCCCGCCCCAAATTCACCATCAACACGGAATCGCGACACAGGTATATCATCACCACGTTGCGCGGCCATTTCACCCAATGTACCGGCAATTTCCGCCGGTGCGGCCGCGGTCATGGCCGGCACAAAATCCGGCGCAAAACTTGACACTGATGACGGCAATGTGTACTGGTGCAAATAATCAGCGGCCTTGTCCACTGCGGCCCAGTTTGCCTCTACGATATCCATACCTTTTTTCTTGTATGTTTTTTCAATTGCTACCTTGGCACTGGTTGCGGCAACAGCCGGATCAATTACATGTGTTAAATTAAAGAAATTCAACATAATAAATGTATTAATCCTGTTCCCCAGCCCCAATTCTGCCGCCGCCGCATTTGCGTTTAAAAAGAACACACGTGCCCGAATTCGCATTAAATGTTCCTGGGTTTCGCGGGGCAAATTCGCGAATGCCACATCTGGTGCCATTGACGTGTTAATCATAACCGTTCCACCCGGGCGCAAACCGCGAAATACGTCAAAACGTTGTGCAATCATAAAATTAGACACACTGATAAAATCCGCAACCTCGATTAAATATTGGCTTTGTATTGGTTTATCAGAAAAACGAATATGCGACGCGGTTAATCCACCGGATTTTTTAGAATCATATACTGCATACGATTGTGGATACAAATCCGAATTTTCCCCAACAATTTTTACAATATTCTTAACCGCACCAACCGTTCCATCGGAACCAATACCGTATAAAATCGCTGTTTTAAAATTTGGGTCCTGGACCGCGAATGCCGGATCAGTTTTCAATGACAGCCCGGTTAAATCGTCATCAATGCCAACTGTAAAATTATGATGCAATGTTCCACGCATCAGATTTTCAAACACGGCCTTGACATCACGTGGTTTAAATTCTTTGGATCCCAAACCATAACGCCCACCAAATACTTCGGCATTATCGCCAACAACAGTTTTAACATCCTGGTACAATGGTTCGCCCAAACTGCCAGGTTCCTTGCACCGGTCCAAAACCGCAATGCGTTTAACAGATTTCGGCAATGCCGCCAAAAACGCATCGCGCGGGAACGGACGGAACAAATGCACCTTTACCAATCCCAAACCGGCCGGTAAATGCGCCATTGTTTCTTCGATTGTTTCACATGCGCTGCCCATTGCAACAATGACATTTTCGGCATTTTTATCACCAACATAATCAACCAAATGATATTGCCGCCCGGTTAATTTCGCAAATTTATCCATACATTCCTGAACAATTTCCGGTGTTTGCGCATACAACGGATTTGCGGCCTCGCGTCCCTGGAAAAACACATCAGGATTTTGTGCGGTCCCACGAATTGTTGGCCGGTCAGGTGTCATTCCACGTGCACGATTTTCCAACACCAAATTATCAGGCATCATTTCATGCAACACGCTGTCTTCTATTCTGTCTAAACGTGATTCTTCGTGACTGGTACGGAACCCATCAAAGAAATGCAAAAATGGCACACGCGCACGCAATGTTGCCGCATGCGCAACCGCGGCCAAATCATGCGCCTGTTGCACATTATGACTGGACAGCAACGCAAACCCCGTTGAACGCACAGACATAACATCGCTGTGGTCACCAAATATAGACAACGCATGCGTGGCCAATGCGCGCGCCGCGACATGCATAACAAACGGGGTTTGTTCACCCGCGATTTTATACATATTTGGAATCATTAATAACAATCCCTGGGACGCAGTAAATGTTGTTGCCAACGAACCCATTTGCAACGCGCCGTGCATGGCACCGGCCGCCCCGCCTTCGGATTGCATTTCGATTATTTGTGGTATTGCACCCCAAATATTTTTTTTATGTTGAAACGACCATTCATCCGCCAATTCACCCATTGTGCTGCTGGGGGTAATTGGATAAATTGCCGCAAAATCGACACATCTATACGCGACATCTGCCGCCGCCCAATTTCCATCAACAATTAAATTTGCCATTTTTTATTCCCTATTAAAAAATTCATACGGGCTATATAATACCCTGATTTTATTTTCAAGGCAAGATTATAAAACATATTGACAAACTTGCGCTTTTGTACTACATTAAACAAAAACAAGCAGGAGTTTTATTATGCAACAACCCGAACAAAAATCACCGAACAAGCGTACACTGCCCGAAATACTGAACCACAGCGGTCAGAAAAATTACATTTCCGGGAACAAGATTTTTATTTTGGATCGCATAGACAGCACATCGTGCAATGAACTGATTGGCAATTTAAGTAATTTAGTGGATACGATGGATTGGGTCCCACTATATGAATTGAATTTGAAAAACTTGCCAAATCCATACTTGTTCCGTCCCGACCCCAGCCAAATTCCCATTATTGACGTATATTTGGATTCACAGGGCGGTTCGATATCAACAACCAAAAGCATAATGGCATTATTGAACTTGGCACGAAACAAGGGCGCAATTATCCGTACAATGGTTATGGGTATGGCCGCATCATGCGCCAGTATAATCGCGGTCCAGGGTACCCCCGGATTTCGTACAATGTACGAACAGTCCTATAATTTAATTCATTATGGTTCCGCAATATATGATGTGGACAAGCCTACAGAAATTGACAAAGCCGCAAAGTATGAAAAAGAGATGCGTAAAAATTTCTTTGCACCATATTTGCAATATACATCACTGACCCAAAACGAACTGGATGAATTGCAAAAGACCGAATACAGCATGTTATCTGCGCGCAATTGTTTACAAAAAGGAATATGTGATTGGATTTTAACAACAAATGGAAAATTTATAAAACGCAAAATCACACAAAACAACAAACAACATTAAATAAAAAACGCCCAAATGGGCGTTTTTTTTTATTCTTCTGATGAATCCTTGTCATTTTCTTTCGCCGCATCATCGTCCGCAACATCGGCAACATCATCATCCGGTGTCATTGGAACAATTTTTGCACGTTCCTGTAATTTTGCCATTGCACGAACCATATCCATTGCGCGTTGTAATTGATAATCCAGCGCATCTTTTTCTTCGTCTGTTAATTCACGATCTGCATCATCAGACTTGTCTTTATCTTTCTTTTCGGCCTCTTCATTTTTCAACGAATTTTTGAACGATGCCTCGGAATACAAACTTTCTTTGCGTTCCAGCACCTCTATTTTACTCTGTAAAACTTCGATATCTGGGGTAATACCCTCGTTCTGAATTGACCGCCCAGACGGTGTATAATAGCGTGCAATTGTTATATGAATTGCCGTGCCATCACCCAATGGCTTTTGCTGTTGAACACTGCCCTTGCCAAATGATTGCGACCCCATAACCAACGCGCGCCCATTATCCTGTAATGCGCCGGCAACAATTTCTGATGCCGATGCCGATCCATGGTTAATTAACACCACCACAGGTTTGCCATTTGCCAAATCACCAGGGGTTGCGAAATTGCGTTCAATATCAGTTGGCCGCTTTCCACGTGTGGACACAATTTCACCGGCATCTAAAAACGCATCCGCCACATCAATTGCCGCAGTTAAATATCCCCCCGGATTATTGCGCACATCCAAAACGTACCCAATTACATCCTTGTCCTCCAATTTTTCCAATGCTTTGGTTAACTCCTTGGTCGTGGTTGCGCCAAAATCAGATATACGAACATAGCCAATTTTTTCATCTGTATCTTCATCGGCATCGGCCATTTTCTTTTCTTCGTATTTAACAGATTCAACCTTTATTATTGCGCGCTTTAATGTAATTGTACGCGGTTCTTGGCCCTCTGATATAACAGTTAATTTTACCTTGGTTCCTGGCCGTCCTTTCATTTTTTTTGTTGCCTGATTCAAGGTTAAGTCAAATACAGGTTCATCATCAATATGCGTGATATAGTCCCCAGCCTTGATTCCGGCCTTGTCCGCGGGCGTATCGTCAATTGGCGAAATTACGCGCACCGCACCACGATCACTGGTAATTTGTATTCCCAAACCACCAAATTCACCCAACGATTTATCATTAAACTCCTTGAAATCATCAGCCGATAAATACGACGAATGCGGATCCAATGCCTGCAACATGCCATTCATTGCAGCCTCCAGCATTTTCTTTTCATCGGCCTCTTCGACAAAATTATCGCGTGCTGTTTCGAACACCAACGCCAATTTTTTTAATTGCTCATAAATTTCTTCGTCAGTTAAATGTTCAACCGGCTCGTCATCTTTTGACTTATCGGCACCAAATGCGACAACAGGGGTCAATAACGCCGCCAAAACCAACAATTTTTTTAACATATATAGTTCCTTTCGTGCACTGTATTAAAAATCGATAAAATAACCATAAAACAAAAACTCATAACTCGCAAGCCCGTTTTTTAAATAAAAACAATTGAAAAGCGCAAGAAACTTGACAAATTTATTTTAAGGGCTATATTTATAAAAAACAACGGATAAAAGAATGACCAAAACACCAAAGTTTACCAAACAAATCGAAGAAAATCGCGAAACGATAACCCAAATGTTATCGGGGGCCGGCACTGTCAAACGTTTAAACAACCTGAATTGGGTTCGTCACGAAATTTCATACACCGAACCACGTACATTATTTTACATTCCAAACAAAGACCAAATGCCATATTTGGACTATAATTCCATGAAAGATTTGGGATATGCATATGATTATATCGTAAACAACCCAAAAACAATCATAGACATGACCGAAATCTGTAAATTGCACAGCATGTTGTGCGACGGCACATACATCCATGGCGGCCTATTTCGTACATCACCAAAAATCATTGAAATTATGGTTAACGATTTTCGTGTGCATGCCCCGGATGCATCGCAAATACGAACCCAAATGAACGAAATAGTGTTCAAATTAAATAATCCGGACATATCCGTACTAAACCGCGCATTTGGCGTGCATTATGATTTAATTATGTTACAGCCATTTGATGACTTTAACAAACGCACCGCGCGCCTGGTTATGAATTGGACATTGATTCAAAATGGATATTGCCCCATAGTATTTAACCAACGCGCCGACAAACAAAAATACAAAGAATCTATTACCGCATATGCCAACGGCCAACCAAAGGAATATTTTGCATACATGTCATCATGTTTGGCACGCACACAACGGGAAATTATAAAATTGTTGCAAAATTCAAAAATGTTATAACACTTATTGTGCAGTAAAAATATCTGAAACAACAATTTTTAAAATAATCAGTCATCTTCGCGGAACAAACGTGACGGATTAACCGCATTATTGCCACGCCGTACTTCTAAATACATTTCGGCCTTGTCCGGATCCATGCGCCCAATTGGTTCACCCGCCAAAACATCTTGCCCGGGCATAACACTTATTTCACCCAAATTTGTCATAACTGTATTATAACCATTTTTATGCGACATAATTATAACCTTGCCAAATCCTTTGAAATTATCGGCAAATTTAACCGTACCGTCGGCCGGTGCCATTACCAGCGCATCACCACGAACACGAATACGCCACCCATCAGATTTTAATCCCAGTGCCGTTTTTTCACCAAAACGCACAACCACCCGTCCACGCACAGGCTTGTTTAATTTACGAATTGAAAATCGCGAATCCCCGGACATTTCTGTACTCCCCACGCCGGCCATTAATTCAGAAATACTTTTTGCGCGCGCCGACAAATCGCGCAATTTTTTTTGCAATTCCGACTGTTGTGTACGCAGTTTTTGATTTTGCGCCGAACGCGTACGTAACAATTTATCTAATTCATCCTTTTCATTTGCATAACGTTTGGCGGTTCTGTCCAATTTTTCTTTTTCAACCGCGCGTTCATCGCGAATTTTTGCCAATTCACGAATTTGTTCTGTGGCAATTTGAATTTCTGTATCAAAATTATCCGCCGCACCCGACATTATCGCAGATGCCAAAACATAATCACGCATATTTTCTGAATCAAAATTTGGATGCGATGCGACAAATAAAATTGCAGACGCAGCATCGGCAATTCGTTCCTGGTTTTTCTGTAATTCTTGCTCTAACTTATCACGTTGGGCATCCAATTCACGAATTTTTTTTGCAACCGCGCTGCGCTGTTCCTCCAGCGTGCTTACACGATCCGCCGCCTTTACTAATTTCTTTTTCGTAGATTCTATTTCACGATTGGATGTTTTAACCTGTTGATCCAATTTTTTATTTTGCTGTTCTGTTTTTTTTATTTGCGCCTGAATATTGGCCAATTCACTGGCCCCATATACGGGTTGCGCCATTGCCATACACCCAATTAATAAAACAGCAAATATTTTTTTCATATCCCATATATTGTAACAAAAACATAAAAAATTGCAAACCGCACCCCAGAAATAAAAACGGGCAAATGCCCGTTTTTATTTTATCACAACACGTAAAAATGTTTTTTTACCCTTTTGCACCATGATTTCATCGCGTGGCGAAATTTCAAATTTCCAATCGGTAATTTTATCACCATCAATTTGAATACCGCCCTGATCTATCATACGACGTGCCTCGGATTTAGACGGAAACATTTTTATCGCAACCAGAAAATCAACAATTCCCATCTGGCCATCCATATTGATTTCAATCGACGGAATATTTTCGGAATTTGCGCCACCTGCAAACAACGCGTCCGCCGCACTTTCCGCCGCCACCGCGGCATCATGACCATGTGCAATTTCTGTTGCCGCGAATGCCAATATTCGTTTGGCCGCATTTAATTCGGCCCCCTGTAATTTTGCCAAACGTGCAATTTCATCCAACGGAATTTCCGTAAATATTTTCAAAAATTTTTCCACCAAATCGTCGGGCGTATTACGGAAATATTGATAATATTCATACGGCGATGTTTTATCTTCGTTCACCCAAACAGCATTTCCCGCAGATTTACCAATTTTTTCACCATTTGAATCCGTAATCAGCGCAGTGGACAAAACAAAAACCTCTTTGCCCAATTTTTTACGCACCAATTCAACACCCATAACACTGTTGCCCCATTGGTCCGCGCCACAAAACTGTAATGTGCAATTATATTTCTGATTTAACGTTAAAAAATCCACCGCCTGGAATGTCATATAATTAAATTCCAAAAACGTCATGCCATTTTCCAAACGTCTGCGCACACTTTCCATCGACAACATACGCGGCACAGTAAAATCAGTTCCATATTCACGCAAAAACTCCATATGACTGTAATTTTTCATCCAATCATAATTATCAACCATAATGGCATCTGTTTCACCGTCGCCAAATTTGATAAATTTGGCAATAGATTTCCGTAACCCGGCGCAATTATGTTCAATCTGTTCATCATTTAACATCGGTCGCCCCTTGTCACGCCCCGACGGATCACCAATACGCCCGGTTGCACCACCGACCAATAAAATCGGTTTGTGCCCATATTTTTGAAACCAACGCATCAACATCAGCGATGCCAAATGCCCGACATGTAATGAATCCCCGGTCGGGTCGGTTCCCCAATACCCCACAACACGTCCCGCATTTAACGCATCATTCAATCCATCCAGATTTGATGATTGGTTAATAAATCCACGCGCATCCAATTCCTGTAATAATTCATTTTTCATTTTTACCACCATTGGTCTTTTTTATTTTGTACGTTCTGTTTTTTTGCCATACAAAAATAAACGTAAATTTTTCGATGTACTGAATTTCGGTTTAATCCCACGCACCGACAACGCCCGCGCCAGTAAATATCGAAAATAAATCCCATCGCCCAAATCAAAGTTTTGCGATGCATAATTTCTGATTAAATTTTCGTTAAATGGCGTTATTGTTAAATGCAATTTATCACGACACGACCAAACAATTGGGAATCCGCCAAAACCCAACGAACGGATATCATCACCCACCTGTAACCCGCGAATAAAATCCACTGGAACAACCTGGGCCTGAATTGCCCCTTTGTTATTTATAACAAACATAATCGCATCATCAGAATTATTATACTTGATACTGTTAATTTTATATTTTTTCATAAAACACAATCCTTACCTTCTAATAAAATATCATTACGAACGTAATTTTTCCAGCAAATAATACCAATATCATTTAAAAATCCGGCCATATGGCCGGATTTTTTTAACTGTATTACAAAAATATTATGACAACATTTTTGCAACTTCATCGGCCAGATTATCTTCGCGTTTCTGGATACCTTCGCCCAAAACGAAATACGCAAAACCCGCCAATTTACCGCCGGCTTCATCAACAACCTGTTTAACAGTTTTGGATGGATCCATAACGAACGGCTGTTCTTCTAAAACAGTTTCGGCATAATATTTATGGATACGACCCTGGACCATTTTTTCAACAACAGGCTCTGGTTTGCCCGCAGTTGCACCAGATTCAATGAACACCTTCTTTTCACGTTCAACGGCCGCCGGATCAACATCATCAATTGTCATAAATTCAGGCTTATTTGCGGCAATATGCATGGCGATTTTATTACCAATTTCATCAATTTTATCGGAATCGCCATTAATTGCGACCACAACGCCGATTTGCCCCATACCCGGCACCAGTGCATTATGAATATATGTATAAATATGGTCACCGTTAACCTTGGCAATACGACGCAAATTCATATTTTCACCAATTGTGGAAATTGTCGCAGCAATATCATCTTTGACTGCATTCATTGTCGCATCGAAATCACCCTGTAATTCCGCAGCTTTGGCCGCAATATCAGATACCAATTTCTGGAATTTATCGTTTTTCGCAACAAAATCTGTTTCGGCATTAACTTCGACCACACATCCCATATTGTCACATTTAACAACGGTCACCAATCCAGATGCAGCAACACGCCCAGCCTTGGACGCGGCCTTTACAATACCTTTTTGGCGCAACCAATCCGCTGCTGCTTCGATATCACCATTGTTTTCAATCAACGCTTTTTTACAATCCATCATACCAGCGGATGTTTTTTCACGCAGTTCCTGAATTAATTTTGCGGTTACTTCTGCCATTTTTTCCCCCATTAAATAAATTATTAAATTTGCATTTGGTGTTCGGGCACAAATCCCGAACACCGATTTTACCCCAGATATTATTTATCCGCCTTTTCCGCTTTTTCCATCAACTTACCACGACGTTCGGCACGGGCCTCGGACATTTTAGATTTCTGTTGCGCTTCTTTATCTTTGATATCAGCTTCAAATTCATCGGCAACGTCGGCCATATCTGATTCAACCTTTTTCCCGGCCGGTCCGCCCAAGCGTTTTTCAATACCAGACAATATTGCATCAACGAACAAGTCGCAATACAGTTGAATTGCACGTGCGGCATCATCATTACCCGGCACCGGATAGTCAACCATTTCCGGATTTGCATTTGTATCGCAAATTGCAATTGTCGGAATGTCCAGATTTCTGGCTTCGCGCACTGCGTTAATTTCACGTGGCACATCAATAACTATTACCGCCTGGGGCGTGCCATGCATTTCCAAAATACCGCCAAAGATATCGCGTAATTTTGCGACTTCTTTGGTCATTACGCCGACTTCTTTTTTTGTCAGTCCCAATTTATCGGCATTTTCAATATCAGATTCCATTTTTTTCAAACGGCGAATTGATTGTGAAACGGTTGTCCAATTGGTCAACATACCACCCAACCAGCGATTATTCACATAAAATTGTCCGCAACGTTCGGCCGCATCTTTGACAATATCTTTGGCCTGGTGCTTTGTTGCAACGAACAAAATTTTACCCCCGGCCGCAGCGATAGTTTCCAACGCAACCAATGCACGATATAATAACGGTGCAGTTTTATTTAAATTAATGATATGAATTTTATCTTTTACACCATAAACATATGATGTCATTAACGGGTTCCAGCGACGTGTGTGATGCCCAAAATGCACCCCAGCCTCCATCAACTGCTTCATTGTAAATGTTGGCAATGCCATTTTAATATCCTTTGTTTTCTGTTGTTATCCTTGTCGTTCAAAAACCAAACTTTCATTTGGACAGAAACCTTGCTTAATAAAACGACTGTGTTATTCACGTAATGACGTGTAGCCCGATATTAGAATAAAATTGCACAAAAATCAAGGGAAAAATTGCGTTTATCATACGGACAAAATTCCGGATTGTTCCACATTTGAATCCCCTGTTGTGCTTAACCCACGTTCTTCGATAAATCGCGCCAAAGTATCACGGTGAACACGCAGTCGCCGGGCAATTTCCTTTTTATTACTGCCGCCCGCCAATTTTTTTGATATATATTTTTCATGCCCGTCTAATTTACACATATTACGACTGCCATACGGGCGGCCGATACGTTTGCCTTCGGCTTTTAAACGCGCCAATGATTCTTTGGTGCGTTGTGATATCAAATTGCGTTCAATTTCCGCCGACAACCCAAACGCAAATGCCAAAACCTTGCTGGTAATATCTGAACCCAAACGATAATTATCTTTTATTGTCCATATTTGTGTACCTATGTTCATACAATGGTGCAATATACTCATTATTTGTAACAAATTACGTCCCAAACGCGATAATTCCGATGCAATTATTAAATCATCTTTTTGAACACGTTTAATTAATCGCCCTAATTTTCTTTTATTTAAATCTTTGGTTGCTGAAATTTTTTCCTCTATCCAGCAATCAATTAATATTTGATTCTTTTCACAAAATTTCTGTATTTCGAAACGCTGATTTTCTGTTGTTTGGTGGTCAGTTGACACACGCACATATCCATATACCACAAAAAAACTCCTTTTTTACCGTATTTGGCAAATTGTTCGCGGTCTCTCCCGGTATTATTTATATTCCCTGGATAAAATGATAAAACCATACATACAAAAATCAGTGATAAAATTTTAATAATTAACTTGTAATTTCTGTATTTTAAATCTATGATAATCCTGTCAAAGAAAGGGGGATTTTTATGCCAAATAAAAAGCAATCCAATATCGCGAAAAAATCACGTATTTCGCGCACAAAACGTACATATAAATGGAACCGAATTTTGATTTGGGTTGTGGTGGCGGCGGCATTTGTTGGCATAATCGCCGGCACATGGTGGAATATTGCAACACGTAATGATACAACCAAATTAAATGCTGATATTATGGCCCCCGAAACATCAACATTTAATAATGATGTAACAATGTTTTTTGCAACGCCAAACAGTATCCCCGAACCAAACAATGACCGCGAATTAAGCGTACCTGATAATGTGGTTTTATCATATGGCCTGGAATCCGGCCAATATGCCCCCGCATTTAAAATGGACATTAATGGTGACGATTTATCGCAATACATTGAAATCACACCTTTTATTCGCGGCACATGGTATATGCGCGGCGACAATGCTGTAATGTTTACCCCCGATGACCCATGGCCGGCGGATACAAAATTTACAATCAAAACAAAATCCGGATTATTTAATCCCGATGTGCGTGTTAATACAAAACGCATAACTTTTACAACACCGCAAATTACTGCATCGGTTGATAATTTTAATTTATACCCTGCCCCGGATAATAAAAAATCAGTTATTGGCATCGCGGTAATATCATTTAATTATGCAATTAATACAAATGATTTCGCAGACCGGGTTTCGTTAAAATTAAATGGCGAAAGATTGGGATTTTCTGTACAATTTGACCGTTTTCATCGCACGGCATTTATAATATCAGAACCGATCCCCGTAACCACAGAACCACAAAATATGCATTTGAAATTAAATCGCATACCTGCGGCGGCGGGCGATGCCGATACAAAAAAAATAAATGCAAATGTCACAATCCAATCTGCGGATAATATATTCAAAATCGATTCAATTCAAACAAACGTTGTGGATATGGATGACGGCAATTCACAACAGTTAATATTAATAAACACCACAACTGCCGCCCAAAATAATATTGATTGGTCAAAATATCTAACGGTGTATTTATTGCCCAAATATCGTGACGCAGACGAACAAACAAACGAACAATCGCACACATGGATGCGCGATGAAATCACGGACCAGGTGTTATCAGAATCGACAAAATTGAATATAAAACAAATTGATTTCGCCACACCAAATGGCGTTTACCAATATGCCTTTACATATAATGTATCCGACGATGACAATCGAAATATATATATTGATGTACAACCGGGCATCATGTCTGCAAACGGGTTTACCATGCAAAACGGCTGGGGCGGCGTATTGGATGTACCATATTTACAAAAAACCGTTGGAATTGCGGGTTCCGGGGCATTACTGTCATTATCAGGCGACAGAAAATTGGGCCTGGTCGCGCGCGGTGGGGCGAATACAGCATATGTGAATTTATATAAAGTAAAATCATCTGAAATAAACCATTTAATATCACAAACATACAATGTATTCGCACCAAACATGGAATTCAAATCGTGGGCATTCGATGCATATGACATGTCGGTTGTATTCCAGAAAAAAATTTCATTCACCCCCACATCCAGAACACGTGCAAATTACGCGTCAATCGATCTGGGCGATTATTTGGACCGCACATATGGTGATAACACGGGAATTTTCATAATTCAAACGGGCACATCTGAAAACACGGCCGAATATAATGACAAACGTTTAATATTACTGACAGATATGGGGATTATACGTAAAGTAAACCAGGACTCGTCATCCGTTGTATTCGTATCAAATCTGTCATCGGGCACACCGGCGGCGGATGTTGAAATATATGTATTGGGCCGCAATGGTAATGCGATATGGTCCGGGCGCACCGATGATAATGGTCATGTCAATATACCCGCGCTGCCATGGTCAGAATACCGAAACGCGCGCGAGCCGGTTGCAATTGTCGCACGCCGTGGCAATGACATTGCGTTTATTCCATATAACGCATATAATCAACAGGTTGAATATTCAAAATTTGATATTGATGGAGTATACGCATATTCATCCAGTCCAATGAATGCATTTATGTTTTCTGACCGTGGCATATATCGTCCCGGCGAAACATTAATTTTGGCCGGCATAGTCAAAGATAAATCTTTCAAACCATTGGCTGGCATACCGGTCAGATTACAAATATTTGATTCCCGCGGGCGCACAATATTGGAAAAAACGTTTTCTTTAACAGCCGACGGAATGTTTGACGCACAATATGAAATTCCAAATGATGCGACATTGGGTAATTGGAACGCATATTTATATTCATTAACATCAAATAACAACCTGTCCGATATGTTGGGCACCGCAACATTTGATGTCCAGGAATTCGTTCCCGACACATTAAAAATTTCCGCCCATATTACAAACGCATTGGAAAACGGATGGATTGCCACAAATAATTTGCATGCAAATGTTTCATTGCGAAATTTGTTTGGCACACCTGCGACCAATCGTCGTATATCGGCCCGTGCAACATTGCACCCTGTTGAATATTCATTTAATAAATTTAATGGTTATAATTTCACGACTAATTTTATCTCTGGCACTGGATTATCCGATAATGTTTCAAAACGCGCACGAACATTTTCAATTGATTTACCAGATGTTCGCACCGATGAAAATGGAAATGCCGACTTTGATATAAATTTCGAAAACAATATTCCATATGGCACATACATGCTGACATTGAATGTACGCGGATTTGAATCAAATTCTGGCCAAAGTGTTCAAACAAATATCACCACCCGTGTATCTGACGCAAAATATCTGGTTGGTTGGCGTGCAAATGACGATTTATCATATATAAACAGAAACGCTTTACGAAAAATAAATTTAATTGCAATTGATAATACGGCAACACAAATCGCCACCAACGATTTAACATTGCGCACAATTCGTCGTGAAAAACAAACTACATTGGTCAAGGATTATAATAATTTTTATAAATATCAAACGGTAACGCGCGATAATATAATTGATCAACGCCAAATCAACATTTCCGAAACAGGAACCGATATCACGCTGGACACTACCAATGGCGGCACATACATCGTCCAAATTTTGGATACATCGGAAAATATTTTGGCAAACATTGAATATTTTGTTGCCGGTGGAACCAACACATCGTTACAAACAGATACAAATGCGGAATTACGAATTAAGCTGAACCACAGCGAATACGCACCTGGTGATGATATTGCAATTAATATAACCGCCCCATATACCGGCACCGGTCTGATAACCATTGAACGCGACAAAGTATATGCATACAAATGGTTTAAAACCACATCGACATCATCTGTACAACATATAACCGTGCCCGACGGATTTGCCGGCACCGGTTACGTAAACGTATCATTTGTTCGCGATATAAACAGCCGTGATATTTTTACCACACCATATGCATATGCTGTTGCGCCATTTTCGGCGGATGTATCGGCACATGAAATCAAAATAACATTGGATGTTCCCGAAACAGTGCGCGACAATAAACTGGCCATAAAATACACATCAGATAAAAATGCACACATGATGATATTCGCCGTTGATACCGGAATATTACAGGTCGCTAAATATCAAATTCCAAATCCAATTGCCCATTTTTTCCAAAAATCCGCATTACAGGTAAATACATATCAAATATTATCTTTGTTATTGCCGGAATATAATATTTTACGTGAATATGCAAAAACCGGCGGCGGTGACTATGGCGGCGGAATGGATGGCACGGACCAAATTTTACGCAATCCATTTGCACGGGATACGTTACCCCCGGTGGCATTTTATTCAAAAATTTTGAACGCACGCGCAAATACACCCGGGATTATGGAATTCGAAATTCCGGAACATTTTAATGGCGAAATAACAATCTTTGCCGTGGCCGCAAATACATCGGCAATCGGTGCCACAGATGCAAAAACATTGGTGCAATCGCCAATTATTATCTCGACATCTGCGCCATTATTTACCGCCCCAAATGATACATTTACAATAAATTCGGTTATAACAAACATGACCGACACAGACAGTGATAATCCAACTGCAAATATTAACATAGAAACAAATGATAAACTGGAATTAATCGGCACACATAATATAAACACTCAAATTCCGCAAAACACGGAAAAATTAATTACCTTTGATGTGCGTGCATTAAACAACCCTGGAAACGCGGATATCATATTAAACGCCGAATTAACAGATGCCGATAAAGTTTTATCGACACGCCACAGCAACACGACCATATCTGTACGTCCGGCCACAACATTTACAACATATATAAAATCAGATATCGTTGATTCAAAACGCACACGAATTACTGATTTCAAAACAGATTTATATTCTGAATACGCCACGCGCAAATTATATATATCCCATGGTGCCGACGCATTTGTGATGCCGTTATTTAAATACCTGGAAAAATATGAATATCCATGCACGGAACAATTGGTATCACGCGCAATGCCATTTGTGGTTATGCCAACCAGCGAAATATTGGGAACCACATTTGATAATTCATTGAATATGATAAATGAAACCATTGGCAAATTACGCAACCGACAAAATGTTGACGGTTCGTTCGCATTATGGCCGGGCGAAATGCAATATGGGAACCAGAACGATGTAAACGCCGCATATTTAACCGCATATGTTACCCAATTCTTAACAATTGCCAAAAATGCGGGTTTTGATATTCCCACAGATATGCTGTCACGCGCAACAGATTACCTGCGCACATTTGCGGGCAACACAATAACCAGTGATGAATACGCACGTACAATGGCGTATGCAATATATGTCATTTCATCAAACGATTACATCACCACCAGTTATATTGACACATTAACACAATACGCAAATGAAAATATCAAAAATTGGCAATCTGATTTAATGGGTACATATATCGCCGCATCTTATAAAATTATGAAACAAGATGACCTGGCACGTGACTTGTTCGCCAAATATGAAATATCATCTGATAACGAATTTGAATCAAACGGCATTTTCAACAGCAATGTTGCAAATGATGCGATGTATTACTATATTGCCGCCAAACATTTCACACCCCAAAATCCGACTGAATCAATACTGTTGCGCAAATACATTGAATTCGGGCAATACAGTGCACATGCATCTGCCGCGGTTATAATGGCTTTATCCGGTATGCCAACATCTGCACAAATACCCGATGTTCGCATTACGGCAAATGTACCAACAACAATTGAGACATCAAAAGATACGTCAACCATCACGGCCACAATACCAAACGACGCATCAGAAATAACCATTGAATGTGACACATGCGATGACACAAATATGTTATTTTATACATTACTGCAACAGGGTTTCCCAACAGAATCAGATAAATATTCAAATGGCATCGAAATTGTTCGCGAATATTATGATTCCAATGACAACCGTATTACATCTGGAAACATTGGCGATATTGTAACCGTAAAAATCTTTGCACGCACACGCGGCGGGGTTGATGTGGCACAAAATGTCGCCATCACAGATTTACTGCCGGGTGGGTTTATACCTAATTTTGAATCCGCCACGGGTAATATGGATTATATCGAAATGCGCGAAGATCGTGTTTTAATATACACGGATTTAACACGTGATACATCTGAATTTACATATACGGCACAAATTGGTACCGCCGGAACATTTACAATTCCTGGGGTTCGGGCCGAATCAATGTATAATCCACAAATCGCCGCCACCGGTGATTCCGGCATATTTACCGTGAAAAATGAAGTGCAACAATAAAGTATTACATATATACAACCGTGTGGCGACGCATTTGCGCCGCCATCGGATTTTATACAGTATACTGTTAACGCTGATTTTATTATGGGGAATTATAAAAATATTTTTTACCCCGCCATTATTATCAGATATTCATTTTGGCCGTGCATATTTTGACCGAAACGGTAAATTATTGCGAATGACGTTATCCGCGGATGACAAATATCGAATTTATACCCCACTGGCCGAAATCAGCGAATATATTCAACAGGCCACCATTTTATACGAAGATAAATATTTCAAAATCCATCCCGGTATTAACCCGATTGCGCTGGTTCGTGCCGCATCTGATTATTTTTCTAATGTTCCGCATCCCGTTGGTGCATCAACCATCACGATGCAGGTTGCACGCATGAAATACGACCTGGACACACGAAAAATCCCCGGTAAACTGAAACAAATTGCCGCAGCAATTTATATCGATTTGTTTTATTCAAAAAACGAAATTCTTGAAGCCTATTTAAATATGGCACCATATGGCGGAAACATTGAAAGCATCGGTGCCGCGTCATTAATTTATTTTAATAAACCCGCACGCAATTTATCAAAAATAGAATCAATAACATTATCAACAATTCCACAAAATCCAACTAAGCGCAGTTTAAATACTGACACAGGCCTGTCCAATATAATAAAAATGCGTGGCGATTTGGTTCGCCGTTGGGTAAATGAAAATCCATCTGATAAAAATTTAATACCACTGGCACAAATGCCGTTACATACACGAACAACTCGCGAAATGCCGTTTAATGCGCCGCACTTTATAAATTATGAAATTTCACGTCATAATAATTATTGGGCCGACATTGGTCCCCATAATTCCGAAATATACACAACATTGGATTTGGAATTACAACATGCATTGGAGCAAACCATACGCAATGAAATTGTCCGTAATCGCGCACGTGGCATAACAAATGCCGCGGCAATATTGGTAAACTATAAAACAATGGAAACATTGGCATATATTGGTTCTGCTGATTATTTTGATAAATCTATTTATGGCGAAAACGATGGTGTTCGTGCGCGCCGCAGTCCCGGTTCAACATTAAAGCCATTAATATACGCCGCCGCGGTTGATATGGGATTTATACACTCTATGACATTATTAAAAGATGCAAAAATAAATTTTGGTGTTTATGCGCCTGAAAATTCGGACAGTGAATTTTTCGGCCCAATATTGGCACGCGATGCATTAACAATGTCACGAAATATTCCGGCAATAAATTTATTACGAAAAATCGGCACAAAAAATTTTTATAATATTTTATCTGAATCCGGCGTATCAAACCTGAAATCACCCGATTATTATGGAATTTCAATCGCATTGGGCGGGGCCGAGGTTTCAATGTTCGAATTAGCAAATATTTATTCCACAATGGCAAATCTGGGCACGCGATATAACATTCGCACAGATATAAATGATTCACCCGGCGACGGCACACAAATTTTGTCCCCAGAATCATTTTTTATAACACTTGATATGTTGGCCCACCAATCCAGACCGACACAAAACATCCCATTTGCCCGAAATCAAAATGATAATTTGCGTCATTATTGGAAAACAGGCACATCTTCGTCATATCGCGACGCATGGACCGCGGGTATATTTGGCGATTTTGTATTAATTGTATGGGTTGGAAATTTCGATGGCACACCAAACAACGCTTTCAGCGGTGCCCGCACTGCCGCCCCAATTTATTTTGCATTGGCACGCGAAATTGAAAAATATTATTCCAGTTTGGGAAACCCGATACAAAATAATAACTTTATGCACGATGATTTAAATATTTCAGAAATTGAAATGTGCGATGGCGTTGGTGGATTGGCCGGCAAATATTGTCCCAAAACAGTTCGGGCATACTTTATCCCCGGCAAATCACCAATTGAAACATCATCGGTTTATCGTGCCGTGCCAATTGATAATAAAACAGGATTGCGCGCGTGCACACGCGATCCTGAAACAACGCACATGGCAATATACGAATTTTGGGATCCGGAATATCTGGACATGTTCGCACGCGCGGGATTAACCCGTAATACCCCACCCCCATTTATGCCGGGATGCAATTTGGACAGCATTGCCCCAACCCGCACACCACCGGTTATATTGTCGCCAATTGATGGGACACGTACCGTAATTTTGAATGATGCCAATTATGAAAATATCGCATTTCGTGCGGTATCAGATATGCCAGACGTAAAAATATTTTGGTTTGTGGATGATAATTTAATTGGCACCACCATTTCCGGCGAAACGTTAATGCACAATATTCCAATTGGCGATCACACGGTCCGTATAATGGATGAAATGGGCGGCGCAACCCGCATAAAATTCAGTGTTGTAAAATAAATACCGGAACAAATTGACGTGCGTTATAATAAAAAGTCTGTAATATAATTGAACGAAATTCCAACAATTAAATTACTGCCATAATGTTCCGCACCACGCGCACGGGCCAAACGATATTGAACATATGGCCCCATTGTAAAATCGCCCCATAAATTCGTATCTAATCGTAAAACAGCACTTAAATCACGTTCCAAATCAGTCCCAACATATTCAGAATACGAAAAATATTCACGATAATATCCATCCGACGAAATCTTTACCCCATCGCGAATACCGTATTCCAATCGCCATCCAAATTCTGCACCAAATTTATTATTTTGCGAACCGGCATATGTAAAATCATATTCGTGTATTCCGGTTATATATAAACTTTTAATAATATCGTGATCAAACAACGAAATACCAGCACTGGAACGAACAATATTTTGTCGTGGCGATTCCGCGCTGTTTGCAAATTGTGTTTCATACGCCGCACGCACAGTCGGACCAAATTTCAGCCCCGAAAATTCCCAACATGAATACGATAAATCGCTGGAAAACAAAATTTTATCGGCATTTTCATCACTGGTCGCAGGTTCGTTATATGGCTTTAATGTTGTTTTACCATATTCCATAACCAAACTGTTGTCCCATTTGAATTTATTTTTTGTAAATTCCAAAATGGTATCAAACACGCCCTTGAAATAATCTTGGCTGGTGGCATTCAACGCCGACACAGGCGAATCCTGATATTCTGCGGCATTATGTACCTGTGTTTTTGACCAATCCAACCCAATTCGCCGCACCGCCAATTGTAATTTTTCATTATCATTTGAAACGCCAAACAATGGCATTGAATTACTTAATGGCAAATCAGTGGGAATTTCATCATCTGCCATGGCAATGCCAAATGGCATAATTATACCCAACAAACACAACGATAATTTTTTCAACATAGGAATATTACTTTATTATATGCAAAACACCATTTTGATCGGCATAACGCCAACCGGCCTCGCGTATGGCAATTGTAAACGCACTGCGCGATGATGCCGGAATTTCCAGCGTCACACGATTGCCATTAATAAATTTTGTATCCAAATCTATATCTTCGTTACGTGCGATATTATTTAATTCAATCCATCCCGCCAATTTATCAGACATTACAACCTGTATCACGGTTTTATCGCCCGATTTCCCATCGGTCAGCCAATTTTGAACATTGTTATCCGTCATCCATATTCGCGCGGCATTTGCATCGATTGTCATTGTAATATTTGCGGAATATGTCGTATCAGATTGTTGTTCGCCATCAATTGACGACGACGCAATTAAATTTGTTAAATCCGCCCCAGATGCATTTTTAATCGCATCATCCAACAAATCAGGTATTGCATATTGTCCCAAAACATCCGATATAATTTGACGACGCGCCTCGTCAAATGCCATATTTTTGGCGGCGGCGGCGGTATCACTGGTTACATTTACCGATGCCGTTCCCGACAAATCCACGGCAAACGCCGTGGCATTAAATGTCACGGCGCACAACCCCAACAATATTTTTTTACCAATCGACATAATCAATCAACTTAAAACTTTGCATTGATTCCGACACGAATGCCCAATGATTTATAGAAAGAATCTATTTCCCCACTGGTTGAACATACGCCACCCGGACAAGATTCCTCTAACGCCTTGATATTTATTGCGGTTGGGTCCCCGGTTTCCGGATTTAACATCGCCTCTTCGTCGCCGTTCCATCTGTCTGAATTCAGAATCATATTATACCAATCATTATAATAATTCATATTCAGATAAGTTTTCGCATCGGCACCACCAACGGTGTAATAATCATATGTTAAACCAATCGAGAATGCAACCGAATTAGTTATGGCCGTCGTCCAATTAAATCCGGCACCAAAATGGAATGCACTGAACATGCCGGCTTCGTCCTCTACGCTTTTTGGATGCGCCCAATCAAAGCGATATGGTTGATCACCCACCGACGTATATCCCGGGAATCCCAATTCAATCCGGCCATTCACCGCGTTATTTTGATTAATCACGTAATCCATATCCAACGCGATATATGGCCCCGCCCATGTGGTTTCATACGAATGACTGGTTCCCGGCTGATGATAATAATATGTACTGCCGGTATTAACACTGGTCGCATTACCCGGCACATCCATGCTGCCATTTATATCATCGCGCCAAATTATTTGCTGCTTGCCATCACTTAAGTTAACAACAATTGCCGGATCGCATTGAATTTCATCACTGCCCTCGACCTGAAAACAGGCGGTTGTATCAACCGACAACCCATAATTATTTTCGGTTTCCAATTTATATTTCAAATAACGATACCCAACCGATGGCGTAATTGAAACGTTACCAATTTTGAAAATATCGGTCAGTCCAAATCCAACATTGAACCCCATCATATTTCCACCCTGACTGGTACCGATTGACATGGCGTGCCCAATTTGATCACCAATTTCACTGCCATCGGCCGCATTAATCCACGTTGTGATTAAAAATCCACCATTTGAAATATCGTCGTCATACATGACGGATTCGCCCCATTGCATACCATATTTAAACCCGGCATCAATCTGCATTGTTGTATTTCCGGCATTAAACGCATAACCCGCGCTGATATCCAATACATTCCATCCAACATTGTCATAACTTAAAATACTGCCCGATTGAGCCATTTCAAATTGCCATTGTGCCATTTCATGCGTTATACCGGCATCCAACCAAAATCCAGTTTTCTTTGCCCCAGACGATTGCGTTGTCGCGGTTGCCGTCGCATTTGCAGGAACCACCCCGGTATTATAACGCGCACTGGCATACGATGGCGCGCTGTACGTACGATTATATTGACTGGCATATCCGCCCTGACGCTGGGCATATGTTTGTGTTGAATACCGCGTTTGCGGTGATTGATATGCACTGGTATACCCGGAATAATAAGTACCGGCCGCATTTACCGCAACCGGTGCCAATATCATCAACGCAATCAAAGAAACTTTTCTCATTTTATTTCCCCTACATTAATATTGTTGCCACCATTATATCACAAAATGATTGAAAAAAAAACTGGTTCTTGTAAGATTTTATAAAAAATTGCGGGCATGGCGCAATTGGCAGACGCGCAGCACTAAGGATGCTGTGGATGAAAATCCTTGGGGGTTCGATTCCCCCTGCCCGCACCAAAACAGTTATGAAATTCTGCTTGCCCTGTTTTTCAAAATTTTGCTAACATCATGTATAAAGATAAAGAATGAAAGGAATCAAACAAATTTTCTTTTGTTGCCTGGCAACAGTCATGGCGTGCATGCATACCGCATATGCCGACGATTCGGCCGATGCAATTGCGCGCGCCGCATCACGTCGTGACGCAACGACAACTGTAACCCGCCAACAATCGACAACCGAAAATCAAACGGCCAGAATAAACACCGCATCGGGAATTTCACGCGCAACTAATACATCATCGCACACAACATCAAACACACGCACACGTTCGTCAACAAACACCCGTGATAACGCCGTAATTCGTGATGTATCTGCACGCAGCGCAACAAACCCCACTGACAAGGGGGTATCTGCGCGCACCACATCAACCGTATTGCCACGCGCATCGTCGGTTGGCGCACCAAATGTTGTTTCCACGCCATCACGCGCGGCTATATCACACACATCAACCGCCACCCCTGTTTCACGCAGTAATGTTACATCGCAATCGCATTCTGGTATATCCAGATCATCTGTTGGTACAATATCACGTGGCGCAATTAACATGCCATCACGCACGAATTCCACTGCATCATCCAACACTATTTCACGCGGGCGTGCGGCAACCACAACGGCATCTGCGCGCGTATCACGTGCCGGCATAACGGCCGACGAAATAATAAATCGCGATTATACATCATGCCGCGAGGTGTTTTACAGTTGCATGGATGAATTCTGTGCAAACAAGGACAGCCAACTGAAACGCTGCGCATGTTCGTCCCGCGTAAACGAATTTGATGATATCAAGGAACAATTGACCGCGGCCGAAGATAAACTGCTTGATTTCAATCAACGATTGCTAACCGTCAACATGGACAAAGAAGATGCCGAGGCTATATTCACCCCGACCGAGGGCGAATTGGCTTTTCAACAGGATGATAATTCACAATCCAAAAAATTATTGGATGAAATTGCCGAAAAATTAAACGATACATTTGATACCGAATCATACAATGCAAATTTGGCACCAATATCATTGTCATTAAACGTTGATGCCGCATTTGACACGGTTGATTCATTGGCCGGCGCATCCACCACATTACGCAGCGGGCCTGAATTATATGCATCTGCATTGCCAATATGTCGCGAAATGGCGATGGAGGTATGCACCGCCGACGAATTAAACATTGTGGAAAGCGGTTATCAAATGGCAATTGAACAGGATTGCAATACCGTGGCCAAGGCATATCAAACACAACAGGATTTGGCACGCGAAAAAATCCGCGAAGGCAGCGCATTATTGGACATATCGCGCCTGGATATATATCAACAACGCAATTCCGACGACATCTTAACGTGCAAGAAAAAAATGTTGGACATGTTAACCAACACGGCCGTATGTGGCGAAGGGTTACAGAAATGTTTGGACATCACCGGGCAATACATCGACCCATCAACTGGCGAGGCCATCCTGACATCAAATCTGATAAATTTGTCTAATTTAATAACCCGCCCGGAATCGGGCCAATCATGGACCACGGCCCCCGGCAATGAAAAATTTGTATCATATTTAACTTCAAAAAAAATGTTTTTGGAATCTGCCACCGACAAGTGCCAGGACATCGCCGATTCTGTATGGGATGGCTTTATCGAGGACGCATTAGCACAAATCAAATTGGCCCAGGAAGAAAAGATGGAAGAAGTCCGCCAAAGTTGCACCACGCTGACCGCGCAATGCTTATCTAATGCCGCAGATTCACTGGAAGATTTTGATGCACGCGCATTGTCCATATTTGGTGTGGCGGCCGATAAAACGGTTAAACAAATGTGTTCCGAGGTACAAACTGCCTGCACCGCATTACTAGACACAGTTGATGGCGGCACCGAATGGAATGCTGGCATAACCGAAATTGCCACCGATAAAACATATGAAACAATTTTACAAACCTGTCGCGAGGTTGGACGCGCATGTATTATTCAATCATGCAAATCAATTTCTGGAAACTTTGGATTATGTGAAAACATTCAAACATCCGTCAATCGCAAGGCTATTATTAACCGCACCGCATGTTGGGGCGAAGTGTTAAATTGCGTGGCCGATGCAGGCATTGATTCAGTAAACAAAATCACCGAATTGCGATTCGCCGACGGCACATTGGACGGTAATTATACATTCTATGAAACATTGTACGGTCAATATGATATTACAGATGTTACCAGTGATAACATCACCAGACCTGATGCACCATGTATTTTAACCAAGGATGGCAACTGTATATACGACATATGCGCATCTGAATGTGGATTTGACGGAACCCAATATACAAAAAATACATCCGACGAATGCCACGTATGCCGCCTGGCCGAACGCGTATGGGGTAATTGCGAGGCCCATCCCACAACCAGTCTAAATGCAAAAGAATCACATAATAAAATCAAACTGCCGGTCAGTACGGTGCTTGGCCAATCCCAAGAAACATTGTTATCATGGTTTGCGAAAAACACCAATACCGAAGATGAATCCGACAGCTGTCGTGACACATCATGCGGGCCGGGATTTGCACCAATATGGGATCCGAACAAAAAAACAACTGTTTGTGTATCAGAAGATAATTTTTCGGGCGATAATCAATTATGCCCTGCAAACACATTCTGGCAGTTTAACGTCGGTAATTATACAAACTGCTGCAAAAGCGGCAACAGCTTTGGTGGTCGCGATGCATTTGGTAATTGTTGTGCCATTGGTAATACAATAAATGGATTCCAGGGCCTTAATTGGGGTGCCACAGCCCCATATGCCGGTGGTGGCGATAAAAACGGCACTATACCCGACATGGGCATTGGCAACGTTTTCGCTGGCAAAGAAACCCCCGCATCGGGATTGTGCCTGTCCCCGAATGCCCAGTTCGTCATTGCTTATCAACCGGAATTTACCCAATATTACGGCACTGGGTTGTCATTTGTATTCTGTAACGGTGGCTCCGTATCAGGAACGGAAACCAATGATTCGTATCCCAACGGCCAGGAAGTAAGTTGCAGCAGCTCCTATATCTTGATAAACAAAACTGGTCAATACATGTCACCGTTGTATAACTTTAGCGATAATGGCCTCACCCCGGCCCCAGATTATAAACAACACGTTACCAATTCTTACCAAACCCAAGAAGAAGAAATATGCAAAAAAATATTTAATGAAGCCGATGGATGGACATGGGCAACAAATAATAACACAACATGCCCGGCACCAGCGAATTGGTCAATAAGTTACTGACGATAAAAAATATTGACAACTAACATTTTTCGTCATAAAATAAATAAGTGAACAAACAATTGATGCAAATTACAATTGGTATGTTTGAT
>CALXMY010000010.1 GCA_944389595.1 uncultured Alphaproteobacteria bacterium | reverse complement strand
CGGGTGCGGCGATGGTAATGCCCGGATGTGAAAAAACACCAATTCAACAACATGATACGGTATATATGTGGGGGGTTATAGATTGGACAAAAATATGGCCGGCCGATAATGTACGTGCATCCGCGGATTCGGCAGAGGTTAGATATGTAATATTAAAAAATGATGGAAATGGATTTGGACCAAATATAAAAGATTATGAATTAAAATCCGATTTGGAACGTGTGTTATTTGAGGTTGATGCCAAAAATCGGCATAAAGTGCGCGGCGAAGGTGATTTGTTAGGGTTACCGATTACTAATGACGAATATCGTAAATGGTTTGAGGATCTTGGTTTTACAATTAATCGTCCATGGCCAATTGAAGAACAAAATAATAATACTAAAACAATTGGTTGGAACAAGGCGTTGGAAAATTATAACCAAAAGAGTCGTTAAAAAAAATCCGGCGGTGCCGGATTTTTTTTATTGCGATAATGAAAAATGTTTTCTATGATTTTTAAACATGAGAGAATTAATAAAACCATTTTTATTTTTAATACTTTTAATTCCATTTGCAACTGTAACAAATGCGTATGCATTTACATGTGGTAATACGGAATGCGTTGCTGGGGAGTATTGCGGAACATCTGGACCTGATGCTACCAAAAAATGTATTCCTTGTAGCTTATTATCGCCTGAGGGCCAATATACACATTCCGATGTGGATGACGACCCGGCTAAGGGCACCGGCGTATGTTACAAAATATGTGAAGAGATCGAAATTACAAACGGCAAATTGGTCCCAGAAGCGGACAAGGCATATTATGACTCCACGTGCGAATATAATCTGAAATGTAACGGTTATGATAAACCTTGTGAGGGCTTTCATCCGGATCCGAATGATCCGAATGGATCATGTATCTCTAATAAACAAGAATGTGAAGGCGGAAACGGCAGTGGGTTTAAATATTGGCTTGCCGACACCGGCGAATATTCTGAATGCTATATAACCACATGTGAAGAAGGTTATCATTTAGAGACTGCAAGCGATCAATCTTTTTGCGGAATCCAGTACGGTGAATGTGTTTCAAATACGGCCGAATGTGCCAGTTTGCTGAAAAAATGTGCCGGCACAATTACTGGTGATGCCAAATGGAATGATGCGGGGTGGGATTACGACAAATGCAGATGCGAAACCGACAATGCCCGCATAGATAACGGCTTCGGTGCCCGTTCGTGTCCATGGGACTCGGACGAAGGCAACTGGTCAACAGATTGTGAAACAGATGTTACGGCATGCGATGTTGGTTATTGTGAACACAAAGATAAAACCGGCAGTTGCGCCGCTGCGCGTCCCGGATGGTATCATGATAATAATACCGATGCCGAATGCCAACCATGTCCGGCCGGGATGACATCTGATGGGACGAATAAGGATAACATAGCCGATTCCATTGAAAAATGTGGTATACGCACGGGGCCACACGGCACACGCTTTTGTGATAGTAACGGATGCTTTACATTGCCGGGCAACGGCGAACTGATTTATTACAAGGCATGGTAAAGTTATAAATTTCCGATATTTTTTGAATAAATAATTTTATTCAAACAAATTTATTTGCGAAATTGCGGTATTGATTTTTTCCAATTCTGAATCCGTAAATTTGCCCAACACCCAATCCGCCGGGTCTGTTAACAGCCCAAAATCACGCGGATGTCCAATTCCAATCCGAATTCGCCGATAATCCGCACCAACCGCGGAATCAATTGATTTTATGCCGTTGTGCCCCGCACTGCCGCCACCAATTTTTTCACGAACCACGCCGGGCTTTAAATCCATGTCATCATGAATCACAATTAAATTTTCAATTGGAATTTTATAAAATCGCATCAGTCCGCCAACCGCCACGCCACTGTTATTCATAAAAGTTTGCGGCAATGCGAACATTACCCGCCGACCATTTATATTTTCAGAACATGTCAATGCGTTGTGTTCTGTGCGCCACACCGCATCCGCCGGGACGAAATGCCGCACCGCAATAAATCCGACATTATGACGCGTATTTTTATACTTATCGCCCGGGTTTCCCAACCCAACAATTAAAATTGGTTTATTTTCTTGCATATATCACTCTTTTTTTTATTATAATATCATATAAAGGAGAAAAATATGAAATTAAAATATTTTGGTGCTATTACTGCTGCGTCTGTATTACTTTCCGGTGCCGCCGCAAATGCGGGTGCACTGTTTGATCCATATTTGGGGGTAACGGTTGCGGTTGGTGGCGCAACAGTATTTGCAAACGACATTGATGTATCGCATTCTGCACAATCATATGGTGCGGTTGTTGGTATTGATATTCCGGTATTCCGTTTTGAACTGGAATATGATTATATGCACGCTGACAGTATAAAAATGCATCTGGGCATGATAAACGCATATGCGAAAATGCCCCTGCCCGCGGTTAAGCCATACATCGGCATTGGTATTGGAAATATATTCAGTGGCGAAGATGCCGGTTTCATCGACATTGATTCCGTCGCCGCATACCAGGCAATGTTGGGTGTAACATTTGACATTCCGGTATTGCCGATTGATGTTGATATCGAAGGTCGCGCCCTGTACGCCGCAGATATTTATGATTACATGGGATTAAAACCAGATTTTCTGCAATACGAAGCACGCCTGAAAATACGTTATGTATTTTAAAATTAAAATGCGGGGCAAAACATGTTAACGCTGATTGATGGTAATTCCATATTGTTTCGCGCATATTACGGGGTGCACAGTCGCCTGACACGCAGCGACGGCACCCCCACAGGCGCAGTTTATGGATTTTTTAATATGATATTGCCACTGTTGGCGGTGGCAAAACAAAATGATTCGTTTGTGTGCGTATTTGACGCATCACGTATATCTTTTCGCCAGGATATTTACCCCGCATATAAGGCTAATCGCCAGGAAACCCCACCAGATTTAATATCGCAATCATACCTGGTGCGCGAAGGGGTCGCCGCAATGGGAATCCCTGTTTTGTGCATCCCAGGGGTAGAGGCCGACGACGTAATCGCAACATTGGCACACGAAAATTGCACAGAGCACGATGCCACACGAATAATCACCAGCGACAAGGATTTAATGCAATTGGTATCTGATTGCGTTTTCCTGTACGACGGAATGAAGGAACGCGAAATCCGCGCGCCCCAGGTTTTGGAAAAATTCGGTGTGCGCCCGGACCAGGTTATTGACGTGCAAAGTTTAATGGGCGATTCGTCTGATAATGTTCCCGGTGTGCCCGGCATTGGCCCCAAAAAGGCCGCCGAATTAATAAATCAATTTGGTTCATTGGATGCGCTGTATAATAATTTGGCCGATGTAAAAAACGAACGCATCCGAAACCTGTTGCATGATTATCGCGACGGCGCATATATTTCAAAACGTTTGGTAACATTAAAAAACGATGTTGATTTATCTGGTTTAAAAATATCACCGTTTGTATTTAATACGCCAAATGCATTGGATTTTGTGCGCAATAAATTGGAAAGCAATTCATTGGTTGCAAAAATTGAAAAACTGTTTCCGATGGAAAAATTTAATGCCGGCCCAACCCAAACACCATTTGAATTCGCCGGATCCGATTGCGGAATTGAACAAAATAATGTGGCATCTGTACCAACACATGAACATGTCGCAAAAAAATTAACATTTGAAACAATTACAACGGCGGATGCACTGGATAATTTTTTAAAAACAGTTACTGACAAAATCGCGCTGGATACCGAAACAACGGGGTTGGATTATCTGGGTGCAAAAATCGTGGGAATTTCACTGGCAACAAACGATACACACGGCGTATATATTCCGATTAATCATCGTATATATGGCGACGATTTATTTAACGAACAAAAAATGGCTCCAAATCAATTAACTATTGACGTTGTTCGTGAAAAATTGTGGCCGATATTTATAAACAGAAATATTGTAAAGATTGGTCATAATTTAAAATACGATTTACATATTTTTGAAAATGCCGGATGGGACACATCACAAATTGCCCCAATTGATGACACAATGCTGATATCATACGCACTGCACGGAACCTTGCACGGACACGGGCTGGATGAATTGGCGCAAAAATATCTGGGGCATACAAACATATCATTTGCATCGCTGTTTCCGCCCAAAACACGTGACGCAGACATGCACTTTGATGCGTTGGAAATTTCCACCGCCACCCCATACGCGGCCGAAGATGCCACCATATGCATGGCACTGTATAATTTAATGCGCCCACAATTAAATGAAAATGAAAAGTTACGTAATTTATATGAAACATGCGATTTGCCATTAATGCCTATTTTGATGCAAATGGAACGCACGGGTGTATTGGTAAACAAATCCGGATTGCAACAGTTATCAAACATATTCCACGAACAATTAACAAAATTAGAATCCGAGATTTGGGAAATGGCGGGTCACGAATTTAATATCGCCAGTCCGAAACAATTGGCCACAATTTTATTTGATGAATTACAATTGCCCCAAAATCGCAAACGGTCCACAGATGCCGATACTTTGAATGATTTAATTGACACACACCCAATAATTGAAAAAATTTTAAATTGGCGTTCAATCGCAAAACTGGCGGGCACATACACAGACGCATTGCCGCACCAAATCGCATCCGATGGCCGCATTCACACAACATATTTACAAACCAGTACGAACACGGGCCGCCTGTCCAGTCGCGATCCAAATTTGCAAAACATACCCATCAAAACCGAACTGGGCGAAGAAATCAGAAAATGTTTCATTGCCCCCACGGGACGTGTTTTGATATCGGTTGATTATTCGCAAATACAATTAAGATTATTGGCCGACGTTGCAAATGTGCATACTTTCAAGGAAACATTTAACGCCGGTGCCGACATTCACGAACAAACCGCCCGACAAATATTTGACATTGCTGCGGACGCGCCTGTTCCGCGTGAATTGCGTCGCGCGGCAAAAACTGTGAACTTTTCGATTATATACGGCATTTCGTCATTTGGATTGGCCGGGCAATTGGGAATTTCACGCGCGGCGGCCGCCGAAATAATAAATTCATATATGGCCGGCCTGCCCGAAATTCGCACCTATATCGAAAACATAAAAAATTTTGCAATGACACATGCATGTGTATATACCCCATGGGGCCGCCGTATCGAATTACCCGAAGTAAAAAATCCGCGCACCCGTGCATATGCAATGCGCGCGGCTGTAAACGCCCCCATCCAGGGGTTCGAGGCCGACCTGATGCGTCGCGCAATGGGAAACATTGACCGCGCCATAATAAAACCAAACGCCGACAAAATTCGCATGATTATGCAGGTTCACGATGAAATCATATTCGAATGCGATGAAAACATTGCCGACGATTTTGCCAAACGTATCGAATCGGCCATGGAAAGTGTGGCCCAACTGTCTGTGCCATTAGCGGCCGACTATACAATTGGTAAATATTGGGGAAAATAATAATATAAAAAACTGTCATCCTGTGTGCGGGGCGCGGTTTTGAACCACTCTCTTTTTGTCATTCTGGGGCTATAAATATTATCATTACATGACATTCTTTCTCTTTGTCATCCTGGGTGCGGGGGCCCCGTATTCTCTGTCCGCCTGGGGCTATAAGTATTGTCATTACATGGCGTTCTTTTTCTTGTCATCCTGGGTGCGGGGTCCCCGCATTCTTTGTCATCCTGGATGCGGGGTCCCCACAAAAATATTTGTTTTTGTGGGGTGCTGTCTTGACCCCAGGATCCAGGTCTTATAAACTCGTCGCGAAAGCGACACTTATTTTTATTCAATTTGGTATTTGCTGACGCAAATAAGTTTTAATGACCTGGGCCCCGTGGTCAAGCCACGGGGTGACAATGGGGATTAAGCATCTAATGAATGCCCACCGCCCCCGGGCCCCGCGCAAACAAAGTTTGCGTGGGTGGAACCTGGGCGGGGGGTGGGGAAATCACGAGTAACCAGTTACGAGTTACCAGTAACCCCAAAGGGGGGAAATTAATTACCCGGGACTATGACCACACCAGAACCGGGGCTATAGTTACAATTGCTCTTGAATCTGTATTCGTGACCTTCCTTGGTTGTTATATGCACATCGGGGGGTATATAACATAATGTCACAGAACTTTTTACTTTGACATCATCAAATACTTCGTTGTCATTGTAAATTCTGGCACTGGTTGTGCCGTATATTGTATCGCCAACATTATTCGAAACCGCGGGACATTGATTACACGAATATGTGTAATTACCCATTATTACGCCACCGCTTAGACCGCCTGTTCGGGTTAAATAATACCCTATGTTGCAACTGATTTTGTTATTGTTGCATAACGCACCGCTTGGACATTTTTTGCATGATGGCTTGGCTTCGGATGGAGACTCATGAAATACATACGACGAATCATAATATGCGTATTTACATTTGTATTCGCATTTATCGGTGCCGGTATTGCATTGCATTTGCATACCTTCGCTGCCACTAACATCCGTCCATGTTGTTATGTCGGCACATTCTGTATTATAACATGCAATTTTTTCACATGTTCCGTATGTTATTTTACAGTCTAATTGCGAATTAGTTTTTGTTGCTTTGACAAGTTTATAGCCAGTCGGACATGTTGTACACGAATATGTTCGGCGTTTTTGGTACACAGTTCCGGTGGTTCTTGACCAATAACAAAAATATTCCTTTTCATCGCAGTTTTGTGGTTCCATACCATCGGATGCCACGGTACCATCATCTGGACAAGTGTATTCATTTTTATATACTTCATCTATACAAGTATAAACTGACGATTTGCCGGCATCCTCAACAGATATAACAACTGTTACTTCGGGGGGATCCATAACGTCTGGACAATAAGTTAAACACTGTGCACCGCTGGGGGCACAACAGGTACCATCGCCACAGGCATAAATTCTCCCTTCTTTAATTTGATCTTGGTGAACACAAGTGATAGTAGATGTTGTCGCCCGTGCGGCATGTGGTGTACCGATGGCAAACATAAACAATGCCGCGATAACCGTTATTGCCGATTTTTTATTGAATTTACGCATAAAATCCTTCCTTTCTTATGCCGAAAATAAACGGTGGTTTATTTTCAATATTTTTCATGAAATATTTTAGCCGCTTTTTTCAACATAAGTCAATCTTAAATTATGCCGAAAATAAACGGTGGTTTATTTTCGGCACAATTTCACATTGACATACCTTGGGAAAATCGACTAAAATGCGTTAAAAGAATGTTGAAAAAAACTCACCGTTTATTTTCGGCACGGTTTTTGGTATAAAGGAAGGAAAAACATGCGTAAATTCTGGGGATTGGTTTTATTTGGACTGTTGTTTGCAAATAATGCATTTGCAGCCGGTGTTACAGATGCCGGGCTCAGCAGATATAATTGTGTTGAAGAGCATCCAACGAGTCCTTTCGAACTGGTACAATGGGTACATGATGAAAATGTGTCGTTATTGAAACTGTATGAATACAGCCCATATAAACAAAAAGAAGGTGATGTTGACTGTGCCACCAGTGAATATCTTTATTATAGTTCAAGTTTTCCAGCTTCAATCAGCCCTGGATATCGTATGAAAACCTGTATCACATGCCCCAGTGGTTACGGTATCGCAACTGTTATGGCGATAAATCAAACTTGGGATTGTTTGATAACTTATGATATTTGTGTCGAAGGTCCCACCTGTCCATCGGAATGCCCCAGTCAAACAGAATGGACATCTATAAGTACCGGGATGGAGGCAAAATGTGTGATACAATCGGGTGTGGGCGGATGTATGAAACGTTGCAAGGAAGGTTATTACCAAACATGGAAAGGACGCTGGGATTTCGAGCATTATTGGCCGGGAAGTTTTAGGTGTCAAAAGTGCCCAGAAAATGCCGTGCCTTGCACAGGCAACTTGGATGGGGATATGATTAAATGTGAACAAAATTATTATCGTATTGATAAAGCATCATCAACATCGTCATATGTTAATATGGAATGTATTCGTTGCCCATATTATGGCGCGGTGCCAACGGTAACGGCCGGCACCGGCGCGACCAGTGTGAATCGATGCTATGTACCAAATACACAACATATGCGCGATGGTGCCGGAAATGAATTTCGGTTCAAAAGCAACTGCTATTATACAGGCGATTATGACCCCGATGGTAATTATCCGGTGTCAACACATCCAAAACCGATTGATTAATTGCCATTCCCGCGCGTTGCGCCCCCCCTTTGGGAGTTACTGGTAACTCGTAACTGGTTACTCGTGATTTTTCCCCGTCGGGTGGCGGAGGGTGGTTTTGAACCCCTCTCTTTGTCATCCTATGACATTCTTTTTCTTGTCATCTTGGGACCATTTCTCTTTGTCATCCTGGGCGCGGGGGCCCCGTATTCTCTGTCCGCCTGGGGCTATAAGTATTGTCATTACATGGCGTTCTTTTTCTTGTCATCCTGGGGCTTGACCCCAGGATCCAGGTAAATAAACCTGTCGCGAAAGCGACACTTATTTTTATTCAATTTGATATTTGCTAACGCAAATAAGTTTTAATAACCTGGGCCCCGTGGTCAAGCCACGGGGTGACAATGGGGATTAAGTATCTAATAATGCCCACCGCCCCCGGGCCCCGCGCGACGCGTCGCGTGGGTGGAACCTGGGCGGGGAAATCACGAGTTACCAGTTACCAGTTACGAGTAACAAAAACGGGGCATCCGCCCCGTTTTTTATTTTATCTGGTGGCCCTGGTCGGACTCGAACCGACACTCCTTGCGGAACTTGATTTTGAGTCAAGCGCGTCTACCAATTCCGCCACGGGGCCAAAAGGCAACAGACAAATTATTTTGTCGCCGCCGTACGTGCCGCAACCTTTTTAACCAAACGCGCACTGCGATTTGCCTTGTGCGTCGGTTTTTTTGCAGGCTTTTCCGCCGGACCGATTTTTTTATTAATTGCCTTTTTAATCGCGGCCATTTCCGGTGTCAAACGCGACGGAGATTTTGACATAACATACGCATCCAAACCGCCATGCTTGGTCAATGTGCGCAAACCAGCCGTCGATATACGCAACGAAAAATCGCGATTTAAAATATCACTGTGAAATTTCAATTTCTGCAAATTCGGCAGAAATGTACGCTTTGTATGACGTTCGGAATGCGATACGTTCATACCAACCTGCGTTTTTTTACCTGTAACTTTACATACACGTGGCATATTTAATCCTTTGATAACTGGGGCATAATTTATACTAAAATTCCCGAAAAGTCAAGAATTGTTTTAATATTTAATTATGCGGCTGTAACCACATAATTATATCACAAATTTTTACAATGTCCAATTTGTTATATAAAATCAATGTTTTGATTCCTGTACCTTGAAAATCGACAAAATGCTACTATATATAGTGCAAAATAATCCAAGGAGACATTTAATTATGAACCCAGAAGAAATGCAAGAAACGCCCGAACAGGCGATAGCAAAATATACAACTGATTTTACAAAACTGGCGGCCGATGGAAAATTGGATCCCGTAATTGGCCGCGACGAAGAAATTCGCCGCACTGTCCAGGTTCTGTCCCGCCGCACTAAAAACAATCCGGTATTAATCGGTAATCCCGGCGTTGGTAAAACCGCAATTGTCGAAGGATTGGCCGAACGAATCGTATCACGCGACGTACCGGAAAATTTATTAAATAAAAAATTATTGTCATTGGACATGGGCGCATTAATGGCCGGTGCAATGTTCCGCGGTCAATTCGAGGGCCGTTTCAAGGCAATATTAAAGGCCGTCAAAGATTCCAATGGACAAATAATATTATTCATTGATGAATTACATACGTTGGTTGGTGCCGGCAAAGGCGAAGGCAGTATGGATGCCGGGAATCTGTTAAAACCGATGTTGGCCCGCGGTGAATTGCACTGTTTGGGCGCAACAACATTGGACGAATATCGTCAATATATTGAAAAAGACCCTGCCCTGGCGCGTCGTTTTCAACCTGTATATGTTGACGAGCCAACCGTTGACGATACTATTTCAATTCTGCGCGGGTTAAAGGAAAAATACGAAGGTCACCATGGTGTGCGTATTTCTGATGCCGCATTGGTCGCAGCGGTGCGACTGTCCAATCGTTATATCACAGACAGATTTTTACCCGACAAAGCAATCGATTTAATGGACGAGGCCGCCGCACGTGTTCGTATTGAAATTGCGTCCAAACCGGAAAAATTGGATGAAATTGACCGACACCTGATGCAATTAAAAATCGAACAACAGGCACTGAAAAAGGAAAAAGACGAAGATTCAAAAAAACGTCTGAAGGATTTGGACGGCATAATACAAAAAACCGAGGCTGAATCCGCAAAAATGACGGAACAATGGCACCAGGAACAGAAAAAAATGCGTGCACTGTCTGATGCAATGGCCGCACTGGATTCGGCCAAGGCCGAAGTTGCCGCCGCCATGCGCAATGGTGATTATGAAAAAGCATCCGCATTGCAATATGGAAAAATTCCCGAGCTGGAGGAACAAATCCGTAAAATGAATGCGGAATCAAAAGAATACAAAACTGTATTGCCGGAACACATTGCCGCCGTGGTCAGCAAATGGACGGGTGTCCCCGCAGATAAACTAAGCATGGAAGAACAATCAAAATTATTAAATATCGAAGATGAGTTGCGTAAACGCGTTGTTGGCCAAGATCATGCGCTGTCCGTAATCGCGCGCGCAATTCGTCGCAGTCGTGCGGGATTATCCGATCCACACCGTCCATCGGGCAGTTTTATGTTCCTGGGGCCAACAGGTGTTGGTAAAACCGAAGTAGCCAAGGCTTTGGCGGAATATCTGTTCAACGACGATACCGCCATGACCCGAATTGACATGAGTGAATATATGGAATCACATTCTGTTTCACGCCTGATTGGCAGTCCCCCGGGATATGTTGGTTATGAACAAGGCGGCGTATTAACCGAAAGCGTACGTCGTCGCCCATACCAGGTATTGTTATTCGATGAAATTGAAAAGGCAAACCCGGATGTGTTTAATGTATTTCTGCAAATATTGGACGATGGCCGTTTAACAGATGGCCAGGGTCACGTTGTGAATTTTACAAACACAATTATTATAATGACCAGCAATTTGCCAGATATGGACGCAGTAAAGAAAAATTTCCGTCCGGAATTTATAAACCGTATTGATGAAATTGTTTTCTTTAATCCATTGGGCAAAGATGTCATGGCCGGGATTGTAAAAATACAATTACATAACCTGGAAAAACGATTGGCGGAACGTCGAATCAGCCTGAACGTATCTGACAAGGCGATAAAATGGTTGGGCGATAATGGATACGACCCTGTATTTGGTGCCCGCCCATTGAAACGTTTAATTACATCCGCCGTCGAAGATAAAATCGCAGACCTGATTTTATCGGGGCGCATCGGCGAAGGCAGCACGGTATTTGTCGATGTTCACGGCAAAGATTTAACAGTGCAATAAAAATCGCCCGTTTGGGCGATTTTTATTTATGCTTTTGTTTGGCACGTTCAATAACAAAACGCTTTGTTTCGGCCAATTTTTTCATACGTGCGGTTTCAACAAATTTAAATGAATTATTTGATAATGCCAAACGTATACAATCCTGTGATGCAACAATATTTGCAACATATATATAACGCTGATTGGCGGTTGTACTTAATGGTGGACGTAAATTTAAATTCATATCGTATACCAACCATATCGGTGATTCCGGATACTTTTTATTATCAACAATTGTGCCACGTATTGCCAAAATTGTATCATCGCAAAACAATTTTACTTCGGTATTTAAATGATTTTTACGCAACAATTGTCCATTAACATAAATATCATTATAAACACCATCAGACGTTTTTTTAACCGGTTGAACAACAACTTTGACATAACTTAACTGTGACTTATCTATTTCTGGCACTGGTTGCGGTGTTTTTATTGATGGCGTATGTTTTTTAATATTATTTTGCAACATATTCGACCCCATTTTTTCAACGTTAATAGAATTTGTTATATCGTACAGTTGCGCATCCAGCATACTTTTTTGTGGCCTGGTTGGCGCATCTGCAGAATTCAAAATGTATTTTATTTTTTGCTGTTGTTTATCAAAATTTTCCTGTGTGGCAATTATCATCAACGGATAACCACTTTCGCCCCCACTGTTATGGATAAACCGGGTATATTTCGGCTTTGATGTTGCCTTTAATACTTCTGCATTTATCGGGACAGTAATAACATATGTGGGAATCATATGCTTGTGTGAAATAACCATAAAATTTTTGTCTTCGTTTATAAAAAACTCATGCGTTTGTGAAACATATGCACATGTTTGAAATCCATATTTATGGGTTGACCGCACAGTTCCTTTTTTCAAATTAATTAAAAACAATGAAACCACATTATTTACACACGCTTTTTTAACAATTGCGATTTTTGCCTTTTCATCAAACAGATATAATTCATACGGTCTGATTGCCCCCCTTAACAAACATTTTTGATTAACACCATCATAAAAGAATAAACTGTATGTATCGCCATTTTTCACCTTGTTGGAAAACAGCGGTAAAACAATGTCCGAATTTGATGTGACACCCTTTGATTTTTTTGATAATTTCGGACTTTTTGTTTTTAAATCAACCACTTTTGTTGGTGGCACTGAAACAGATTTTGATTCATTTGAAACCTTATCCGCCACCGCCACGGGGCCAACCGGGCGATTGTCATCGGCTTGCGCCCCGGTCTGATCAGGGTCACTATCACGTCTTTTGCCCGTAAATATTTTCTCTTTGGGATCATAACAGGGAAACCGACGCGATAATTCATCGTTTAATTCATCACTTATTTCCTGTCCATGTGTTTTTTTATACCAATGTCTTCCCCGCAATCTGGCATCGGACAATTCAGCCAGGCTTTTTCCTTTCTTATTCCCGAATGTTTCTGTTTTTGGATCATACCCAGGGAAGCGTCGTATTAATTCGGCATTTAATTCAACCCCTATTTTAATGTTATGCCGTTTGTTATACCTATACAGCGCACGTAACGCAACGTCATTATTTTCAGAAAAATCTATTTTTTTGAATTTCTCTATTGTTTTTGTTTTCGGATCATACCGTGAAAAACGTCGTGTTAATTCCGCATCCAATTCATCATCTATTTCGCCACCTTTTCGCTTGACTCTTTTATACCTGGAATATAATGCATCATTTGACAGTTTTGTTATATCCGACTCTTTTGCACGGGCAAATGTTTGTGTTTCCGAATTCCATCCGGGAAAACGTCGCGCCAATTCGGCATTTAATTCAGGTTCAATTTTACGGTTTCTTTGTTTTCTGTATAAATATATTCCACGCAAATTTTCATTTGAACAATTTGAAAAATCTTTTACTACCTTATTCTTGTCATTGTCCTTGAACGTCTGGGTTTCTGGGTCCCAATCCGGAAAACGCAATATTAATTCCGCATTCATTTCCTGCGGTATTTCCAGATTATGTCTCTTTTTATAAAAATACATTAACCGCAATGATTTATCAGATTTGGATTTATAATCAACTTTTTTCGCACTGCGTAATATTTTTTTCTGTTCCGGATCATATTGTGGGAAACGTCGAATCAATTCTTCTTGTAATTCTGGTTCTATGTCCCGGCCATGTGCCCTTCTGTACCGCAATTGCCAGCGCAACATATTATTCGTATAATTCATAAATTTATTTTGCGATACTATATTTTGTGCCAATTCAGATAAAGTCAGATTATTTTCTTTTAATACATCTTGTAATGCATTCAAAATAAAATTATATGTTAATTTTTTAACAATTTCCGTCGATAAATTCGTCGCCACCCGTTTCAATTCGGCAAACAGTTTTACAACAGATAAATCCTTCATAACTTCGGTTATCAATTTATTGATAAAATCATCTTGATTAAAAACTGGTTCGTCTGACATACATATACCCTTTGTTTATCTCTCTCCAGTTTTTTTATCATTTTTTACCTTTAAATTGAATATCACGCAATCGCTTATATTCGCCCCCCATTGCGATTAATTCTGCATCTGTTCCCCGTTCTACTATACGTCCATCTTTGACAACACAAATTATATCCGCATCCAAAACAGTGGATAACCGGTGTGCAATAACAAAAGTTGTACGCCCGCGCATTAAATCCCGCAATGCCGATTGAATTAATTTCTCGCTTTGTGTATCCAACGCAGATGTGGCCTCGTCCAACAATAATATTGGGGCATCTTTTAATATTGCGCGCGCAATTGCAATGCGTTGTTTTTGCCCACCGGACAATAACGCCCCGCCTTCGCCCACATCAGATTTATATTTTTTCGGCAACGACATAATAAATTCATGCGCATTCGCGGCCATTGCCGCATCGCGCACCTGTTCAAATGTGGCGTTTGGTGCACCATATTTTATATTTTCCTCTATGGTGCCATTAAACAAAAATACATCCTGGGAAACTTCGGCGATATTTTCACGCAATGAATGCAAAGTAAATTTTTTAATATCAGTATTATTAATTTTTATTTTACCACGTTGTGGTTCATAAAAACGTTCAATCAAATTAAACATCGTTGTTTTCCCGCCACCCGACGGCCCAACCAACGCACAAACCGTACCCGCCGGCACCTTTAAATCAATATCACGCAAAACCGGTTCATCCGGCACATATGCAAAAGATACATTATCAAACGTGACCGACATTTTGCCGGGCTTTAATTCACGTGCATCGGGTGCATCCTGAATACCAGGTTTACTGTCCAGGAAATTGAACAAAACCTCGGCTGCTAATAAACCGTGTTGAATGGTATTGCTGGTGCTGGTGATACTGCGTACCGGTTTATACGCCGCGGTTAACGCCAACAAAAACGCGGTAAAATCACCGGTTGTAATCGCACCACTCACAATAAAGTGCCCGCCCGCAATCAGTGCCATACACAACCCGATTGAAATCATTAATTCCAACAATGGCGATTGCAGCGCAAACGCCTGGGTTCCCTTGTACGAATTCACCATTGACGAATTCAATACCGTTGCAAATTTTTCAGATTCTGATTTTTCATTTGCAAATGCCTGGATAGTTTTAATTCCGTGCAATGTTTGATTCAAATGTTGCGACACATCATTTGCAATCCCAAACGATTCGCGCGACAACCTGCGTCGCCGCCGCATAATTAAAACCATTGGTATCATTATCGCAGGCACCAAAAACAACAGCACCGCGCACAATTGTGGCGCATAATAAATCATCAGCCCCAGTGTCATTGCCAATGTTGCAATTTGTTGCACCGTATTTACCAATGTCCCAGTAACCAGATTTAACACGGCGGTGGCCTGGACATTAAAATAATTCAGATTTTTACCAATCCCATCACCGTAAAATTTTGCAACATCCATTTTTACCATATGCCGATAAATACGTTGCTGTAACGCGGCACTGGCATTAAGTCCGGCCTTGGCCATTAATAACGATTTTGAATAACTGAAAATCCCTTTGACACCAAAAGCGGCGATAACCTGTAAACCAAAAAAGTAAATGTTTGCCATACTTTTTTGTATAAATGCCTTGTCCACGACCTGTTGAACCAGTGTAATTGTGTACGCTTCGGCCCCGGCGGCACCAATGGTTGCAATAACGCCAAACAACAACCATTTCCATTGTGGTCGACCAATTTCGCGCCAAACACGCGAATACAGCGACCATTTAATACGGCCATTATTTTTATCGCCTTGTATAAATTTTTGTATACTTTTCTTTATTTTTGTAAACATCCCAGTTATTGTAAAAGACACACAAAAAATTGTCCAGTAAAAGATTAAAATCGCATATTTTGATTTTTAATTTGACAATCACAACAAAAGTGTATAAAATCATTGGGCTTTCAAAGAGTTTTGGGGTTGTAGCTCAGTTGGTAGAGCACCTGCTTTGCAAGCAGGGGGTCGTCAGTTCGAGTCTGATCAGCTCCACCATAAAATACAAAATGCGTCAAAGGGGGTGAATATACGATGGTGAAAGTTCTGGTTCGCGATAATAACGTCGAACAGGCATTACGCGTTGCAAAACGTAAATCACAAAAAGAGGGCCTGTACCGCGAAATGAAGGAACGTCAGCGTTATGAAAAACCAACAACAAAACGCAAACGTTTACGCGAAGAAGCCGTGCGCAACGAAAAAAAACGTCAATCAAAACAGCGTATGGTATTCGGATTCTAAATAAAAAAATCGCCCAAATGGGCGATTTTTTATTTCCCCAAAAACGGGACAAACATCCTGTTTTTATGCAACCTTTTTCGCGTCACGCAAAATTTCCACCGGTGCCTTTTTCCCAGAAACAACATCCTTATCAATTACAATTTCGACTAAATCTTCTTTTTCTGGGGCCTCGAACATTGGTTCCAGTAATATTTTTTCCAAAATACTGCGCAACCCACGTGCACCTGTTTTACGTTCAACCGCCCGTTTTGCAATTGCACGCAAACCATCATCGGTAATTGTCAATTTCACACCGTCCATTTCCAACATGGCGGAATATTGTTTTACAATCGCATTTTTCGGTTCAGTTAAAATTTTTACCAACGCGTCTTCGTCCAAATCCTGTAATGTTGTCACAATCGGTAAACGCCCAACCAATTCGGGAATAATACCAAATTTTACCAAATCTTCGGGTTGAACATCAACCAAATGATTTTTTGATTCGCGTTCCTTTTTGGATTGAACATTTGCACCAAATCCAATTCCGGCGCGTTCATTTGTGCGCGCCCCAATGATTTTATTTAACCCGTCAAATGCCCCACCGCATATAAACAGAATTTTTGAAGTGTCCAATTGCACGGTGGCCTCGCCCGGATGTTTGCGCCCTGCACCACCGGCCGGCACATTTGCGACGGTACCTTCGACTAATTTTAATAACGCCTGTTGCACGCCTTCGCCCGACACATCACGCGTTAACGATGGATTTTCCGATTTGCGCGCAATCTTATCAATTTCATCAATATAAATAATTCCACGCCCTGCACGTTCAACATCAAAATTTGCATTTTGCAACAAACGGGTTAAAACACTTTCCACGTCGTCGCCGACATATCCGGCCTCGGTCAATGTGGTGGCATCCGCAATTGCGAACGGAACATCCAAAATCCGCGCCAATGTTTGTGCAAACAATGTTTTACCCGTACCAGTTGGCCCAATCAATAACACATTTGATTTTTGAATTTCGACCTTGGTATCCGTTGATACACTGTGACGTTTATAATGATTATATACCGCAACCGACAGTGTCCGTTTTGCGTCATCCTGGCCCACAATATATTCGTTCAAGAAATTATAAATCTGGCGCGGTGTTGGTAATTTTTCAGAATTACGACCGATTTCACCGCGCATATCATCGGCCATAATATCATTACACAGATTTATACATTCATCACAAATGCATACATTGCGCCCACTGACCAATTTTTTCACTTCATACACAGCCTTGCCACAGAAACTGCAAAACTGCGGTGGCGTATTTTCAGTCGCATTATTTGTTTCGCCCGATTTAATTTTATCGTCACTCATATTCCAAATCCCCCAAATACGAAAAAATTATTTACGTTTTAACACGCCGTCAATCAGTCCGAAATCTTTGGCCTCGTCCGGGCTCATCCAATTGTCGCGTTCCATTGCATCGAACAATTCTTTTTCCTTGCGCCCCGTAAATTCAGACATTTGTTTAATCAACGTTTTTTTAGTTTTCTGATATTGCGTCATGCGAATTTCCATATCGGTAATTTGTCCTTCGGCCCCGGCCAACGGCTGATGTATCATGATTTGCGTATTTGGCAAAACAAAACGTTTTCCCTTTTCCCCGGCCGCCAACAGAACAGACCCCATCGATGCCACCAATCCCATACCAATTGTTGAAACAGGCGATTTGATATACTGCATAGTATCCATAATTGCCCACCCGGCGGCCACATCACCACCCGGTGAATTTATATATAATGAAATTTCGGCATTTGGATTTTCAGATTCCAAAAACAATAACTGGGCCACAACCGTACTGGCCATGCCCGGTTCAATTTGTCCGTTAATCATAACAATACGATCGCGCAACAGGCGCGAAAAAATATCAAAAGAACGCTCCCCGCGGGGTGATTCCTCGATTACAACAGGTATCAAAGCCATCTTACTAAATCCTTATTTTTTACACATAAAACTATATCACATAAAAACCCGATTCGCGAATTTATGATATATATAGCGCGCCATACAAAAAATACAAGATGGTTAATTACAAACCATTAACCCCGCAAAACAGAAATACCGGGCAAATCGCGACCCTCGATAAATTCCAAAAATGCGCCGCCACCGGTGGAAACGTATGTAATATCGTCTTTGACACCACATGCCTGCAACGCCGCAACCGTATCGCCACCACCAACAATACTGACCAATTTACCGGCACGCGTTTGTTCGGCAATGGCGCGCGCAATCGCAAACGATCCATATGACCATGTCGGTTGCCATTCGGCCATACCAACCGTACCGTTCCATATCACGGTCGACGCGCCACGAATTTCAGATACATCGCGTTCCGTCGTGGCAATACCCGCATCAATAATCACATCATCATCCGCGATTTCGGTAAAATCTTTGTTTGTGCGCGGGGCGGTGGCGGTAAATTCCTTGGCCACGCCTTTGTCCAATGGCAATAACACACGGCAATTATTTTGCCGGGCATATTCCAAAATATCCAATGCATTTTGTTTTTGATCGGCTTCGAACAACGAATTTCCAACGCGCCCACCCATCGCATAATTAAAAGTAGTTCCCAACGCGCCACCAATAATCAATGTATCGGCCAATTTTGCCAACGCACGCAGCACGCCAATTTTGGTGGAAACCTTGCTGCCACCGACAATTGCTAACAACGGACGTGCGGGATTTTCCATAACATTTGTTAAATTTTCAATTTCGGATGCCAACAGCAACCCCGCATAGGACGGCAAAATTTTTGCCACACCGACCGTGCTGGCGTGTGCACGATGCGATACCGCAAATGCATCATTTACAAAAATATCGAACCCATCGGCCAATTGGCGCGAAAATTCGGCATCATTTTTTTCCTCGCCCGCATAAAAGCGCACATTTTCCAATAAAACGACATCGCCATCATGCATATTTTTCATAAAATTTTTGTCCAAACAATCCGCAACCAGTGGAATTTTCATATATTCTGCAACTGGTGATAAACTGTATTCCATATTACGTTCGCCCCGTGGCCGTCCCAAATGCGCACAAATGGCGATACGCGCCCCACCCGCACGCAACGCATTTATTGTCGGCATGCTTTGTTCAATTCTGAATGCATCCGTAATTTTACCGTCAACAATTTGAACATTAAAATCATCGCGCAGCAAAACATATTTCCCGCGTACATCCAAATTTTCAATCGTACGTAAATTCATCCTTGCTAATCCTTTCTTTTACTGGTTTATAACTTTTGCGATAATGTTCGTTTATACCATATTTTTCAATTGCGCGCAAATGTTCCGGCGTTGGGTATCCAGCATTTTTATCCCATAAATACATCGGGTATTGCGCCGCCAAATCATTCATTATTCTATCACGTGTTTCCTTGGCAATAATTGATGCCGCGGCAATCGAAATTGATTTTGCATCACCTTTGACAACAGCCGCCCCATTTAAATCAGGCGGCAACCTGTTCCCGTCAATTAAGCAAAACTGGGGCACACAAGTTAATTTTTTCACGGCACGCACCATCGCGGTCAACGATGCCCGCAAAATATTTAATTCATCTATTTCGGCCGCGCTGCATTGTGCCGCCGCCCAAATTGTATTTTGCGTTATCCATTCATATGCCACCGCCCGCATATGCGATGTCATTTGTTTTGAATCACGAATAATAACCGGAATTTCAATATCACGCCGCGGGAAAACAACCGCCGCCGCAACCACCGGGCCACACAGCGGACCACGACCGGCCTCGTCAACACCGGCAACAAATTCAAAACCGGTTTCATTTTCAATATCAAACGTTGGACAAATTTTCATAGCGATAAAACCATATCATAAAATTATATAAAATGGAAAAGTTTTCATAAACTTTTAATTTTTTACAATATATAATGCATTTAATATGAAAATAGAATCAAACGGTATTTTAATTTCATTGCGCCCATTGGGCGAACGCGATTCAATTGCACGAATTTTTACATCAGATTTTGGTGTAATTTGTGGCATGATGCGCGGTGCACAAATTGCCAAAAAAAACAAACCATTAATTGGCCAATTTGGCATGGCCACATGGAATGCGCGTTTGGATTCACAATTGGGCGTGTTTCATTGGGATTCAACAAAAAATTTATCGGCACCATTAATGATAAAACGCGAAACATTGGAATGCATGAACAGCGCATTTGCTTTAATCGCGGCAATGGTTCCCGAACGCGAACAATATCAATCGCTGTATCACGAAACGATTGATTTATTAACCAAAATGGCAACTGCATCCGATATATATAATGCATACTTGGAATGGGAAACATCATTATTACGCGAATTGGGATACGCATTAAATTTAACCACATGCGCACAATGTGGCACCAATAAAAACCTGGAATATCTGTCCCCGCGCACGGGCCGCGCGGTATGCGAAAATTGTGCCGCCCCATATATTGATAAACTATATAAATTACCGTTGAATTTAAACATCACCCGTCACTTTTTGGAACACGCCTGTGTGGCCCAGGGTATCGATTTACCACCGGCACGCAAAATGTTGATTTGTATGTAATTTATTCCTTGCACAATAATTTTTTTTTGGGTATGGTGTGCACGTTCAACAGATAAAAGGAGAAAACTATGACTTGGACAATATTGATTCTGGTCGTTGGTATTCTGTTGTTCCTGTTTGGCGGCATGCTGCTGCCCAAGGGCGACGACAAAAAACCATCTGCTGGGAAAATTGTTGCAAAAAAATGCATTGCATTAATTTCAATCATCCTGATTTCGGGCAGTATGTGCCGCATGTATATGCCATATTATCTGACAGCGGTAAATCCCGCAATTGTTCAAGAAATGATTACAGGCATGCAGGAACAGCAACAGGCCGAAAAGAACAAACAAATTCGTAAATTTGTCCGTTCCGAAGGTGATAAAATGATGCGTGATGCCCCGGTTTTGGGTAACCGCAAAGATGCCAAAAAAACAATTTATGTTTGGACTGACTTCTCTTGCCCATTCTGCCGTCGTGTACACGGTGAACTGGAACGCGTATTGGCCGATCGTGACGATACACGCGTAGTTATTAAAAACTTCTCTATCCATGGCCCATTGTCTGATGCACCGGCCAAGGCTGTGATTGCTGCAAATCTGCAGGATCCAGAAAAAGCCGCTGAATTGACAAACATGCTGATGACCCGCGAATTTTACACCCAGGATGATTTGAAAGATCAATCCAAATTGGCGGAAAAAGTCGAAGCAAATGTTATGAAAATGGCCAAAGAAGTTGGTTTAGACACTGAAAAATTAAAAGAAGACATGAAAGGCGACGTTGTTGCCCGCGAAATGAGAAATGTTCGCGATTTGGCCCAGCGTTTTGAAATCAACGGTACTCCGTTCTTGATTGTTGGTGAACAGGCATTCCCAGGTGCCATCCCGGCTGATCAAATCGAAGCAGCGTTGGAAGATGCCGAATAAAAACAAAAAAATCGCCCAATTGGGCGATTTTTTAATATAAAAATAAACGGGATTTTTCCCGTTTGTTTTTATGCCACCTTTTTCATATCGCGTTTTATTCCACGCACATATTTACGCAAATCGTCAATGGCCACCAATGTGCCATCGCGCCGTTCGGCCGACCAATAATCCCACCCATTAAAACTGACACTGTGCTGTAATCGCGCCGCCATAACATGAATTGATGCCTTGCCATACAATGTATGCGTCAATTGTCCATCACGCGTAATCATGACACGTTCGCCACGCGGACTGACCAATGTTTGCCCCACATATAACAGCCCTGCTTCGATTAATTCCTTGAATGCGACACGAACCTCGTCCCGTTTTGGGGCTGTAACCTCTATGTCCGACAAATCAATTGGTTGCACCGCATCCACGCGCGCGCGCGCGGCCGCAACATATGATTCATCACGTTCAATTCCAATAAAATTGCGTCCCAATTCCTTGGCGGCGGCGGCCGTTGTACCACTGCCCATAAATGGGTCCAAAATCACATCGCCCGCCCGCGTAGATGCCAAAATAACCCGACGCAACAAATCCAATGGTTTTTGTGTGTTATGTAAACTTTTTCCATTTGCGCCTTTGACCCGTTCCTCGCCCAGGCATATATTTATATTCCAATCCGAACGCATTTGTTTACCGCCGTTCAATTTTTTCATCGTTTCATAATTGAACGTATATTTTCCTGTTTTTCGCGGCGTTGCCCAAATCAGCGTTTCATGCGCATTTGTAAACCGTGTTCCACGGAAATTCGGCATAGGATTAGTTTTCACCCACACAATATCATTTAAAATCCAAAAACCCAAATCCTGTAAAATCGCACCAACGCGGAAAATATTGTGATAACTGCCAATTACCCACATTGCACCATCCGGTTTCAGCACCCGTTTACATTCCGCGACCCATGCGCGCGTAAATTCATCATATGCGCCCATACTGTCAAAAGCATCCCATTCGTCACGCACGGCGCGCGCGGCGGTTTGATCTTCGGGTCGATACAATGTTTTTGATCCCAACTGCAGATTATATGGTGAATCTGCAAAAACAGCATCCACCGACGCGTCGGGCAATTTTCGCATCATATCGATACAGTCGCCTATTAAAATCTGGTTCAGATATTTTTCCATCTCTCTCGGTCGTCACATTATATTTTATCATAAAAAGCCCCCATTAAAAAGCCGCCCGCCAATGGTCACGAATAAATAAAGTTCTTGATTTTTATAAAAAATGCATTTTTTGCCCAAAAATGAAAAATCACTTTCTGCTTTACAGTTGGCAATTTGATTGCTACCGTATACCAATATGAGATGTCCATATTGTAATTCTACTGACAGCCGGGTGACCGATTCCCGCCCCGATACCGAAGATGCCATAATTCGGCGGCGGCGTGTATGCAATCAATGCGGCGCAAAGTTTACAACCGTTGAACGCGTCCAGATGCGCGACCTGATGGTTCGCAAAAACAGTGGCAAGCTGGAGGCATTTGACCGTGAAAAATTACGCCGCAGCATTAAATTAGCATGCCGTAATCGCGACGTGGGCGACGAACAAATTGAAAAATTGGTTACATCCATCCACCGCCGGTTGGAAACCGAAACGGCCGATGATACGGTAACCAGCGCAATGGTTGGCCAAATGGTATCAGATTCATTGTTAAACCTGGATCCGATTGCATTTGTTCGTTTTGTATCTGTATATCGCAAATTTTCGCGTATATCGGATTTTAAAAAGGTTCTGGAACAAATACCCGAGGCTGACGACACGGCCGTTGTATGTAAATTGCCCAAAACATCATTGTTCTGATATAAACACATGAAAAAAATAATCACATTTTTATTGGCAGTTTTCTTACCCCTGTCGGCCATTGCCGGTGATTTGCCGGACATTGATGTACTGTCCGATTCGGATGCCAGTTTGTATTCGCAAATATTTTTATTACAGGATGCCGAAGAAATCAGTGCCGCCCAAAAATTGGAAACCCAATTGGCCGACCCATTATTAATGAACGAGGTTTTGTACCAACGCTTTATTTCCGACACATATCGCACCCGTGGCCGCGAATTGGTTTCGTGGATGGAAAAATATTATGACATGCCGGGTGCCGAACGCATGGTAAAATTGGCCAAAATAAAACAGGCCACCGTACGTCGTGCATATGTTCCACGCACAATCAGTGGCGGTGCATCAATTGAAACGGCCCAATCCGAAACATGGACTGCAAAAAAATACAGCGGCACCACAAACACCAAAATAAACAAATTCAAACGCGCGATTCGCAGTGGCGCAACAAAAACCGCCCGCCAAATATTGGAAGATTCATCGTTCAAAAAAAGCCTGACCGAATCAGATTATGGGCGTTTGGCGGGTCGTTTATCATTTATATATTATACAAACGGCGAATTTGAATTGGCAAAAAAATGGGGATTTGTGGCATCTGATGCAAAATCTGAATACGGCATGTGGGCCATGGGATTATTATATTTCAAAGAAGAAAAATTCGACGAAAGTGAAAAATATTTCGGCGCAATTTTGGATTTGCCACAAATAAACAATGCCCGCAAGACCGAGGCCGCATTCTGGGCCGGCCGGGCGGCCGACGCAAACGGCAATCGCAGTGGCGCAAAAAAATATTGGAAAATCGGTGCCACACATCCAATGGCATTTTATGGTGCACTGTCATCAATGATGTTGGGGCGCACACCGCGGTATGAATTTTTTGAACAAGACTGCACCGACGACGACATTGACACATTGCGCGAATCAAAATATGGGAAAATCGCCCTGGGGTTATTACAGGTCGGACAAAAAGATCGCGCCGAATTATATTTAAAATATATGATTACCCCAAATGTAACCGACCGTACATTGCACGCGGTAAATTCTGTTGCCACGGCATACGGTTTGCCCCGTGTATCGATTCAGGCATCCAGTTTAATCAAAGATCGCGGTATTTTGGAAATTGATGACAATATTATATATTCCGCACAATACCCATTGCCTGATTGGGAACCAATGGGGGGCTGGTCGATTGATCGTGCACTGTTATTGGCCATCACCAAACAGGAAAGCGGATTCCGCACAAATGCAAAATCGGGTGCCGGCGCAAATGGTCTGATGCAAATTATGCCCAGCACCGCCAAACGCGTTGCCCGTGAAAACAAGGTCAGCATGTCCGACATCGATATGCAAAATCCGGAACATAATATGTTTTTGGGCCAACAATACATTGTGGATTTATTGGCACACCCGAACATTAATAACAATATTATAAAAATGTTGGCGGCATATAATGCGGGCATGGGCACAGTTGTTGAATTTGAAAACATGTTTGAAACATATGACCCATTATTATATATCGAAAGTTTTCCAACATACGAAACCCGCAGTTATATCAAACGTGTTATGTCAAACATGTGGTTGTATCGTGCGCGTTTGGTTCAACCGCTGACCACTATGCGCGATTTGGCGGATGGCGAATGGCCACTGTATAACAGCGAAGACGAATATGTCCAACAGCAAATCGCCAATCGCATGGCAATATAAAAAACTCCTGATAATTCCGGACACTAACCCTACCCCTCCAGCGGGGGAACTTATTCCGCAACGGGACGAAGGTCAAGTTCCCCTCTGCGGAGGGGGGCCGGCATATCGGGCCCCACGAAAATGATAATTTTCGTGGGTGACATCACGAGTAACGAGTTACCAGTAACGAGTTACCAGTAACCAGTCCCCCCGTGCCTGCCGGCAAATACAATATATTAATTAATTGCGGATTGTATATCTGGGTTCCAATTGCAATCACCGGTAAATTCATTTGCACAAAACAAACACACACAAAATAATGATAATCCCCAGATTTTACGCATATTTTTCCCTTCCTTTACGTCCAAAACCGTGCCGAAAATAAACGGTGGTTTATTTTCAACAAAAATTCAGTTGACATATGCCGGGAAATCCGGGTAAAATTTATTAAAAATCATGCCGAACCGTTTATTTTCGTACTTTGGGGGAATGGGGAAAATCATGTTAAAAAAAATTCGTATTTTACCGGTTTTGTTTGCTGTTTCAATTTTTGGTGCATTTGGTATAAATAACGCATGGGCAACAACATCACTTGATCCATGCCAAATTTCTGGTTGGTATAACTGTGGTATGAATTGTTGTGCACCAACCGCGGAGCAATGTGATGATTATTGTGATGGTGGTTCCGCAACCACATCATCGTACAAAGTAACAGATGCCAGTTCAACTGACAGTTACACATGTTCAACAACCACATATACCGGTGGTTCAACTAATTGCCCGTCCAGCACCCAATCCGGTGGCACGGCCAGTAATTGCAGCGCATCAAATTATTTTTGCTATCAATATAAATCAAAAACCGCTTCTACCTATACCAAACGTAAACAAACATATTGTACTTCATGCCCGTCTGGGTACGAACTGCAAAAAACAACCGTGACCAGATCGGGAACGGGATGTAAAATACAATACAACTCCTGTGTCAAGGCGGCAACCACCCCATGCGATGGACTGGCCTGCGAGGGCATGACCACATGGCGAAACGACACCACCACACTGGGTAATCAACTGCATCGCCAAATACGTTGTGATACATCAACCAATAAATGTGAATATCGTTGTCGTACCGGATATTACAATGCCTCATACGCCCAGGATGCTATAGACCTGACAGATGGTGGCCAAACCTCTGGGTTAATAGCGTGCAAAGCATGCCCAACACATGACGGCATTATGTCATGCAGCAATGCCGGTGGGGGGGCCATATGTTGCAACAGTGGGTATTACAGAAATGTGACAGAAACTACGTGCACTATACCTACCGGTACTGGGGGGGTATCATTAAGGCCAAAATGTTATACGGCCAACTGTATAAAATGCCCAACATTGGGCCTGAACGAGGTCGAAGCCGAATCCATGCTTTTATGTTACCCGACACTTAGTGAAGGCAGTGATATTGAAAAATGTTATATTCCAAAGGACACGGACATAACCGACAGTACCGGCACATATATTTTCGAAGGCGATATTACAGACGAGTGTTATTGGGATCCGGACGTACAAACCGGCATCATTGGCCCCGGCGGCGGCGGGACAATCGTTACCCCATAAAATTAATAAATATCACCCCGGTGGATTAAAGACGTGTCATCCCCGGGGTATTCTTTTTATTGTCATCCTGGGCGCGGGGTGCTGTCTTAAGATTTCTTTATCATCCTGTGGCGATAAATGTTTGTCATCCTGTGAGATTCTTTTTCTTGTCATCCTGGGTATTGTTTCGACCATTTCTCTTTGTCATCCTGGATGCGGGGTCCCCACAAAAATATTTGTTTTTGTGGGGTGCTGTCTTGACCCCAGGATCCAGGTCTTATAAACCTGTCGCGAAAGCGACACTTATTTTTATTCAATTTGGTATTTGCTGACGCAAATAAGTTTTAATAACCTGGGCCCCGTGGTCAAGCCACGGGGTGACATGTTTTTTTCCCCAGAAACACCATGTAACAAAAAAGCATAACAGAAGATAAATAGTGTTATGTAATATTGTGTATATGTTATCTTGCACCCTTCTCTTTGTAATCCGAGTACCTGGTGCTGTCTTGACTTTCTCTCTTTGTCATCCTGGGTTCGGGGTGCTGTCTTAACCATTTCTCTTTGTCATCCTGTGAGATTCTTTTTCTTGTCATCCTGGGTATTGTTTCGACCATTTCTCTTTGTCATCCTGGGGCTTGACCCCAGGATCCAGGTCTTATAAACCTGTCGCGAAAGCGACACTTATTTTTATTCAATTAAGTACTGTCATCCTGGGCGCGGGGGCCAGGTAATAAAATCCCGCGCAACGCGCGGACAAATTATAACAACATACTTAATTCATCATACAAATCACGCCATGTCGGATTATATTTTTCTATTAAATCTTTTTTCCAATTACGCTTCCAATTCTTCAGACGCTTTTCATGTCTGATTGCCTGATACACATCTTCAAATCGTTCAAAATAAACCAATTTGCATACACCATACCGACTCGTAAATCCGGGTGTTAAGTGATGTTTATGTTCATATATTCGTTGTGGTAAATTACTGGTAACACCAATATATAGTGTTCCGTTTTTATCGCTGCATAATATATAAACATAATAATATTTTTGCATACCACGCATATTAAATTTGAATTTGCTGACGCAAATAAGTTTATAAGACCTGGGCCCCGTGGTCAAGCCACGGGGTGACAAACTTTTGTGGGCTACGGTTTAACCACGATGACAATGGGGAACTCGTTACTGGTTACTGGTAACTCGTTACTCGTGTTTACCACCCCGCGAAAATGATAATTTTCATAGGTGACAGGCCGGCGGGGTGGTCAGCGCAACGGGAAACACACCAATGCCCACCGCCCCGGCGGATGGTGAGGAACACGAGTAACCAGTTACGAGTAACGAGTAACGAGTAACAAGTTACCAGTAACCCCTTTAAAAAAAAACCGCCCAAATGGGCGATTTTTTATTTTTCTTCGGCATTTTCCGGTGTCGCATCCGTTGGCTTTTCCGCCACCGGTTGTTCCACAGGCTTTTCCCCATCCGCCGGTGCCGCATCTTTTTCAGCACTTTCATCGGCATCAACTTTTTTGGTGCCAAATGTCAGAACCTTGCCCGCAACCAATGCGTCGATTTCATCCTGGGACTGGGCCACATAAATTTTTACCGGCACAATCACATCCGGATGCAATGCGATTTGTGTATCAAACACACCAACCGATTTAATCGGGGCACCCAACATAACCTGGGCCGATTCGATTGCAACATTTGCAACATCGCGCAACATACGTGCAACATCACGCGTAGACACCGAACCATACAATTGACCGGTATCCCCCGCCTGGCGAATCATGTATAATTTTGCGTTCTTTACCGCGTCGACATTTGATTCCGCCGATTTACGTGCGGCATCCTGGCGGGCCTGTAATTCGGCCTTTTTCGCCTCAAACAATGCGACATTTTCGCGGGACCAACGCATTGCCTTGCCCAATGGCAACAAATAGTTACGCGCAAACCCGGTCTTTACATCAACTGTATCACCGATATTGCCCAATTTTGTAATTTTTTCCGTTAAAATAACTTTCATTTTATCTGTCCTTTGTTCAAAAGTTAGGGACGAATCCCAAATATTTTATGCGATAATTATCAACAAAATTATCCCAAATTATTGCGAACGAATGGCAACAATCCCAAATGACGTGCGCGTTTGATTGCCTGGGACAATTTACGCTGGTCCTTTTGTGATACGCCACTGATACGACTGGGCACAATTTTGCCGCGTTCAGTTAAATAATGTAACAAAGTTTTTGTATCTTTGTAATCAATAACCTTGCCCTTTAATGGGTTTGATTTTTTACGATAAATTGCTGCACGAACTGCCATTATTCTGCCTCCTCGGTATTCTTTTTCATCATAACAGACGGCGTTGTAGACAACGCATCAACACGCACATTTAAAAACCGAATGACATCTTCGTCAATACGGGCGCGGCGTTCATATTCCGCCAAATTACTGCCCGGCAATTCGATGTTCAACATAACATAGTGTGCCTTGCGATTTTTACGAATAATATACGCCAGATTTTTCAGTCCCCAAAATTCAGTGGATTTAACATCACCACCCAATTCGCGGATAATATCTGTGTATTTTGTTGCTTTTTCTTTGACCTGAGTTTCGGTCAAATCCTGGCGAAAAACCAGGACGCTTTCATAGTACGCCATATATTTTTCCTTTGGTTTATACAGCCGACAACCCCATGTCGCCAGCAGGAATCCCACCAATTATGCCGAAATTTTTAATAAAATCAAGTAAAAAGACATTATTATGTTTTATACTATTGACTTTAATTATAAAAATTTACTAACATCAAATAAAGGCAAGTATCCGGAGAGACACACATGACAAATCAATTCCATCGCGCATTAAATCGAATGGCATTTTTTACCGCGTTGTTGGTGGCGGGGTTGATTTTGTTCTATGCACCATTTCTGCGCGTTGCATCTGCAAATATTTTTCTGAATGGTATAATTATCGGCACAACTATATTTGGCATTGGGCTTTGTTTTGTTGAAATGTTCAAACTGCTGCCGGAATACAAATGGGCACGCGCATATTTCGCGGGCAAAAAAAATGCCCCACTGCCCCCACGGCTGTTACGTTCTGTGGCATTAATATTACGCGCGCGCCCGGTGCGCATATCGGCAACCACGCTGAATGGTATGCTGGAAATGATTTTAAACCGATTCGATGATTCGCGCGAATCTGTGCGATATATCACAAACACATTAATATTTTTGGGATTATTGGGAACATTTTGGGGGTTAATTTTGACAGTTGGCGGGTTCGCAGACTTGATTGGTAATTTAAATTTTTCTGACGAATCGGTTTTACAAAATATGCAGGCCGGATTAACAGGTCCATTATCTGGCATGTCAACCGCATTCACCAGTTCGCTGATGGGACTGGCGGGCAGTTTGATTATCGGATTTCTGGGGCTGCAGGTACAATTGGCACAAAATGCCATTTTCCGCGATGTCGAAGATTACCTGTCTGCACATACCAGTGTTGCAATAACAGATACTGTTTCAACCGTATTGCCAGAAATAAATGACAATTTGCGTGAAATAAAACGGACATTTACCGAATAATGTCCAAACACAAGAGAGAGAAAAATGATGAACTTCAGATTTCGTGAAAAGACAAATACATGGCCGGCGTTCGTTGATTTGTTTTCGAACCTGGTAATAATACTTATCTTTTTGCTGATTGTGTTTGTGTTTTTGTGGACAACGACCAGTGTGTTCAACCGTGATACTGGCGCAAAAACAGTGGCGGATTTAAGAAAAACAAATGCGGCCCAGGCTGAAAAAATTGTGCAAATGACCGCTGACGAGGAAGAAGCAAAACGTCTGTTGGTATTGGCACGAACAGAATTGGAAAATTTAACCGCAAATAACAATTTGCTGTCCAATGAATTAGCCCTGGTTGATACCAGTATAAATGAATTAATCGCACAATATGAATCCAAGGTCGCCGAACTGCAATCCCAGGGTTCTGATCTGGCCGCCCAGGTGGCAAATCTGACCACGCAATTAAACCAGGCAACATTGGATAAACAACGCGCATCCGAACTGGAACAGGAACGACGTGAATTACAACAACAAATGGAAACCCAGCGTGCGTCATTGGCGGAACAGTTAACAAAACTGCAATCTGCATTGGATGCCGCCGAAGAAGAATCGCATCAAAAAGACATTCAATATGTCGAAATGTCAACACGCCTGAACAAGGCTTTGGCCGACAAAGTCGCCGAATTGAACGAGGTTGCCCAATACCAATCCGCATTTTACAAGGCAATCAAGGATGCACTGGGTGATGAAAATTTCATAAAAACCGAAGGCGACCGATTCATAATTTCCAGTGACATATTGTTTAGCAGCGGTTCATACACTCTGTCTCCCGAGGGAAAAAATCAATTACGTTTGATTGCCCAGGTAATAAAAGAACTGGAATCAAAAATCCCGTCAAATATCGATTGGATTATTCGTGTTGACGGCCATACCGACCGCCAGTCCGTAATTCCGGGAACACGCGGTTATTCAAACAATATGGAATTATCGCTGTTACGCGCAAACGCGGTTGCATCCGAACTGGCACGCGATGGTGTATCGCGCCGCCGTTTGGTCCCCAGTGGGTTTGGCGATTTACACCCCGTTGTATTGGGCACAGACAAACAAAGTTTGCAGCAAAACCGCCGCATTGAATTACAATTAACGAATCGGTAACAGACAAGATAAAAAAAATCCCGCGATTGCGGGATTTTTTATTATAATTTTTGAATGGCTTCTACATCAATTTCGGTTTTAAATATACCGGCATCAACCTCGCCATACAGTTTTACTGTATCATTTGGTGTTACCGTTTGACCGCGCCAATCATCATCATCAATTTCAACGGTGATTGAACCTGTTGTATCTTCGAACAAATATTTTTCACCGCCCATGCGTTGTAAAATTTTACCCTGTAAAATAACCGGCACATCATCGCGCATTTCTTTGACCTGTTTAACGGTGGAAATTGTTTCGACACCACCAACAAAGCCACCACGTGGCATTGGTTGCTGTGGTGTATCAGCTTGAAAACCCGCCATTGCCGCGCCACCAACAAATGTGCAAACGGCCGCGATAACAGATATTTTTTTCATTCATTACCCCTTTTGTTCGTTTACGCACATATAATATCACATTTATTTATAAAAAAGTCTAGGAATTTATTATTTATAACCCCGGTCTATATTTTTCTGTCCCGGGGCTATAAATTACATAACAATATCTTCACAAACTTCTTCGGATACAATTGTTTCACAATCAATATTCCGATTATTATGGAACCAGCTAACACTGCCCGTAGTTTTGCAATCTTGCGACGTTGTTTGTGAACAAATATGACATGTTCTGGTATCGCGATTAAATGTTGCACGAACAGTTTTTGTCATACCACCATCTTCAAATCCTGAACCACCCAAATATTTGCCATTGGTAAATGTGGCCCCACCTGCTTGAATAACTCCCGCGCCACCTTTGGCCAAATCTTCGGCCGTTAAGCCAACACCTACTTCGTAACTTATTGCATATGGTGTTGTCAGCGATGTTGACATCCCCACATCACTGCCGCCGGCCCCACCATTTTCGGCAATTTTTTGACACATATATTGTGCCAAATCCGCGGACGCGTTGCGCGTAGCCTCGGCAACGGCGGTATTAAATTTTTCATTATAATTATCTTGGGCCTGGCGCAATGCAGCTGTGGCGATTTGCATTTTGACCTGATTCAACAAATTCGGGAACCGTCCATCTGTAGAGTCATCTTCTTCACCGGTAATTTGTGATAAATCGCGTCCCTTTATGCAATATTGAATTTCCGGATCACTTTCAATTAAATCAATGGTGCGATTAATTGTGCCCGCGATATTATTCAATTCCTCTTCAATCGTAGCAATTATCGCTTCATTATCTACATTATCGCTTTCTATATCACCGTTTAATTCGCGAACTTTGGCGATATATTCGGCAACCCCGATTTCACCAGGTTCTAACGTATCCGCATTTCCATCGGCATCAAAAGTACTTTCGCCGTCAATATCACCCATTTTAATACTGCCAAACGAAATCATTCCGGTTACACGATAAACGTCACCATCCTTTTGTGAACGCACAGACCCCGCGCCAATCGTGTCATCGGATGCGAAACGATTACAATCGGTCGTACTGCCGCATATTTCAGACATTTTTAAATCAACTAAATTCTGACACTGGTCCATCATTGCATTATCAATGTTCAAATACAATCCCATCAGCATTTCATCCAAATCATCCATTGAAAATTCTGGATTATTAGCCTTGCATACAACCAATGTATCAATCGGACAAATATCATGGATATAATCGTAATCCATACCGATACAATTTTCAAAATTCGGCCCACAACGTGTTTCATCTGTAAAGCAATCTTTGACTTCCTGGGTACATGCATCAACACGCATTGCCGCCAATTTATCTTCGACATAGCCCCAAATTAATGGTTCCATCCGTTCGCACGGATCAATTTCAACCTTGCAGAAACTGCGCGCCATTTCTGGTCGTGACAAACATGCATCCATTGTGGCAACGCCCTTGCCCGCGATGTCATCACGACACGCTGTTTGAATGCAATCTGAAATAGTGGTCAAACATGATTGCCGGAATTTTGATTCCGCTTGGCTTTCCGCGACCTTTATCGTCGGCGCAGATTCACGCAGGAAATTCGGCCATACCATATCACGCACCGCCACACATTGATCCAAAACATGTTCACAAATTGGGCGTTTAGCATTCAAAATTTCCATTGTTGATGGCGTAATATCATATGTTTCAACGGTCGCAACCTTGGTACCAGCGGTACTGGTCGCTGCATTGTTTTGCATATTTTCCATTGCAATTGTTGAAACGCAATTTTCCCACGTATCACCACATGCATCATCGGTGCGCATACATTTTTTGAATTCCACCATACATTGACCCAAATCAAATTTATTTGCGTTATCAAAACTTTCCTGTAATGCGGCGCGAATTGCAGATTCCGCCGATGCCAATTCATTTTCAGCCTCGCCCCGACGTTGGGCCAACGAATTTTTATACCCCAAACAATCAGATGTAATTTGGCGCGAATATAATTGTTGTAAAAATACAATGTCGCCCGCACATGATTCAGGCACCTGGGCCAGACACAATTCATTTGCCGCATTATATAAATCCTGACCAATCATATCAGCAATATTGGTCATACTGCCATCGTTAAATATATCTTCTTCTTCGTATAAATTAGTATTAAATAACGCCAACAAATCAGCACGTTTTTTTTCTTTTTCTTCCTCGGCCGTTAATTCACCTGCATCCAATATATTTCCATCCTCGTCATATCTGCGTTCACCCGAAAATATGATATCCGCATCAGCCCCGGCCTTGACCCGTTCCAACTCTTCGGTATTTAAACGCTCTGCCTCGTCCAAGATACTTTCAATTGATGCCAATTCTTCGTTATATTCAATAATATTATCACTGCAATTACATGCGCCGCCACTGGCGTTATCAGTAACACAAAATTGATCCATGCATCCAAAATACGCATCATAACATGCCTGATCATACAGACCTGTGGCCTCTACTTTGGTACGAACAGTTGTTCCCTGTTGAATTGCGGACTGTCTGGCCGTGCGATTTGTTGTCAAACCGTACGAATCCGCCACAACCGCCACCAATGCCAACATCAAAACCGAACTAAAAATCAACTTTGTTTTCATAATGCCCTCTTTGGTGCATTGTTACATATTTATATCTTCACAGGTTTCAATTTCCTGACAGAATTCTTCTTGGCCGCCGGCACTGCGCCCCGCAAAGAATCCGCCAACACCGCCAACGACCGCACCAATTGCAGTACCCCACCCCGGCCACACCATGGATACGCCCGATGCCCCCGCCGCCAATCCGCCGGCCGCAGCCTGTAATCCTGCGGTACCCTTGGTTTGACCACCGGTTTCACAAACCTGTTGCATGCGACATACATGGCAATTACGCAACGCGGGTTCAAACGACACACTGCGAATATAACTGTAATTCTTGCTGGATTTATCGGGCGTTTCCACCTGATACATATTATAACAGTTTGCTTCTGCTTCTTCTAAATCCTGTTGACGTGACAGTTCCGCAATTTTGGATTCCAATTCACGCATAGAACGATTTTCAGCATTAATCTGCGCAATCATTTTTGCGCTGTTAAACACGCTGTCGCCCAAACTTTGTCTGTCGGATGGTTTCTGACTGTCCTGACACGCAGCAACAGTTTTATCCTGTTCAAACTGAACAAAGAATTCATCCACCGCCGCCTGAGTATTGGCACGCACACTTTCACGCAATGCCGCTAAATCTGCCTGGGTTTCAGGAACCTCGACAAGCGATGCAATTTGCGTATCTGTTGGTAAACATGACATATCGGTACCGCAAACCGCCCCCAATTGTTCACCGAAATAATTCAAACAGCCCTGTAACATTTGATAATCCATTTGCAGCATCGCCGCCTGGACAATAATGTCAAATTGTGTTTCATTTTTGCACGATGGGAACATATCCTGGGGACACAGTTCCGCGATTTCCAGCGCACTTTTCCCAACGCATTCCGGCGCAGTAAAGTTTTCCCCGCATCTGTCACGCAAACATGAATCAATATCGTTCTGACAAAATTGTGTACGCAAATAACCTAATTTGTCATTCACCGTTGCCTTGATTCCCGGAATCATTTCTTCGCATTCGGTAATAACCGGGCAAATACCCGCAGCCACATTTACATCGGTCAAACATGCCGAATTTGTTTCGGTTGAACAACTGTCTTCCAAACACAATTGAATACGCGCCAAACATGTGCCACGCGCATTGCGGTCGGCGTATTTTGCGGCATCGGCCAGTATGCTAACGGATTCATCCTGCCAATCCTGTAAAACATATTCGCGCACCGCCATACATTGATCCAAAACATTTTCACATGCATTTGCACGACGTTGCAACAAATCGGCATCCAAACAATTTTCAAAATTCACGCCGCATCCGCCCTTGTCCGCGATACATGAACGATATGCCAACAAACATTCACCACGATTATATTTATTTGTTGTATCCAGCATTTGCAAACGCGCCTGGCGAACTGCGGCCTCGGCCGTGCGTTTATTGGATTGCGCAATTATTTTTTGATCTTTTAAATACGATTCAAAATTTTTACAATCCTGAACAATCATACGCGCGTACAAAACTTCTTCCATTTCTGCCTTGTCGCCACAGGCCTCTAATTCAGACGCGCAATATTCCGCCGCCATGGCATACAATGGGTCACCGATATCACTGTCCGCGCCCAAACTGGCCTCATCGTCTGTACCGCTGTTTATCCATTCTGTAAAACTGACACCTGAAATACGTGAACTTTTTTGCGCCGCCTCGCTTTCGCCAAACACTAATTTAGCCTGGGCCCCCAATTGTTCGCGTTCAACGCCCTCGGTATATAATAAATCAGCCTCTTCCTGGATTTCTTGAATTTCCTGAATCAACGATTTTGATTGATTTATATTTGATGAACATGCGCAACGATTACCTTCGGATTCATCCAGCAAACAAAATTCATCCATACATGCCCGATATGCATCACGACATGATTCCGCGGGCTGTTCATCGTTACCAGCGTCCGTATCGCCACCAGTATTATCACCAGTATCTGTGTTTCCACCGCTGCTGGATGAACCAGGATTAGTACCGGTTGTTGGGGTCGAACTGGAACTGTTGCTGGGCAAATTAATTGACATATTTGGCATGGCATGTGATGCGGCCTGGGACATTCGATTTACACCGACGCGCACAGTTGAATCATCGCGGGTTGCAGCCATGGACACCCCCGGCAGAAAACACAACAACACTAACAAGTTTCCTAGTTTCATATTCCCATCCTACGCTATAATTACATATAATTTTATCAAATCATCGCAAATGGTGCAAGCATAATAAAAACAACTTGCTTTTATTTTTTCAAACTAATATCATATATCTCAGAAATTTTTAAAGTAAAAACATTAAGGAAACTAAATATATGGCAAAAGATGATGTAATAGTTTTCAGCGGCGTTGTCGAAGACAGCCTGCCAAACACAATGTTCCGTGTCAGATTGGAAAACGGGCATAAAATTTTGGCCACTGTATGTGGCAAAATGCGTAAATTACGCATATGGGTTAATGTTGGCGAACACGTTCGTGTCGAAATGACCCCATATGATTTGGACAAGGGACGTATAACATTCGTTGAACGTAATCGGCCCTCTAATGATGCGACAACGTCCGCATAAAAGACACCCGTCGGGTGTTTTTTTATTATTGCGTAAATAAAACCGCTTTTAATACCAGGGTATTTTTGTTATCATATATTATATTAAGAATAATAAGAATATATGAAGAAATTTTTATTCTTTACCATTGCGTGTTTTGTCGGCATCGCTGGTGCCGCGGCTGCGGTGCGTGGTACAAATTCGGTCGATCGCACATCCACCACAACCGCATCCAATGGAACAAACGTTGTGGCGCGCAGCGGACGCACCAATAATACATCATCAACCAATGTAAAACCACGATTAACATCAACAACGGCGCGCAATGATGCACAAACAACTGTTGCACGCACAACCACAAACGCACGCAGTTCATCCGTCCAACAATCAACCGCAAAACGTGCAACCACTGCACGCACCGCCACGGCGCGCACCGCATCTGTAAACACTGTTAATCGGGCCGCCATAACATCACGCGATATTACCAATCAATCCACACGCCCCGCACGCAGTGCTGCGCGCGCGGTAACTGTCGCGCCATCAACCGTAACAAACACATTTGGCACGGATTATAACACATGTCGAAATGCATATTTCACATGCATGGACCAATTTTGCGCAACTGCAAATGATTCATATCGTCGCTGTATATGTTCATCCAGATTAACGGACATCCTGGAACGTCAACGCGCATTAAACCAAACATCTGACCAATTGGCCGACTTTCATAATTTGAACATAGAGGTAATTCCCAAAACCGCGGCCGAAGTTAACGCGATGTTAACCGCAACCGAAGGTGAATTAGCAATAACCGAGGATCAATCGGAATCAGCCCAACAATTAAATGGTATTCGTGACATTTTAACATCTGCAAAGCAACAGGCATTGTCAACACTGGGCACTTTGGACATTGCGGGTGATATTAATCAAATATGGGCAACAACGGATTTGGCATCCGGCGAAAATATTGCAAATCTGACCGGCGAAGCATTATATAATGCGGTACATGCACAATGCATGGAATTAATTGCCGACCAATGCCAATCGCAATCAACATTGAATATGGTTGTGTCTGCATATGGAATGTATATTGAAAATGATTGTTC
>CALXMY010000009.1 GCA_944389595.1 uncultured Alphaproteobacteria bacterium | reverse complement strand
GCGGGTTTGGCGTACAAGTCCATGTTGCCGATGAACTGGTGTCCGAATTGCCGCACCACGTTGACCAACGAAGAATTAGAAGATGGCAAATGCAATCGTTGTCATGGGCCGGTCGAAATTCGTGAAAAAATGCAGTGGAATCTGGCGATTACGAAATATGCCGAACGTTTGTTGGATGATTTGAAATTAGTTGATTACCCGGAACGTGTAAAACGCGATCAAATAAATTGGATTGGTAAATCCACCGGCGCGGATGTTGATTTTATGGTTGGTGACGATGTAATGACCGTTTATACCACGCGCGTTGATACTATATTCGGTGCGACATTCTGTGCGATTGCGCCGGAACATAAACTGGTTGCCAAATGGTTGGCAGAGGGGCGTATTAAAAATGCGGATGCGGTGCGTGAGTATATCAAGCAATCGGCCGAAAAATCCGAATTTGATCGCACGGATATTACGCGTGAAAAAACAGGCGTTAAACTGGACGGTATTATGGCGCGCAATCCGTTTACTGGCGGGGAAATTCCGGTATTCGTGGCGGACTATGTTTTGGTAAATTATGCACATGGCACAATTATGGCCGTGCCGGCGCATGATGAGCGCGATTGGGATTTTGCAAAAAAATTTGGTTTGAAAATTATTCCTGTGATTGATGGTGGCGAGGCGGACAAGGTTTGGACCGGTGATGGTGTGCATATAAATTCTGGGTTCTTGGATGGATTGAATAAATCCGATGCCATTGCGGCCGCAATTAAGTATGGCGTGGAACATGGTTTCGCGCGGCCGAAAACGCGTTTCAAAATGACTGATTGGGGTTTTTCGCGCCAGATGTATTGGGGTGAACCAATTCCATTAGTATATTGCGAAAAATGCGGTTGGGTGCCGGTGCCTGAATCTGAATTGCCGTTGATGCAGCCATATATGGAAAATTATCGCCCGACCGAGGATGGCGAAAGTCCCCTGGCCCGTGCGACTGATTGGGTAAATACCACGTGTCCGAAATGTGGCGCACCGGCGCGGCGCGAAACGGATACTATGCCACAGTGGGCGGGGTCATCGTGGTATTATATGCGGTATTTGGATCCGCGCAATGACAATGAATTTTGTTCGCGCGAGCAATTGGAACGTTGGATGCCGGTTAATCATTATAATGGTGGCAATGAACACAATACCCGCCATTTGATTTATTCGCGTTTTTGGCACAAGGCTTTATATGACCTGGGGTTTGTGAACACTGTCGAGCCATATAAAAAACGTACCACAAATGGATTGCTGATGGGGTCGGACGGGAAAAAGATGTCCAAATCCGCCGGCAATGGATTCCAGGTTGATGAAATGGTGGCGCGCGTTGGCGCGGATGCTGCACGTACCACGGTGTTGTCACTGGGGCCATGGGATACGAATGTAAATTGGTCGGATGGCGCATTGGCCGGTGTGCAAAGATTCCTGAAACGTGTGGAAAATATGGCAGACAAATTGACGGATGCGCCAATGGATGCGGAATCTGAACGCTTGGTTAATCAATTGATTGCCGATATGACCGAACGTTTGGAAAATATGCGTTTTAATACTGCGATTTCCGCAATGATGGAATTTATTAATCATTTTGATGGAAATATGCCGCGTGTCGCGTACGAGGTTTTAATTCAAATGCTGAATCCGTTCGCGCCGCATATGACCGAAGAAATTTGGGAACGTTTGGGGCATAGTGATATGCTGGTGTTTCAACCGTGGCCGGCATATGATGAATCAAAATTGGTAAAAACAACAATGACAATTGTTGCATCAGTTAATGGCAAACGTGCGGGTGATTTTCAAATTGGTGTTGATGCATCAAATGATGAAATTATCGCCACGGCGCGTAATATCGCCGCACGTAAATTGGATGGTGTGGAAATTGTAAAAACAATTGTTGTGCCAAACAAGTTGGTGAATTTCGTTATAAAGAAATAAAAAAACGCCCAAATGGGCGTTTTTTTATCATGATATTTTTTTCAATCTGCGCACACGGCGTTCACATTCGTCAAATGGGCTTTCCAGAAAAGCGCGCGATACCAGGAACGCTATCTCTATATCAATATCATCGGCGGCCAATGCCAGAACATTTATATCATCATGAAATCGGTCATCACGGGCCTGGGACGGACGATCGCATCGTGATGCACGCAGATGACGGTAACGATTTGCTGCGATTTGCATGCCGGCACCCGTGCCACAAATCAAAATACCACGAGATTTTTCATCTGTTTCCATTGTGTCAGCCAATGTTTTTACGACATCTGGGAAATCAACAGGGGTATTCATGTCATCAGTGCCCAAATTCACAACGTTATATCCGACGGCCGATAACATTTCGATTAAATATAATTTAACCCCCACCCCGCGATGATCGGCCGCAATGTATATCTTTGATATGGTTTTATTCATTTTTTTTATCCTTGCGTTTTGCCAGTTTGCATTCCAATCCTGTATTTCCGGTTATGTTTAATGTGAAATATGATAATGTACCGGTCATTTGCGCGTTACTGAAAATATTCGCAGTATTAACAGTTGCCGGACCATCCAATGCCCCATGCAGGAATAAATTTGTGGCGGTTATTTTCCCAACAACACGACCGCCCCGCCCGATGATAACGGTTTCGGCGGTAATATTGCCAACAACATTGCCATGAATTTGTACCGTGTGGTCGGTTTTTATATCGCCGGTCAATTTGCATCCCGCACCAATTATTGTCGGTGATTGTTTTTCTTTTGCGTTTGTAAATGCCAACATTTTTTATTCCTTTACAAATTTAGATGGATCAAATGGAACGCCCTTGTATCGAATTTCATAATGCAAATGCGGCCCAGTTGAACGCCCTGTTGATCCGGCCAGTCCAATAACTGTCCCGGGGCGCACCCAATCGCCACGCGTGACCAATATTTGCGACAAATGTGCATATAATGTGGTAAAGCCCAATCCATGATCAATTTCGACCGTTGTGCCATAACCAACGCGTTCGCCGGCTGATACCACGCGTCCCGGTGCCACAGCCATTAATTCGGTGCCTATTTTTCCGGCAAAATCAATTCCACGGTGTTTTTTTGGTTCGCCGGTAAATGGATCGTCGCGGGTGCCAAAATTTGAAGTTACACGGGGCTTGTCAACCGGGGCACCCAATGGTAACATATTATTTAATTTCGTCAGCCCATTCCACAATTCCAAATCGTCGGCCAATTTTTGATATTTTGGATCCAGATTTTTATCGAATTCAATTGGCGTAAATGCCGCACCCACCAATGGGTTTGAAAATTTATTGGCACTGTTAATTAATTTGTTTTGTGTTAATCCCAATGAAGCAATTGTACTGGTTATGCCCTTTATATTATTACGCAATGTATCAATATTTTCATCGGTCAGTTGTGAAACCATATCGACGATTTGTGCATCCGCGGTGGTTATTTGCTGCATAGATTCAATCAATTGCGTGTTGCGTTTTTTCAATGAATCGTTTTCCGCGCGTGTTAATTCATATTCCGCGGATAATTCGGACAATTTTGTATATTCAGCGGCATATTTTTCATTTGTAAACATTTCCGTTAAACGTGTGCGCAGAAAATCCAATTCCCCCCATGTTTTCAGGCGGCTGTTCATCAGCTCTTCTTTTTGTTTATCAGTCAAATCATCGGAATTTAATATTTTATCATCAATTACGTTTAAATCACGTGTCAGATTGTTATATTTTTCCAAATAAACCTGTAAATCAGTCATTTGGCGTGCGTGCATTGATTCCGCGTCGGCCAATTCCTGGGTGCGCTTTTGCAACAATGGACGATGGTATACAAACACATATGTTGACCATGCGGCCCAAACAATCAGTCCGATTTTGCCACAAAATGTGGTAAAACGCCAAAAACTGCTTTGCTTGAAAGTGTAAACGTTGCCACGTGGGGTGTCCATTACAGTAAATTCGCGCGGCGGAAAAATACGGCATATAACACGCCACATCGCCCGAAATGGCGATGTTATAAATGCCCACAGCGATGTAAAATATCGTGCTATAAAATTTATCATTTCCAGCCCAGTTTAGACAATACTGTATCAATAGTCAAGCCGTCGCGCAATACGGGTTCGTAATTCATGGGCAGCCCCGAATACAATGTTACCCCGCCCCGCGTGCCCACGCGACCACGTATCAGTACGCGTTCGGCCGTATGTTTTGCGCCAAACAATGGTAATATTGTTATGTCGCCACAATGATTATGCATTTCGGCAATTACTTCGCCAATACGATCCGCGGCGACGATTATGCAAAAATATCCCCGTGGGCGGACCCGGGCAACACACCTGCGAACCCATATTGCCAGGTTTGCATTATGATGTGCATTATGTCGGGCCGGCGTGCCACGAAAATACGGCGGATTTGTTATAACTGTGTCAAATGTACGCGGTGTGCGCCATGATGATATATCGGCGTTTATTAGTTCAACCGCATAACCGTTTAAGTCCGCGTTTTTTGCGCATTCGGTTAACATTTCATTTGATATATCAATTCCGGTCAGATGAATTTTTTCATTGTTTGCAATCGCGCACAGCCCCGTCCCGCCCGTGCCGATGCCGACATCCAGCATGGTATTTATATTGCCGGGGGCAAATGCCGCCAACCATACTGCGTCGGCGGTTGGGTTATATCGCCCACGAAATATGCGTATGCGTCCCCCCATCAGGGTAAAAATTGCTTGTTTTTGTGGCATGTCTATATAATAATTCATCAAAATAAAAAGGCAAGTTTATGTTTGAGAATACAATGATAGTTCAAAGTGCAATCAGCGCGTTTAATAATGCTGCGTTGGCGGCACCGGCGTTTTTGTGGTGGGCAATTTTGGCAATGCCGTTGTTTGCGCTGGTTTGGTTTTGTGGAAATGCATTTTTACAGCGCGTTGGGTGGAATGCGCGTAATATAATGCCACGTGCATCGTTGTGGACTGTTTTGATGACATTGGCGTGGGTTGTTATGTTTGGCGGAAATTACGGTGTTTTGCGCGATAATGTTACTATTTTACCGTTTATGGTTGCCGCAATAGTTTTTGTGTCTGCTATGTTTATTGGAACATATTCAAAACAAATAAAATTGCCAAAATTTCGTGGTGCCTCGCGTAAACAAAAATATGGAATTTTGGGTGCGTGGTTAATTGTGCTGGTAATTGTGGGATTATCTGATTTGCACGCATGGTGGGGACCGATATTACAAATTGGCGCACTGTTGATTGGACTGTTAATTGGGCGGGCACCGCGACGTGAAATGCGCCCTGTGGCCGGGACATTGTTGATAATTTTGGCAACAACAGTCGCAATTTTAATGCAACCCGAATTTTTCCGATTTGGTCAATTGGGGGCGTTGACACCGGTGCATTTGATGGCTTTGATATTAATGTCGATGCTGGTGGCGGCAACGGTGGCATTGCGTAATGTGCGTCCGCGTGGGATTATTCGGCACAGCGCATATGTAAAATTAAAATGGTTGGGACGTTTTATTGCTATTTTATGTATGGCGTTGTTCGTTCTGACCGAATCAGTGCCGGTGTTTTTGGGAATGACGTTGATGTTTTTTGTCGTATTTGCATTGTCTGTGGCACATGCGGAAAAAATACCGGAACATATTGATGAAAATGTTTATGCAATGGCAATTGGATTGTTTGGTGTTATAACAACAATGCCTGTGTTGACTGCATTGGGGATTTTATATTGGGGTATGTTACCACGCGCAAATAATATACGGCGTATGGGATTTTTGTTATAATTTGTTATATTTATTGAATACCAATTCGTGCGCGCATAATGTATTATTCCAGGCGAAAACAAAGAAAAAATATAGGCCTGAATATTATGATGATACATCCAACAGCTGTTATACATGATGGTGCCGTTTTGGGCACAGACTGCAAAATTGGTCCGTTCTGTATTGTTGGCCCAAATGTTGTTTTGGGCGATCGTGTGGAATTGGTTTCCAATGTTATTATTGATGGTAAAACATCCATTGGTGATGATTCAATCGTTTATCCTTTTGCCGTTTTGGGCGTTATGAGCCAGGATTTAAAATGGCAGGATGAATCCGCGATGACGGGGTTACGTATTGGTAAACGCTGTAAAATTCGTGAATATGTGACAATTCATTCCGGAACACCGGCATCGGATGGAACGGTTATTGGTGACGATTGCCAGATAATGGTTAACGCACATGTTGGGCATGATTGCAAAATTGGTAACAGTGTTGTTATGTCAAACCTGGTTCAGGTTGCCGGCCACGTAGAGGTCGAAGATTACGCCATTTTGTCGGGCGGTGTCATGGTTTTGCAATTTGCGCGTATTGGACGCAATGCGTTTATCGGTGGAATGTCCGGGGTTGGAAATGATGTTTTGCCGTATGCCATTTATGATGGACCACGCGCGGTATATCGCACTATAAATCGTGTTGGATTAATGCGGCACGGGTTTACTAATGAAGATATGCATGCAATACATATGGTTTATTCCGCGGTATTTCGTGAAAATGATGGCACGGTTGATGAACGATTGGCCCGCATACGCAAGGAAGTAAAAAATAACAAATACGCAATGGACGCAATTGATTTTATTGAAAATCGTTCAAAGCGTGGAATTGGCACATCTAAAAATGCAGAATAAAAAAATCAAAGTATTTATAATCGCTGGCGAGGTTTCTGGCGATGTTTTGGGCGCGCGTATAATGCGTGCAATGCCGGATGCAGAATTTTATGGCATTGGCGGGGAAAATATGATTTCGGTTGGACTGGATTCATTATTCCCAATGTCTGATTTATCTGTTATGGGGGTGTTAGAGGTTGCTGCGCACGCGCGAACATTGACACGTCGAATAAATCAAACTGTGAATGCGATACTTGCGATGCGTCCGGATATTGTTTTGACAATTGATTCACCCGGTTTTGCAAAAAGTGTTATAAAAAAATTGCGTAAAATGTCCGCGGGGCAAAAATTGATTAATGATGGATTAAAATTTCATCATGTTGTTGCGCCCCAGGTTTGGGCATGGCGTGCGGGGCGCGCAAAAAAATACGCGCGTACATTTGATAAACTATACGCGTTTTTTGATTTCGAAGTGCCATATTTTACAAAATATGGTTTGGAAACGATTGCGGTTGGACACCCAATTGCTGATGGGTTGGTTAATCGGCATGTGTCAAAAAAACGCGGGCAAAATGATAATGAAAAAATAATAACGTTGGTTCCGGGCAGTCGTATGTCCGAAGTAAAACGATTGATGCCCGTGTTTCGTGCGGTTGTTCATCAATTGGTGGCAAATGGTAACAATGAATATAAATTTGTAATTCCAACGGTGGAAACAACGATTGAATATGTCCGCGAAAATATAAAAACATGGGATGTTATGCCGGAATTGGTACCATCGGCCCAGCGTTATGATTTATATGCACGAACATATATTGCAATTGTTACCAGTGGAACCGTGTCTGCGGAATTGGCAATGTTGCATATACCGACGATTGTTATTTATAAAATGAACCCAATTACAACATGGTTGGTACGCCAGGTTATTCGTGTTAAATGGGTTTCGTTGGTAAATATTTTATTAAATCGTGGTGTTTATCCTGAATTTTTGGGCGATGATGCCACGGCCGAAAATGTATTGGGGGCGGTTCGTCAATTGACAATACCGGCGGTTCGTAATCAAATGATTGCGGAACTTAAAACGGCGGATACATTGTGGTATCGCACGGATGGTGCGCCTGCAACATTAATTGCGGAATCGTTGCGTGACGCGGTGCATAAATAAACAGTTGCATAAAAAAATTATAAATAAAAAACGCCAAATTATTTTGGCGTTTTTTATGTTTTTATACCCCCAACCCATCGGGCAGATTTAGTAATGGTGTGCCATTTGCGTCAACACATACACCGTCTTTTTCGCCCCCAGATAACGGACAAACTTGGTTTTGTGCACTGGGGTCAATCAAGCACCAACTGTCTATTGATGGGACTGTACCTTCGGGCAGGCAGGCAAGCGCTTCATTTTGTGTGCACTTCCTGTCTTGTGGTGGTGGGTTTGTGGCAACATATGTCCCCGCAATACATTTTGGACTTTTCCCATATTTGCTGCGGCGGCCGCCGTTTTCCCAACACAGACATGCTCCCCATGATTGTGTATCAACATTTAAATCATAATCACGTGGACACATATTTTCGCCATCGCTCAGACAATATGCATCGGTTAAACTTGGGTAATATGTACCCGTTTCGCTTTCGCCACCACCATATTCAATAGAATTTCTGAATTGAGCAATACATAAATTATCTTCGTTATACAAATCGGTTTTGATGAATTGCAGTTCCAGAAAGCGGCCCTGAACGTTTATGCATTGCGTGGTTAAAATATCAACAACCTGGTTATATATTTCGGTTGCAACACCCGTTGGTCGTGGAACGTGGTGCGACAGCAATCGACCTGTAACAGCTATATCACTTGCCTCGCTGATAATGCCTTCTGTTGCATCGGAATCCAATAAACCATATCGTTTTGGTTTATTTGTACCGTTATATTCGCCGCCTTGGTTAAAGTAATATACAGCGGTATTATTATATCGGCCACGTGATGCGGTTATTACATCAAAGCCACCAAATGCTGCCTCCATCATTTCGGGTGAACTGCATGATGATATGTTTTTCAATTGTTGCGCACATTTTGATACCGGTTTGGCCTTGTCAGGTATACCTTCGTCGGTATATTCATATAATGTAAACCAATCCAATGCTGCCCCCGTACGGAATAATCCGCTGTATGGGTAATAAAAGTTTTCGTAATTTGTTCCACCGAATTTATCGAAACATTGTTTAACAACCGCGCGGCATGCGGTCAACGTGTCTGTATCCTGGCGGTTATTGATGTAATCAGTGATAATATTTTCGCCGTCCGTTTGTTCATAAAACATCATATTACACGAATCAATATAATCAGTACACATTTCGGTGTTTAATGTAACCTTGTCCGGTTGCAAAATAACCGCGTCATCGCCGGTTAATTCCGCCATGGCGGCCGTTAAAGATGTGTCACCATTCATATAACACGCAGATACAAAATCAAAACAGCCCTGCTTTATTTCTGCAACTTTGGATTGTTGCGCGTAATATATGTCCAACATGGCTTTGTCCAAATATTCCGCCCATACATCATCGGCAATTTCCACGCATTTGTCCAACGCAGGTTCGGCAAATTTTTTCACTCGGTTTACAAAATTATTAACAAATGGTCGATTGGATGTGACTTTGGACAATTTTTGATCCGCGGCATCAACCCCATCAGCGAATTTTAACAGATTGCCCAATTCGTAAAAGTTTTCAACACCCGCAATTGGTGCGCCGGTGGAAACATCAATAAATTCGCCATTGTCCAGGCATTTGTGATAGCCGGCACCACAGACTTCTTCGCTAAGTATGGCGTTTTCAACATTTGTCAGGCATGCGGCCATGTCATCGGAATTGTGTGCTTGACGATTTTCGACACGTGCTAAATCCAACATAGCACTGCTTTCGCGTATGGCAGATTTTATTTCCTTTTGTCGATTTTCGATTGCGGTTTGCACAGTGTTGCAGTCCTGTTCAACCGCCATTAAATATGCCGTTATTGCGCGTTGCAATTGGGCATCCGTGCAGTCGGCACGAACAGCCGCGCGACATTGTGGGTATACCGCATCGTATAAATTGCGCCCGTTATATGATGCGATTATTTGGCCGGAATCCGCCGTGCCAAATGCATTGGCCGTATCAAATGCCAATGTAATACTGTTCAATCCGGAATATTTGCCGCCCACAGACACATCGTCGCCACGTATTGAATTCATGATGGCCTGTAATAATTGCTTTGATGCCGATGTATCAGAAGTTAATGCGTTTTCGCCCTCGCTGGCGGTTTTCATGGCGGTTGCCTGGGCCGCGGTCATACCAACAACATCCAGATTTTCGGTAAAGACGGTTAATTGGTCGCTGGCATCCTGCATGGTTTCGCGAATTTCAGCCAATTCAAATACACGATTACTGCACGAACAGCGGCGATAATCGTCGTTTTTTAATTGGCAAAATTGATCCATACATGTGAAATATGCGCTTTTACATTGTTCATATTCGGCACCAGTGCGCGTTGATGTTATTACATCGGATACAGTATCAATTGTTGCCGCGCGTGAAACTGTTTTTGTTGGGGCCGCCGCGCGTGCAGAATTACTTGTTGTTACGGGGCGATTTGTCGCGGCGCGTGCCGGTGTTGTTGCGCGTGTTATTGTTTGCGCCGAACGCGCAGTAACACGCGATGTGTTTGCATTGGCGCGTGTCGGCGATGATATGTTATTGTTTGATTGCGCGGTGCGTGAAACAACGGGTGTTGTTGCCGTGCGCCCGGATACGGATGTGTTTGTGCGTCCGGTCACAGCGCGACTGGATGCCACGCGCGATGTATTTTGTAATGTGCTATCGGTGCGATTGGTTGCATTTTCATCACGCACAGCCGCATTGGCAACGCCAATGCAGACAATAAATACCGCGATGATATGCAAAATCTTTTTCATACCTGATTCAATATTAGCAAAATTGCAAAATTCAGGGCAAGTGTTTTTATACAATATATCAATTGTTTTAAATGTGATTTTCATCCGAATGATTTCGAACTTATCTTTGTGATATTATAAATTGATATAGCAGGAATAATACGATGAATAAATCCAGAATGGAGGCGTTCAGTGACGGACTGTTCGCGGTTGTTATAACAATAATGGTTTTGGAATTGAATGCACCAATGGATGCAGGTGTAAAATCATTGGCACCATTAATACCAATATTTTTAAGTTATGTATTAAGTTTTATATATGGTGCGATATTTTGGATAAATCATCATCATTTATTGGCGGCGACGCGCAAGATAAATGGTCCTGTATTATGGGCCAATTTGAATTTTTTGTTTTGGTTGTCGTTAATACCATTTTTTACGGCATGGGTCGATGAAAATCATGCGGCCGCGGTGCCGGTGGCGGCATATGGTGGCGCATTGTTTATGGTTGTTGCATCATACAGATTATTGGAATTAGTTTTGTTTCGTATTCATGATGCAGATGCGTTATTGGTGCGAATTTTGCGGCCTGGGCGGCGTGAAAAGTTTTCAATGTGGGCATTTCTGGTGGCGGTGCCAATTGCATTTATTCAACCGTATGTTTCGTTGGCGATATATGTTATTGTTGCGCTGGTATGGTTTATGCCGGAACGTGCATTGGAACGCGCGCTGGCAAAAAAAGATATTTGCGAAGTAAGATAAAATGATTTTCTTGTTGCAAAATGTATAAACATACTATAATATAACCTGACATCTGCGGATATGGCGGAATTGGTAGACGCGCTAGTTTCAGGTACTAGTGGCAGCGATGCCTTGGAGGTTCAAGTCCTCTTATCCGCACCAGAGTTTTGGGGTTGTAGCTCAGTTGATAGAGCGCTACGTTCGCATCGTAGAGGTCGTGGGTTTGAGTCCCATCAGCTCCACCAAATTTTATTAGTGCGCAAAAAAACACGGAAGTTTTTGATGCCGCTTTTTAAGTTCGGGGATATGGCGGAATGGTAGACGCTGAGGACTTAAAATCCTTTGGTTATTGCAACCGTGTGGGTTCAAGTCCCACTATCCCCACCAGAATATTGGATGTGTAGCTCAGCTGGCTAGAGCGCTTCGTTCACATCGAAGAGGTCGTTGGTTCGAGTCCAATCACATCCACCATAGTAATAAAAAAACGCCAAAATGGCGTTTTTTATTTTATCGCAAACCTTTGGCGCGACAGCATGCGGATGCCGCACTGCGCCAATCAGAATATTGCTTTTCGGGTGTGCGCAAATCCATCCATGGTTGCCACCCCGTACAATTTGCCGTGTCACCGGTGCCAGAACATTTAACATATCTGCGCAATGTGCATGTCTGATTTGAAATTTTGCCCGTATCTGTTGTACATTTTACAACAATTGTTTGATTTTTTGCATCATCGCGCCCCAATTCCTTGGACGATAATAATTGGTACGCATTTGCGCCATATGTTGATATAAAGATTATACACAGTGTCGTAATTATTTGTTTTATCATGACACACCCTTTGACTTATTTATATTATAATCAGTATGTATAAAAAATACAACGGGTATTTATTCGTTTGTTGTATCACGCGTGGTCCATGGCTCGTCATTCATTACTAAATAATATAATTCGGCATTATCGGTGCCAGGATTGCGAATGATTGGGCGCACAACATAGATGTCAACATTACATGCGTGTTCATTTTTTTCTTCCTGGATTGTTTCCAGATTGTAATGAAATTTATTTGCAAAATCCATCGCCTGTAAATATGCAGCATCATCATCGGCGGCACTGTATGTGTCGCCCGCCCACATCAACCACATGCCATGATTAATAACGTTTTCTTGGCCCTGCAGGTCATCTGCGGATAATAAGGTTAACGGTTTAAAATCGATTCCACTGGTAAATTCACCGGTGCTGGTTTCGGTCCAATCATACATGCCGCCAATAAACGTCAGTGCTCCGTATATTAAACCGCCAACACTTTCCAATTTTGCCAGTGCACCGGCATTGCGCATACTGGATTGAAACAGCCAATCACGTATGCGGCCCGAAAAAGTGCTGCTGCGTGCAACCTTGGCGGCGTGTTTTATTGTTTTGTTACCGGTATTTGCCGCACGTATCGTTCGCCACGCGCGTGCAATAATGTTGCCACGCTGTGGGGTGCGCAGGCTGCGTAATGCGCGACGGTATTTATTTAATGATGCAAAAGATTCGCTGGCCTGGCGATATCGTTTGACGTTATCATCGGCATTTTCCATTTGGCGCATTTGACGTGCATAATCTTCGACCTGGGATGCTTTTCGTGCATAACCGGCGGCATCAGTTGCGCGATCGATGTTGCGCAGTTCATTGGCGGCACGTGCGTATTGTTGGGTCAGACGAATGTAATCGCGCACTGAATCTGTTTGGCGCAGCGCACGCATTGTTGATGTTAGTCCGTGCAGTGCACGTGATGCGCGGGCGGCCTTGGTCGCGCCCAAAATCACAGTGCCACCGCCGGCAGTGGCAACGGTTATTGCGACATCCAGCGCAATTTCCATATATGATATCCATTGCAGATTTGCATCGCCGGCCACATAATAATCATTTGTATCGTTTTCCATGTTCACAGTTTCGTGCATTGCGACGTTCACCATTTCCTTGTTCCCGGCCAAGGCGGATTTGCTGGTACATTTATTGCCGTGTGGAAACAACGCGTCAATATTGTCATTTATATATTTCATGGAAACAGTGTTGTTTTTGTCCGGTCCGACAAAATTATCCAAACTGCCGGCTTCGACCACCATAATTGCGTACCATGCAGGATCGGTATTTGTCCATATGGCATCGTCGTTTGGACCAATGCGTGGATTGGGATCATTGGATGGCAAATCGCGTTTGTCGCCCAATGTTATGCGTTGTTTTAAAATTTTTGGTTGGGTTTCATAATTTATGGTAATTTCCCGACCGCCGGGGAATTTGTATGAAATTGGCAAGAATTTTATCGTTTCGTCGTCTGCCAGATTTTCAAATTCGGGACATGCCAATACCGCACGCAGAACATCCGCATCGGCAAAAGTTTGATAAATCCATTGCTGGATATCTGATTCGGAATCTGTTTCTGAAATATTTTCAGATGATTTTACCAATGCGTCGGCAAATATACCGGTGGCGCATTCTGTATCATTTGGTTCGGAATACAGCAACACATCCGCCGGAATGAAATTATCGGCATCGGTTGGTATTGATACATCGTCCGCCCCACCCCCGATGATTGTGGCGTTTGATGCGGTTGCACAAAATGCATTACATGTGGCGAATGTAATTACACCAAACGATAAAAATTTCAAAAAATACATCATTAAATAATTGTGTTATTTAAAACGTTGCCACATTCCTGGAGTATCATGTCGCGTTGTATTTGTAATTGTTTGATTAATTCATCATATTGGTTTGCGTTCGGATTCCCAGGATTTGTATATGGATTTGCGGTTGAATTGGTGGACGCATTGACGCATGTGTTACCAGAACGCGTGTAACCATCGATGCAATCCCATTCCCAACAAAATTTTTGTGTATCAGGTATGTATTCAATATATGCCTCGATACCCTGGGTTGGTGGGGTGGAACAATATTTAACCACACATTCCGGTTGCCAAAAATCATTAACCCATAAACCACCTTCGTACCATTTTTTACCCTGGTCTGACCATGTGGATTCATCTTTTATTTTGCCCTGTAAACATTGCCGAACGCCCGGTGGCAGTGCAACGTTTGAACCATTTTGATCGTCAACGCCGCAAAACATGTACCCACCAATTGGAACCTGGCGTTCACCCTTTTGAATGGCTGTGTTGCAACATGTGTATAATCCTGTGACAGGGTCGCGCAAACAATCAGTTTCTGAAAATACCTTTGACCCCGGTATAAGGCCGCCAAAAATCGCGCCAATTCCCGCCCCCAGTGCGGTTCCGATGCCTGGGAAAATACTGCCGATTGTTGCACCCGCGATTGCGCCACTGGCCGCGCCACCGGCAATATCCCAACCATCATGTTCATCTTTGCCGGTTGTGGATGCATAAATTCCGGCGGCACCAGCCGCAACCCCCAGTGCGGCCCCCACTTTTGCGCCGCGTGACATACTGGACCAGTTTGTTCGCACGCCCGTTCTGCCGCCACCTGTATTTCCAGTATTGGTATTGGTTGCGCTGTTGCCGGTACCCGTGCCATTCCCAGTGCCACCAGCGTTTGTCCCCGTTCCGCCGCCTGTTCCGGTGCCGGTACCTGTACCACCCGTGCCACCGGTGCCACCTGTACCTGTTGTTCCTGTCCCTGTGCCGGTGCCAGTTCCCGTTCCTGGGCCTGTTGTGCCACCAGCGTTTGTCCCCGTTCCGCCGCCTGTTCCGGTGCCGGTACCTGTACCACCCGTGCCACCGGTGCCACCTGTACCTGTTGTTCCTGTCCCTGTGCCGGTGCCAGTTCCCGTTCCTGGGCCTGTTGTGCCACCAGCGTATGTCCTGATGGGGATATTATTGTCTGTAACACGAATTGTAGAGCCTGCTTGGCCGGGGGCGGATAGTTTCATACCCGTGTCCCTGCCGCGATACAACAAAGATAGACCATCTGCACCAATTGTATATGTTTGTGTATGATACTGTTGTTGATAGTTTGTTGGATTTATTATGTTTGATATATCTAAAGAATACGCAGAACTGGATAATAATGCCGAACAAACGAAAGAAAATAATATGTTTTGTATACGCATTAATAATATACCCCCTGTAATTGTGCGACACATTTATCAAAGGCGGTGCCATCGGCTTTACATTTTTGTAATATTTGTATATTTGAATTAATTACACGCAATGTTGCCAATTTAGAATTGCAATATGCATTTTGACGTTGGCGATATTTTTCTTCGCTTTCTATATTTAACGGTTCGTATGCAGATTTGCCCTTATACGGTGCATAACCGGCGGCATCCAATTCCATTTGTTGGGTGAATGATAAATCCGCCGCAGTTTTTGGAAATTCGGCACGCGCCAATTTTGTTTCGCCCGCGCCAGTGGATGCCTGTAAATTTTCCAGTTCCTGTTTGCGTTCTAACATGTCCTGCATCCATGGTTCGCCATTCCATGTTGGTAATTGTGGCGTGTATGGATTTTGAAATTCGTACTGTTGTTTATTTAAATCCGAATTTGGTGTTGTTGCACCCGGAAAGGCCACCGGTGTCCCAGATGGTGCGGCGGCAACATGTTGTGAAACATATTTTTCAAATTCGGTATCAATATATCCGGCACATGGTGTGACATAGTTATGATTAGGCAAACTGGCCAATTGAACAGTTAATGTTGGGCGCGCATCGTTTACATCCATGTTGGCGCAATTGTTGCGTGACGCGCAAAATGATGCAACCAATGCCCCGACAACCGCGGTGCAATCCGATGTATCAACATCGGCACCGGTTACATATACCGGCACGGGCATACGTTGGTTATACGGACTGTCCGGGTTCCAAAATGGATTTGATGAATAATTTTGCACGTTTTGTATCTGACCATATTGCGAAAACGGTGTTGTTGCCGTTGGGAATGTGGTTGCCGTGGCCATTGTTGTCAATGTGCATGAAAACATTGCAAATATGGAAATTGATTTTACATTCATCTCTGTGCCCCATTATTTTTATATTATATCAAAAACATTGTTGCAATTAAAGATAAAATTCCACCGGTAATGAAAAATGGTGCAAATGGAATAAATTTTTGTTGTTTCCGTATACCCCATATTAATCCTGCGATGCATGCAATAACCAATGCCATGGCCAATCCGGTCGCCCCCAACCATAATCCGCCGACAACCATTAATTTTATATCGCCCATGCCGATGGGGGTATCGTGGCGTTTGCGATTTTTGTTAATAAAATCAAATATGACACCGATTATCATGGCCAATGCATAGCCAAAAACCGCGGCAATTGCGCCGTCGGCGGTTGATGTGGGCCATGGGAAAAAGTTCGTGATAATCAATCCAATCAGCATTAATGGCAGTAACAGCACGTCTGGGATTATGCGTCGTCGCCAATCTGTATACGAAATGCCGAATGCGCATATTAATGCCGCAATCAATAAAATTATAAACAAGATGTTATAAAACATATTTTTCCCCCTTGCCTTTCGATTCGAAACTATGCTACAATTATAATGTTATATATAACAAGGATTTTTTGATATGAGTAAAGGTTGGGATAACGCAACACTGAAAAAGTTAAAGGCCCTGGTGGTCAAGGGGTTGTCTACGTCCGAAATCGGGAAACGATTGGGGATGAGTAAAAATGCCGTTGTTGGCAAATTAAATCGTTTGGGTTGGAATTCTAAGGCGGGCGGAATTACCGGTGCCACGGCCAAAAAAGTTGATGAGAAAAAATCTGTAAAAGGCGTTGCCAAAAAGTCTGTGGCGACAAATAAATCTGTGGCGGGCGATAAAAAAGCGGCCGGGCGTGCCAAGGCCGGGACAAAGGTTAATAGCACGCGTGCGGCCAAGGCTGAATCCACAAAAGGCACGGTTGATAAAAAATCGCTGACCAAAAATTTGGCAATGCACCAGCGTATAATTCAGCATTCATTGGAAATGGCAAATTTAAAACCGAATCAGTGCCGGTGGCCTATTGGTGACCCTGATTCAGAAAATTTCCATTTCTGTGGGGCAACTGTATTTGTTGGCAAACCATATTGTTACGAGCATTGTAAATTGGCGTATCAGTTTACGCCGCCTAAAAAGAAACAGGCGCAGTAAAATAATATGCCAAGCGAGAGGGAAAAATGGAAAATTCTGTTTTGACATTTAAAGAATACAATATCGCCGGAAATGTATTGCGCGCATATTATGATGCAGACGGCAAATTGGTTTTTGTGTTGGACAGTACCGTTGACGACAGAAAACCAAATGTAATGATTGCAATTAATCCGGTCGGCGACAGAAAATGGGACGATATTTTGGCCAATGATTATGGGGTTGATTTGGAAACTGTGCGCCCGAAAAAAAACAATAAATATCAAAAACTGGATATCGAATACAGTGGATTGGCCGAATATGACAATTTAATTAATGCATATGAAAATGGCGATGATTTAACGGATGCATTGACTGCGCTGGTACATTTTCGCGAGGATTCTGTGCGCCGGGCGGCGGCGGAACGTTTGGCGGTGGCGGAATCTAGTGCGGAAAAGGCGCGTGAAACAATTGCCAGCACGCGTGCCAGCATTGATGAACTGCAAATAAAATTGCGGCAATTGCGGACAAAATTATCACAACAAAAACGACAAATTGGGCGCGAGCCAACCAAAAAATCGGCATCAAAAATATTGCGGACTGATGCGCAAATTGATGCAACAAATGAAAAATTGCGTCGTGCAAAAAAGCGGTTGGCCAATGCACAGCGGCGTTTAATCACCGCGGATGAAGATGCCGGTGCGGCACGCGACATTTTGGCACGCGGGCCGATAAATTCGCATGACGATGTGCGTGTGGATGCAAAATCGATTGATACGTCGGTTGTTAATTCGGATACGCATACGCCCGTGACAACGGAATATAAGATTTCGTATGATGATATTGTGTCTGATGATGAAACCGATAGTAACGATGTTGATGAACATATAACAATTAATGAAACAGAACCGATGCGGCCAAATAATATCGCGACAATGCAAAATGATGCGGTTGTGCGTATGGTGGATGCATCTGAATCTGATGATGATAACGATTATTATGACGATGAACCAAAGGCAGACGATATGGCCGACGAAACACAAAATGACCAGGTAAAACCCTTGTTTGATAAAGATCCGGAAATTCTGGACGAGGATATTGCGTTCAAACCAATTGAATTTGGCGTTTCCAGTCCGGTTGAACGTGCGGATGACAAAGAAAACGCACAAATGTATGAAAATGTTATTGATGACAAACCGTTGTCGTTTACGCCGCCCATTGATAATAATCAGGCATCCACAGACACTGTGCCGGAATCACAGCGTGGGCCTATAAATATTACGCCGGTAACCGATGACAGCGATGAAACAGATACACGCATTAATTCCGGACCGGTATTGGATACTATAAGGTCTGTTGATATGCCAACGCCGCGCGAAACCGATACAACAGATTTTGATACGGAATTATCACATAAACCACGCGAGGAATCGTTACCCGAATCGCATGTCGAACCTGAAACAAATAATATGGCATCTGGGGCGGCGTGGCCAGAATCTGGGCGTGCAGCGGAAACACCCATGCCACAAACCACACCAATAATGGAAAATAATATGTCACAGATAAATCAAAATGCAAACCAGGCCCCCAGGGCGGTTAATGATATGCAACGTCCGGTGCCCCCCGCGGCAACATTGTCGGGTGCGGCGGCTGTGCGCCCGGTTTCGCCAATTACAGGTAATAATGCGCCAACAAATCCGGCACCGCGCAAGCCAACATTTATATATTACGTCATGCTGATATTGCTGATTGGGCTGTCAATATTTACGCTGTGGCTGTATCAGAAAAATACGGATAAAGGTGGCGTGCCTGATTTGGCAACAACAGTGGCCGAAATTGACGAAACGAATGTTGTTGAATCAGAAACAGATGTTCAAAGTCCGTTTATACCGGTTGAAGAAACGGTTCAAGTAACAGAAACCGAGGTTGTGGAACCAATTGATGTTACACCAACAACAGTGGCAGAACCAGAACCATTACCGGAACCAGAGCCAGAACCAGTGGTCGTGCCAGAACCGGAACCGGCTGTGGAGCCTGAACCAGCGGATGTTGTGATTGAATCAATAGATATCATACCTGATGATACGGTTGTTGCCACAGAGCCGGAACAACATATCCCGACCGAGGCGGAAATATTGGCCAGCAAGCCCGCATATAATGTTTCGCAAAACGAAAATATGTTTGTGGCCGCGCCGGAATATGATACCGAAACATTGCAACAGCCCACCACAACATCAGACCAGGCGAATGTGCAAAAACCTGTAACCCAGGTAACCAGCCAGACAACGATTGTGTCCGAACAGTCGATGCCGGAACCAACACCTGTTGTCACAGAAGCGTTGACGGAATTTGCGGTTGCGCCGCAACAGGGAACTTTGTCGGATGCGGTATATAATCAAACATCGTCGTTTGAAACGGTAAATAACTATAATGATACGTATGAACAAACTGATGAATTTGTGCCACAATCTGTTACATCCGAAGTTTGGACCCAGCAAGTCCCGGTTGAACAAGCGAACGATTTACCAATGTGCCCGGATGGAACCGCACCTGATATAAACGGGTGCTGTGCCGGTGAAATATATACGAACATGGGCGACAAAGGATTTAATTGTTGCCCTGAAACAGGTGGCGATTGTTTCCCGCCATTGATATAATAAAACGCGTCCATTGCGGCGCGTTTTTTTGTGTTTAAACAAACCGCGCGATGAAAATACATCGCTTGGTCAAATCTACTCGTTGTCGAACCTGGGCATACTGCGTATGCAAGGTCGCTTCTGTTATGCCCACTGTAAATAAAAAACAAACCGCACAATGGCGGTTTCTTTTTTATTTATGGTCGGGGCGACAGGAATCCCTCGCGCGGCACAGAATGTGCCGGCTGTGGGGCACTCGTAACGATTTGACTGCGCGATGAAAATACATCGCTTGGTCAAATCTACTCGTTGTCGAACCTGGGCATACTGCGTATGCAAGGTCGCTTCTGTTATGCCCACTGTAAATAAAAAACAAACCGCACGATGGCGGTTTCTTTTTTATTTATGGTCGGGGCGACAGGAATCGAACCTGCGACCCCTTGCACCCCATGCAAGTACTCTACCAGGCTGAGCTACGCCCCGACGTATGAATATTTATACAATTGTCGCGAATTAAAAGCAAGTATATTTTATGCTTGCACGAATCGGGAAAAAGTTAATAGTATTCGGCATATCAATAAACATAACCAGGGAGTTATCCGTGATAGTAGGTATTGGAATTGATCTTGTTGAATGTGGCCGGTTTCTGGATTGGTCCGCATTTAAAAAACAACGCATATTCACAAAAAAAGAATTGGAATATGCCGACGCTGATAATGCAAATGCCGAAAAACATTTGGCAAACTTTTGGGCTGCGCGCGAAGCGTGCTTGAAAGCGTTGGGTACGGGTTTTGGTGACGAGATTGGTTTTGCCGATGTTTCGGTTGTACATGATGATGCCGGCCGGCCGGAATTGTTGTTGGCCGGTGGTGCCAAGGCTGCATTAAAAGAATTAGCGGGCACCAATGCAATTGTGCATTTATCTATTACCGACCAGGATGATTATTCTGCGGCAATAGTTATAATTGAAAAAGAATAAAAACCGCCATTTGGCGGTTTTTTATTTGCCCAATGCGGTTAAAATATTTTTGAAATTATCGTCAACCGCACCGGTTACCTCAATATCCGAAAATTTAATGTTTGGTACGCTTTGCATCCATTCAATTGCCGGCATGGTTGTTTTCCAAAATATATCCAGTCGTTTGCGTACGGCCGCGGTATCGGCATCATCGGCGCGCCCACCGCCATCGCGTATGCGTTTTTGAATGCGTGCAATCATAATTTCTTCGGGGACATTCAGGTATAAAACATGAATGTCAAATTTGTTTGCATAATTATTTACCAGCCAAGTGGCCTGGTCAATTGTGCGTGGAAATCCGTCCAATAATACGTCCGAATCGCAATTTAATGAATTTGCCACCAAATCGGTTAACATTTCAAACGGCAACAATTCGCCGCGTGCCATAATTTCGCCAACGGTCGGATTTGTGGCGGCCGCATCACGCAACATTTTGCCGGTTTCAATATATTTGTATTTGTGACGTTCACACAGCATGCGTGCAAATGTGCCCTTGCCCACACCCTGGCCGCCCATTAAAACAATCATCTTTTTCATGCACAATATTATATCATAAAAAACAAAATCCGGCAAGTGCCGGATTTTGTTTTAATAATCTGAAAAACGTGTACAGATTATTTTTTGCTGTTTTCGATTGCAGCACCCAGAATATCGCCCAACACAGAACCACTGTCGGCCTGGTTTGCATATTCTTTGACCGCCTGTTTTTCCAGCGTTACCTGTAACGCGCGGATAGACAGTTTAACAACATTGTTGTCAACGGATACAACGGATGCCTCGACCGTGTCGCCGACCTTGAATTTATTTGTATCCTGTTCAGATTTTTCGCGCGACAGGTCTGTACGACGAATCACACCACGAATGTCGTTTGGCAATGCCAAAATTAATTCGTCTGGGGTAATTTCAGATACAGTACCGGATACAACCGCGCCTTTCTTTAATGATGCGCTGTTGTTTTCGGCACTTTCTGTTAATTGCTTGATACCCAATGTGATGCGTTCTTTTTCTGGATTGATGTCCAAAATTTTTGCGGTGACTTCCTGGCCACGAACGAATTTTTTCAATTCTTCTTCGTCCAGTTTGTTCCATGATAAATCAGAGATATGAACCATACCATCCAATTCCGGTGTCAACGCAATGAACAAACCAAATTCAGTTGTGTTTTTAATTGGGCCAGTGATAACGTCACCAACGTTGTGGGTTTCCGCAAACTGTTTCCATGGATTTGGTTGCAGTTGTTTATAGCCCAATGAAATACGACGTTTATCCTGATCAATGCCCAATACGACAACATTTACATCCTGGCCAACTTGTAATACTTTGCTGGGGTGGATGTTTTTATTTGTCCATGATAATTCGGACATGTGCACCAGACCTTCGATATTATTGCCCAGGTCAATGAATGCACCATAATCAGTGATGGATGAAACTTTGCCTGTTACAGTGTCGCCAACATTGAATGCACGGGACGCATTTTCCCATGGGTCTTCTTCTAATTGTTTTGCACCCAATGAAATGCGGTGTGATTCAGGATCAAATTGAATAACTTTGACCTTGATTTTTTCACCGACATGTACCAATTCGCGTGGGTGGTTAACACGTTTCCACGACAAATCTGTGACGTGCAGCAATCCATCAATGCCACCCAAATCAACAAACACGCCATAATCGGTGATGTTTTTGACAGTACCTTCGATAACCGCGCCCAATGAAATGTTTTTCATTGCTTCTTTTTGTGCAGCGGCGATTGTGTCCGCCTGAATTGCACGGCGTGAAACAATTGCGTTTGTGCGCAATGCGTCCATTTTCAATACACGGAATTTGTCTTTTAATCCAATCAAAGATTTTGGATCGCGAACAGGTTTGTGGTCGACCTGGGATGATGGCATAAATGCAAATACACCGTTAATATCAACAGTATAACCACCACGCACAACGTCGATAATTGTACCATCCGGATCGATACCGGCGGCAACTGTTTTTTCCAATTCTTTCCATGCCTTTTCGGCGCGTGCCTTGGCATATGACAGAACGGCTGTACCTTCGCGGGATTCATAACGTTCAACAAAAACATCAATGATATCGCCAATTGCCGGTACGGATGCGCCAAATTCCTTTAATGGAATGCGGCCTTCGGATTTCAGACCAACATCAACAATGACGAAATCGCCACGAATGTCTTTTACAGTTCCCTTGGTCGCATAGCCCTGCAATGTTTCCTGGGTTCCGTATTCGTTGTTAAACATCTGGACAAAATCTTCGCCAGATAATGGATTATATAAATCTTTGGATAAATCTTTCATTACAGAATTTTATACAAAGTTGGCCGTCGCAAAGTATTAAAAAGTGCGAGGACTTGTGGGGTTAATCGGATTAATCCTGCGCCCACCCGCAGAATTGTGGCAATTATAAATTAATATTTTAGAAAAAGCAAGCATTTATGTGTGTGTAAGCCAACCGTATTTATGAATACGCATGGAAAAACGCGTTAATAAAAAATGGTGCCATTCGGCACCATTTTTTATTGTGCAATTATGCGGGCGCGTTCATCATAATCCGCATCCAAAACATATACACGTTGACCGACATCGAATACTTCGTCGTCACCCTGGGTCAATGTGACCGATTTTCCGGAATCCAGTTTGACTATGTATTCCATGCCGCGTTGCATGGACAAGCCCTCTTGTGCCTTGCCGCCCAGATAGCCGCCCAAAACCGCGCCGCCAACCGCACCGATTGTTTGGGTTAATGTATTATCGCCAATCATGCCGCCGGCAACGCCGCCGACTATGCCGCCCGCCAATTCACCAACATCGCCGTTTTCTGTGGCGATTGTGACGGGGCGAACGTTTATAATTGTGCCCTCGGATACAGTATTAACGTGGCCCGCGCCAGTTGTCGCATATCTGTCTGTGTTTAAATTTGCACCGCATGCGGTCAGTGCGAACAGTGTAAATAAGGTTAAAAATTTTTTCATATATATTTTCCCCCTTTGAATTATGTGATATGCATAATAAACCGCGTGTTTATAAATTGCAACCGATAATAAAAAACACCCCGGTCAAATGGGGTGTTTTTGTTTAAATTTGGGTGATTAGAATGCATAACGCAGACCCAAATATACCTGGTGCGATTCAACTTCGAATTCAATTGAACCGTCTGATTCAGGGGTTGTGAATGTGGTGTTATTCAAATATCTGTACCCCAAATCAACATTAAAGCTGTCGGTAATTTCATATGTTAAACCGGCACCAACCTGCCATGCCAGATTGCTGTCATCGGTATCTGTTCCGTCTGTTGATAAAAATGTCCAACCGTAACCGATACCTGCGGTGATATATGGTGTTACGGACAGGCCTGTTTTAATATCGCCCACCAAGTTCAACAATGCGGTATGATTTGCTACATCAGCAGTTTTATAAACTTCACCTATGGACGTATAAATATATTCAGCCTCTATACGGGCGGCAAAATCATCGTTGTCGAAAAATGTTGTACCGATTGTGCCACCAACAAGCCAACCGTCGGCATATGAATCATCAGGGTTATTTATCGGCGCATCGGTCGTGACGTTTGTTCTGATGTCGTAACCGCCACGTACACCAACGTATGGGTTAAATACCATTGCTGCGTTTGCCGATGTTGCGGCAAAAACGGCCAATAAAGATGTTAAAAATACTTTTTTCATATATTCTCCTTTCGTATGTTGTTGCTACAAATTTATTATGAGTTATAAAATTACAGTGTGCAAGAAAAAAATCCCCCACTTTGTTTGGTGGGGGATTTTATCAGCGTGCGACACTGCCGCGTAATTTTTCGTGGCAAATATAATTTTTTAATTTAAATCCATTATTTGCCGACCAATTTAACATTCCGCGCCAATTTTCGTCCGGAATTTCCACAGTTGGTAATGGATGCGGCGTGCGTTTTAATTGTTCGCGAACCTGGGGGATGTGGTTTTGATAAATATGCACATCATGCAATTCACCCTTTAATGTACCGGGGGTTAAACCAGATTCTTTGGCATATAATAACAACAGTAATGCATAACTGGCGATATTATACGGCACCCCCAGGAACATATCACATGAACGCTGGGTCCATATTAATGATAATTTACCGTCGCGCACGACCAATTGGTGCATAACATGGCATGGCGGCAACGCCATTTGTGGAATAGCAATTGGATTCCATGCACTGACCAAAATTCTGCGGTCGTTTGGATTATTTTTTAATTTATCAATGGCGTTTTGTACCTGGTCTATGCCGGGGTTGTTTGGATTAAAATTATCAGTTGGATTTTTATTTATTGTGGGTGTGTCCCAATAATATTCGCCGCCAAAATGCCGCCATTGAAATCCGTATATTGGACCCAAATCACGTTCAGAATCCATAATAGAATGACGGACGATTTCTTTTTCTGCGTCTGACATATTCATATTATTTGTCGCCAAGTTATATTTTTGTTCAACCTTTATCGGGTTTGCCCATTCGTCCCATATGTGACATTTTCTGTCTTGCAGCCATTTTTTATCAGTTATCCCGCGCAGAAAAAATTCCAATTCGGTCGCAATATTTTTTAATCCCATCTTTTTTGTGGTAACCAACGGGAAGCCGGTTGACATGTCGTGTTCAAAAACTGCGCCCGATGATAAACCAATATCTGGAATACCGGTACGATTCATACGTAAATCTTTGCCGTTTGTCATTATATTGTCCAAAATATCTAGATATGCTTTCATTTTATTTGTTCCCCATGTATAAAAAAACACGCGCAAAATTTGTGCGCATGTTTTTTTGTTATTTTACATCAGCCTGTTGAAATAGCTCGTTTGGCTTTACGGCTTTTTCTTTGGCCTTGACATGTGTTAACATTGCATCCAATGCCTTGCGTTCAAAAATCATCCCGCGCAACATTGTCAGTGCATTTTGATTTTTGTTGTAAAAATCAAATACCTGTTTGGGGTCTGGGTAACGTGATGCTTCGGCCCAAATTGCCTGTTGTAAATCGTCACGCGTTACCTCTACTTTATTTTTTGTGCCCCATTCGGCCAAAATCAGACCCAATTTCACGCGACGTTCGGCATCGCGACGTTCTTTCTTTTCGTCCCATTTATGATCGTGACCGCAATCACCGTCGCAATGTGCGTGTGTGCGGTCGTGTTCCTGTTTGGCCATATTGTATTCCTGGTCAACCAACGTTTCGGGCAGATCTAATTTAACTTTATCCGCCAAAATGTCCAATAATTCGTTGCGCATTTCGCGTTTAGACGCTTCGTCATATTGTTCGTTTAAAATTGTGCGAATATGTTCGCGTAATTTTTCAACAGATTCGTGCCCGACCGATTTTGCCAAATCGTCATTTAATTCAGGCAATTTATGTTTGCGGACTTCGTGTACCTTGACCGCAAAGCGTGCATCGCGCCCAGCCAGATTTTCTGCGTGATAATCGGATGGGAATTTGACATTTACATCAAATTCATCACCAGATTTATGGCCGATTACCTGGTCTTCGAACCCGGGAATAAATGCGCCCGAACCCAAAACCAAGTGATGCTTTTCGGCACTGCCACCTTCGAATGCGTCGTCGCCAATAAAGCCCTTGAAATCAATAACAGCAGTATCACCATTTTGGGCGATGTATTTATCATCCTGTTTTTCCGCAATGCTGCGGGATTTACGAATGTTTTCCAATGATTTTTCAACCTCGGATTCATCCAGTTTTGCTGTTTTTTTGGTTACAGTAAATTTTTCCAAATCAATTTCTGGCAATGTTGGTAAAATGTCGAATTCCAATGTGTATTCGGCATCCTGGCCCATTTCCCATTTTGCTAAATCAGCCTTTGGAGAGCCGGCCAGACGAATTTTTTTATCCGCCACATATTGGTTTAAATCGCGGTTCATTAATTTATCAATTGCGTCGGCCATCGCAGATGCATTGTATTTTTGACGCAAAATAGATAAAGGAATATGCCCCGGACGAAAACCAGGCATTTTTGCCTTTTTGCCATATTCGGTCAATATTTCGTCGGCGGCATTTTGCAGTTCGTCGGCCGTAATCAGACCGGTTACTGAATAATGTAAATCTTTGATTTTTTCTTTTTTAAACATAGTGCTTCCCCATTAAATAATGAATTGCCGAATGATTATACACAGTTTTTTTATAAACGCAATATACATTTTTAATAAAAACAAAAAATCCGCCATGTGGCGGATTTTGGATTTGCAAACGTAAATAAATATTAACGTTTGCTGAACTGTGTTGAACGACGTGCCTTGTGACGGCCAAAGTGTTTACGTTCAACAACGCGACTGTCGCGGGTCAGGAATCCGGCCGCCTTTAATGTTTTGCGTAAATCCGGTTCCACGCGTTCCAGTGCCTTGGAAATACCGTGTTTTACGGCACCGGCCTGGCCAGACAGACCACCGCCCGAAACAATTGCGTGCACATCATATGCCGTTTCACGTTTTGTGATACCAAACGGTTGCGCAATAATCATTTGCAGCACCGGACGACGGAAATATTCTGTCATTGGTATACCGTTAACGATAATTTGCCCCTTGCCTGCAATCAGATATACGCGTGCAACAGAATCCTTGCGTTTGCCGGTGGCATATGTTGCATTATTTAATTTAACATCTGTAACAGGGGCCTTTTTTGTGGCCGTTTTTGCCGGGGCGGCTTTTTTTGTTGTTTTTGTTGCCGTTTTTTTAACGGTCTTTTTTGCTTCTGTCATTATTCGCCCCTTTTATTTTTACGATTCAATTCAGCAAAATTGATAACAATTGGGTTTTGCGCCGCATGTTTATGTTCTGCACCCGCATAAATATGCAACTTGGTCAAACGTTTGTTTGCCAATGCAACCGCAGTGCGACGACCCATCATGCGTTTTACTGCGTTGTAAACCAATTTTTCTGGTTTTTCGCTGCGCATTTGGCCCAGTGTGCGTTCCTTGATACTGCCGGTCCACAATGAATGCCAAAAGAATTTTGTTTTGTCAGCCTTTTTACCGGACAAAGCAACCTTGTCAGCATTTATAATAATAACGTGGTCACCACAATCCATGTTCGGTGTCCATGTCGGCTTGTTCTTGCCACGCAGAATGTTCGCGGTATATGCCGCCAAACGCCCCAGCGTGCAATCGGTTGCGTCAATCAGATACCATTTTGCATCTAATTCGCATTTTTTTAACGATTTTGTCGCTGCCATGTTTTTTACCTTTTTATTAATTTTAGCGGGACAATTATGCCCCGCCCCATCAGAAAAGTCAAGAAAAATCGATGCGGTATTATTATACCGTAATTCGTTGCGCACAACCGTTACATTTCATTCGGGATTTTCAGCCCCATTAAATCAATGGATGTTGCCAATGTGTCGCGCGCAATGCGCGCAATTTGTATACGCTGGGCGCGCGTGGCATCGTCCACATCGTCACGCAAAATGGGACAATTATGATAAAAAGTATTTATTAATTGGCATAAATCATACGCATAATTTGCAATCATATCGGTTGCACGGTTATCAAACGCACTTTGTACCGTACGTTCAAAATCCAATGTTTCAATTAATAAATTACGTTCATCATCGGTCAGATTGTCCGGCACCGTGTCGGTGGCGGTGATATCACCCGCCCTTTTTAACACGCTGTTTAAACGCACGGCTGTGTACAAAATGTATGGCCCGGTGCGACCCTCGAAACTGGTGACAGATTCCGGTTCAAAAACATAGTCAGAACGTAAATCGTGCATCAAATCATTAAATTTTAATGCCGCCAGTGCAATTTCGTCTATTGTTTCGGGTGGCAGTTTTTTTCCGCTGTCACTGACGCGTTTTTGGACGGCACTGGTTATCATTTCGATTATGTCGTTTAATCCGGCGGCATTGCCATCGCGGGTTTTAAACGGTTTTCCGTCTGTGCCATTAATTGTGCCATAACCAATATGTTCCAAATCGGCGGCGGGGAATAAGCCTGTTAATTCTGCGACGCGAAACAGTTGTTCAAAATGTAATTTTTGGCGTACATCAGTCAGATATATAATCTTGTTTGGATTATCAGTTATTTTACGATAATACAGTGCCATAATATCTGTGGCATCATATGGCACGGCCCCGCGTGAGTTATAAAACATCATGGGTGGCATTGGTGCGGTATCGGTGTCTTTTTTGACAATAATTACCTCTGCCCCATCGGATTTGACCAATAAATTTTTTTCACGCAGCATTTTTTCAACCGGTTCAATATATTTGGCCGCATTGCGTTCGCCCAGGTTTCGGTCAAATGGCATGATGTTTAATTTTTTTACTGTTTCCATCATGGAATCGGTCGCTATGGGTAAAAACACGTTATATAAAGTGTTGTATCCGGGATGGCCACGTTGTAATTCTGCGGTAATTTGACGTGCATCTTCCATAAATGCGTCATCAGATTTGGCCAATGCCGCGGCGGCTGGGTAATATGTGTCCAGTTCTTTGGCGGGCATGGCGTATTTACTGTAATCTGCGTTCGGGGCAAAATCGGGCTGAAAGAATGGCCAATCGGGGTGATTACGCTTTATCCACGCAATGACCAGTCCCATTGAACGCCCCCAATCACCCATGTGATTATAAGATATTGTTTTATGGCCAATGTATTTTGCAATTCTGTTCAATGTATCGCCAACAATGGATGTGCGCAAATGACCAATATGTAACGATTTTGCAACGTTATATGAACCGTAATCCATATCAATTATTAATGGTTTGTCTGTTTGCATATTGTGCGGTTCGGCCGCCGCGCGCCATATAAAATCATCACGCAATTTTATGTTGATAAAACCCGGACCGGCAACCGACGCGTCGGCCACAAATTCCAGTTCGCGCAATTTTGGCAATATTTCATTTGCCAATTCGCGCGGATTTTTTCCTGCGGATTTTGCCATAACCATTGCGGCATTTGTTGAAAAATCGCCAAACGCACGATTACGCGGTGTTTCTAAATTTGCGACAAATCCCAATTTCTTGTTTATTGATTCAGATACATATTTAAATAAATTCATTTGTTACATCCAAAAATTATATCGGTAATACAACACGGACACGCAGTCCACCCAAATCACTGTTTTCCAAAAACATTTGTCCGCCATGGTTTTCGATTGCGGTTTGTGCAATTGATAACCCCAGTCCGGTGCCACCGGTTTTTTCACTGCGTGATTCATCCAGGCGCACAAATGGACGCATCGCATCGCGTTTTTTATCATCCGGGATGCCGGGACCATCGTCTTCGATAATAACCTCTATTTGTTCAGGTGTGTCATTTTCGGTTATTCGAATTGTTTTTTTTGCGTATCGTGCCGCGTTTTCAATTATGTTTGCAAACGCACGTGCCAATGCCATTGGGCGCGCATAAAATTGCGCCGGATTATCGGGAAAATCTGTTTTGATATCTTTGTCCGGTGCGGCATCGCGCGCAATTCGCAATAACATTGATGGTAATTCGGTTGCCTGTTCAATTTCGGGCATTTCGCCACGTGCAAATGCCAAATAACCATTTACCATTTCGGTCATACGGTCAATATCCTGCAGTAAATCTTTTTTTGATGCAGAATTTGTTTCCACGGCCAATCGCATACGGGTTAATGGTGCCTTTAAGTCATGACTGACCGCGTTCAACATGTCTGTACGCGTGCGATTGTAACGGTTCAAGCGTTCCTTCATTGTAATCATTGCGATGGCGGCTTCGCGGATTTCCTTGGACCCGCTGGGTTCAAAACCTGGTGCGTCCAATCCGCGACCGAATCGACCCGCGGCGCGTGCAATGCGACGTATGCTGCGGGTGTGCATGATAATAAATGGGGTTATTAATATTGATACAATTAATATTGACCCAATTAACCATATTATAAATACTTCGGTGCTGGTTGAATATATGCGATACAGTGACGTTCCAAATGTTACGATTTGATTGTTGTCGTTTGGAATATCGATAAATACCAAACGTTTTCCTTTGTCTATATATATTTGTGCCGGTCGATCCAGACGTGATGATAATGCTTCGGCCAACAGCCCCGCTTCGCGAGAATCATTGTCATTATGGGCGGGACGGTTAAGTTTTGGGTTTATTGATATATTTATACCCATATCGCGCGCCATTGTGCGTGCCGCAGCGGTATTGCCGGTATCCATAAAATTCATCATTGTGGAAATTTCCACCGCCAAACTGCGTGCCAGTGTTGCGTGCACGCGCGTCCAGTGATTACCAAAAAATACGTTGGCAATGATAACCTCTGCGATAATCAGGGGTATTAAAATCATTAAAATTGTGCGCCACAGAAAGCTGCGCGGTATTAATCTCATTTTCTGTCACCATTTGCTTCATCGTGTGGGCGAATATTTATCAATTTATATCCATGTCCACGAATTGTAATAATGTCTATGTCTGATAATACACCATTTAATTTGTTACGCAAGCGTTTTGCAACCATTGGTGCAGCGGGTGCCGTATTGCCCATGGGATTGGTTAAATTACGCAATAATTTTTTTTCTTCGCCGGACAATGGCAATATTTTTGCAGGTTCTGAATCATTTTGGGATTTGATAAAAAATTCATTATCAACAAATATCAGTCCATTTGGCATTTTTGATTCAGCGGTATCATTTTTGCGAATTATGTTATTCAAACGTAAAATTAATTCACGTAATTGAAATGGTTTGGCCAAATAATCATCTGCCCCACCCGACAGACCGTCTATGGCGTTTTCAGGGCCCGCCAACGCGGTTAACATTATTACCGGAATGCGCGACCCATTCGCGCGCAAATTTTTTAAAAAAGTCAGCCCATCGGTGCCAACCATCATGCGATCCAGGATAATCGCATCAACGTTTATTCGATTTAATATTTGGGTGGCATAATCTGTGTCGCCGGCGGTTAATACGTCAAACGAATTGTCGCGCAACCCATTTGCCAATGTTTTGCGCAACATTTCATCGTCATCAATAATAAGAACAGTTTTGTTCATTTGGTTAATATGTGATAAAATTCATTTATAATCACAGAATTTTATTTTTCCAATGGTTCGACCGCGTATTCCCCCGGTTGGATTGTCATCATGGAATTGATGCCGGTTACGCCGTCTTCGCCGGTTACAGCCGCACGGAATTGCATTCCGCCCGTTGTGAATTCGGTTTTAAATAATGCGTATCCTGTTCCGCCACCTGTTGTGGGACCCTGCATCCCCAACGAGTAATAACCGCCCAGAATACCATAGTCCAAATCAATATAATCAATATTTACCAATAATGATACATTGCTGATGCCGTCACTGGTCATATTACATGCAAATTCGCGATTTGACAATGTTGCCTGGGAATTTATTGGAACAACAATGTCCATAATGGTTGGTTCACATACGCGTGAAACACCGTTTACTAAAAAGTCATATGTCATACTGACCGTGGCGCGTGATAATCCGGTTGAAACATTTACCTGGGATATTGTGGCCTTGGGTATTTTGACCAACGCATTTGCGATGCCACTGCGCACGGGAAATGATATGCCCGATTGCAGGCAATCACGCGAAAATGGGTCAGCCTCGCATATATATACGCGTGAATGGGTGTTCATCATGAACATGTTTGCCAGACTGTTAAATAAAAATGTACGCGTAATTCTGTCGTTCAAGCGTGTGCACCCAAAATTACGACAAATAACCATGGGGCGTGTGGCAAACGATACCCCCGGATGCATCATGGATTCGATTTGGCGTGCCTCTTCGATATTTAAATCGTAATCCAAACTGTCGGCGCGTTCCATAAATTCAGTTTCCGGAATAAAATTCGGATCATCCGGGTATGCATAATATGATTGAACCGGGGTTTCGGTATATATTGTTTGAAAATTATCGTAAACGATTTCTTCGGTTGCGGCATTTGCGTTAAACGCAATTACCGCGGCAAAAATCGCTGTTAAAATAAATCGTGCCATGTCACAGCCTTTGTTATCTTTGATAAATCTTAAAACATTCGCGACCATTATGTCAAAACAAAAATTTATGTTGAAAATTGTATGCGGTTTGTTCTATAAGTACCATAAAGTAAGAAAAGAAAGGCGACAAACATGGTTGACGTTATGATTGCCGGCGAAACCGGTAAACTGCATGCGGTGTATCATAAATCAAATACGCCCGCGGCACCGTTGGCGGTTATATTATCGGGGAACCCCCGTCAAAAACATCATATGAACGACAGGGTTTCGTATGCGATGTTTCGTGCATTTATGGATGCTGGTTTTTCGGTTGTGCGTTTCAATTATCGCGGTGTTAATTATTCCGAGGGCGCAATTGGCACCACATCTGAAAATATGTTGGATATTGCAACGGTAATTGATTGGATTCAAAATAAAAACGAGGACAGCGATCGTATATGGTTGGCCGGGAATCAATTGGGCGCATGGTATGTGTTGCAGGCGATGATGCGTCGACCCGAGGTTTCCGGATTTGCGTTGGTATCGCCCGATCCGGCGGTGGCTGATTTTGCGTTTTTATCACCACGGCCAAATCGTGGATTGCTGTTACAGGGTGCAAATGAGTCTGACGAGGCCAAGGCATTTGCGACGCATTTGACACAAATATTAAAAAAGCAGGCCCAAATAGATTTGGAAACAATTCGTATCAAAAATGCGGATGAATATTATTCACAGCCGGCTGATTTGCGTCAAATGTATAATGATTTAAAGGCATATGTCGGTCGTGAAAATGCCGATAATAAATTATTGTAAAGTTATATATGCAAAATAATACAGAACGTTTTTTAGACCCAAATATACCCGACGAAATGGCGGCATCCATTCGGCCGCGGACTTTGTCGGACTTTATTGGGCATGATGCATTGAAACAGAATTTGTCTGTATTCATTTCGGGTGCAAAATCCCGGGGCGAAGCAATGGACCATGTTTTACTGTATGGGCCGCCGGGGTTGGGAAAAACGACATTGGCGCATATTGTTGCAAATGAATTGGGGACTAATTTCAGGGCAACTGCCGCACCGATGCTGACCAAACAGGGTGATTTGGCGGCGATACTGACATCGTTGGAACCGATGGATGTATTGTTTATTGATGAAATTCATCGTTTACCCACCGCAATCGAGGAAGTTTTATATTCCGCAATGGAAGATTTCAAGTTGGATATCATGTTAGGCGAAGGGCCATCGGCCAAAAGTGTGCGGATTGACCTGCCCCCGTTTACATTGGTGGGCGCAACAACGCGTACGGGGTTATTATCAAATCCGTTGCGTGACCGGTTTGGTATAGATTTACGGTTGTCTTTTTATTCGCCAGATGATTTGGCAAAGATTATCATGCGCAGTGCAAATATATTGGGTACACCGATTGATATTGATGGCGCAAAAATGTTGGCGCGCAGTGCGCGTGGCACGCCGCGTATTGCAAATCGGTTATTAAAGCGTGCACGTGATTTCGCAACCGCCCTGGGGCGTGATGCGATTTCGGTCGATACAATTAAAACAACACTGGTTCAGTTACATATAGATGCCAGTGGTTTGGACGAAATGGATCGTGAATATATGAATACCATTGTACGACACTATGCCGGCGGGCCGGTTGGTATTGAAAATCTGGCGGCGGCGTTATCTGAACCGGCCGATACAATCGAAGATGTTATCGAGCCTTATTTAATGCAGTTGGGATTTATTCAACGGACACCACGTGGGCGTATTGTGACTGATGCGGGATATGCACATTTGGGATTGGTGAAATAATCATGCTTTTTTATTCAAGGGGATGTTTGCAAAATGAAAACTTATAAATTTCCATTTGCGATTGCGTATGCGGATACTGATGCGGGTGGTATTGCGTATCATGGTCGGTATATTGAAATTGCGGAGCGCGCGCGTATGAATATATTGCGTGGCGTAAAGTTCCCAGATGGTGATGTTGGGTTCGTTATTCGGGATTTAAATATACGATATATCAAACCATTGTTTTTGGGTGATGAGTTTGTTGTTGAAACAACTGTGACTAAATTTGGTGCGGCATCGATGTCGGTTGAACAAAAATTCGTGAAAGATGGTGAAATTTGTGCTATACTGTCCGGTACAGCGGCATATATTGGTGCGAATATGATGCCAAAACGTATACCGGACGTGGTGGTCGCGCCGTTCAAGGAATAAATGAAAAAACGAAGGGGAAAAATATAATGACAAATGCGTTTTCTTTTACAACATTGTTTACAGGCGATTTGATGACGTTGTTTATATCGCTGGTGTTGATTTTGGGCAGTGTTATTTCATGGGCGGTTATTATTGAAAAAATTCGTATGTGGCATTTTCAGAAAAAACATCCTGTACAGATAAAAAACAATGATAATCTGTCGCTGATTGTTGATAAGTTAATTCGGCCATTTGATAAAAATTTGTGGTTTTTAAATATGTTATCATATGTGGCACCGTTTATTGGACTATTTGGAACCATTTGGGGGGTTATGGATTCGTTTGCGTCAATTGGTGTTAATCAATCGGTTTCAATCGGGGTGATTGCACCGGGGTTGGCAACCGCATTGGGGACAACTGCGCTGGGGTTAATTGCGGCGGTTCCCGCGGCCATTGCGTTTCAATATTTTACAAAAAAATCGGATGCGCTGTATGATATATTGACCGAACGTGTCAAAGAATTAAAAACAGATAAACATACCAATAATAAACAAAAATAAGGCGAATATAATGACGCGCAGAAGAAGCAGAAATACCGATGTAAATATTTCGCTGACCCCAATGATTGATATCATGACTGTGTTGTTGGCGGTGTTTATGGTGACAACGCCTATGTTAACAACTGGGATTGATTTGAATTTACCGCGCGCGGGAAATTCTGCGCTGACGGGGACCGATCATGCAATTCAAATCAGTGTTGATGCGGCCGGGCGTTATTATGTTGGCAAAACCGAATTATCGCGTGATGATGCGGTGCGTCGGGTTGTGGCAATGCGTGGTGAAAATCCTGAATTGACAATCATGATAAATGGTGATGCATCGGCGGATTATGGCGCGGTGATGTCCATTATGGGAAAATTAAAGGATGCGGGTTTTCAACGCGTCGGGTTGCGCACACAATTGGATTCAAAATAGTTTGAACAAATATGAAATTTGGAACCAGATTTTCATCAGAAAATATATTGCTGTCGGTATGCGGACATTTGGCGTTGGTGGCGTTAATGGTAACTTCATTTGCCGTGTTTGTTAATCGCGCAATGTTGGTCGCACCCGACAGAATTGAAATTTTGGAAATTGATTTGGATTCTGTGCGTGTCAGTGGCGATGAAACAATTTTGCATAATGTAAATGCCGATGTGGCAGTGGATGACGCGAAATTTGAATCAGAACCGGAGCCCGTGCCCGAAACAGAATCTGAACCGGACCCTGCCCCCGCGGAGGATGCAGAACCGGAACAAATAGTCGTGCCCAGTTTGGTTGATGAAAAACCGGCCGCGCCCGAAATTCCGGAACCGGTGATAAAGACCGCTGATAAAACAGATAATGTGTTAGACGAAAAACCGAAAAAGAAAAAAATGGTTGTTCGTGTAAACCGTGAAACTGTGTCACTGGACAGAACTTTGACGGTGTCGGTTGTGGACGCGTTGCGTATTGCAATGACACGCTGTTGGACAATTGATACGCAGCGTGACGATATTGGCGATATTCGGGCTGTGGCTCATTTGACAATGCGACGCAATGGCACCGTGCGTGATGTATGGTTTGAATCGGCGGCGCGTGCGGAAACTGATCCGGCGTTTGCGTATGTTTTGGATACGATACGCAGTGCAATTAATGTATGTCAACCGTTTAAAATGTTGCCGGCAAATGAATTTGAAAAGTGGGAAAAAATTCAATTAACATTTTACCCAACCCAGGGCAAAGTAATGTAAAAATCCGCATATTAAAATGCGGATTATTTTTTTATGCGACGTGCGGCAAAAAAATCGCGCAATAATGTGGCCGATGCATCGGCATATTCGGGAATTTGTGTAACCCGTGGTCGCCACAGGTGTTTATCTGTGTCGTATATGCGTGCATTGTGTGCAATGCCGCCACCTTTGGCATCGGGGGCCGCATAATATATATGTTTTATTCGTGCCAGTGATATTGCAGTGGCGCACATTGCGCATGGCTCCAATGTTATATATATGTCGCAATTGTCCAAAAATTTTGTTCCCAATTTTTTGCAGGCGCGATTTATTGCGACAATTTCCGCGTGCAGTGTTGGATTTTTTTGTTTTTGCACCCTGTTTTCGCCACGGGCAATAATTTTTCCATTGCGTACAATTACCGCACCGATTGGAACGTCGTCATGCGATTTTGCACGAATTGCTAAATTTAAGGCTTGCTTCATAAATGTCATAATGTACACTTTATCGTATGGATTCAAAATTGCAAATTATTTCAGGCCGGTTTCATGGGCGCAAATTATATTTGCCGCGTGGTGCGCGACCAACACAAAATCGGGCGCGTGCAGCGTTGTTTAATATGATGGCATCTGGGGTATTTAATGCCGATGATAAATTTGTTGTGTGGGATGCATTTGCCGGCAGTGGTGCTTTTGGTATTGAATGTTTGTCGCGATACCCAAATGCGCGTGTGATATTTACAGACGTTGCAGCGGAATCCATTAATGTCGTGCGAAAAAATTTAGGTCTGTTAAATATTGGCGATGTGGCGACAACTGAACAGATTGATGCCACAATGGTGGTAAAAAAATACGGCACAATTGCAGATTTAATATTTGTGGATGCGCCATATGATGCGGCGGATGTTGGTGGCGCATTTGTGCGCGCATTGACGCGTCGTGTACATGTGGGGGCAATTTTAATTTGGGAACAGGAATCTGGGCATGCGATTATGCCGCCACATGGGTGGCAGATATTGCGCGATAAAACATATGGTCGGGCACGTTTTATGATTTTACGGCGCGTGGACGAATAAAAACCTTGATTTTTCAATAATTTTGGTAAATAATATGGCCCGCATAACACCCTTGGAGGTTATGCAAAGTATAAAAATTGTTTATAAAAAGGACAAAAAATGGCAATTAAATTAAAAGCGGAAATTCGTAACGCTGCTGGCAAGGGGGCCGCGCGTAGCATTCGCAGAAATAAAAACATCCCCGCTGTGATTTATGGTGAAAAAAAGGCTCCGACGGCAATCGAATTAAATGGCCGTGATTTTGTGGCTTTGTTGCAAACACCCAGTTTGCGCACCAAATTATTTGAAATTGATACCACAGATGGTCACGAAGATGCCATGTTAATGGATATTCAATATCATCCAGTTAACGATTCGGTTATACACGTTGATTTTAAGCGCATCGATGTTAAAAAGCCTGTGAACGTCAGTGTGCCGGTCGAAGTTATTAATGCAGAAACGTCCAAAGGATTAAAATTGGGTGGTGTGTTGAACTTTGCGGTGCGTAAAGTCGCATTGCGTGGATTGGTTCATGACATTCCTGAAAAAATCACAATTGATTTGACCAATTTGAACATTGGTGATTCTGTGCACGGTTCTGATTTGGTTTTGCCAAATGGCGTGGAATTAGGACTGCACCAGGCGGAATTAGCATTCGCAACAATCGGTGGTAAAATGCCGGACGAAGATGCGTCGGCCAAATCTGCGGCCGCGGCTGCAGCGGCACCGGCGGCGGATGCCAGCAAGAAATAATATGTTATATATTATTTTTAGTCGCCCATTATTTGGGCGGCTTTTTTTTATTATTTTTTTCCTGTGGTCTTGAAAAGTTTTTTGGTATTCACTATATGGTAAAGCAGAAAAAATAAAACAAGTTTGATCAAGGAGTGAAAAAATGGGAAAAGTATTGGGTATTGATTTGGGTACAACAAATTCTGCCATGGCGTTTATGGATGGCAGTGACCCAAAAATTATCGAAAATGCCGAAGGGCAACGCACAACACCATCGGTGGTGGCGATGACATCCGGTGGTGAACAATTGGTTGGTATTACCGCAAAAAACCAGGCGGTGACAAATCCTGAAAATACTATTTATGAAATCAAACGTTTGATGGGATTGCGTTTTGACAGTCCGGCTGTTGCCGAAATTGCCGCACGTGTGCCGTATAAAATCGTTGCGGGTGATAACGGTGACGCATGGGTCGAAATTGACGGTAAAAAATATGCCCCATCCCAGATTTCGGCGATGATTTTGGCAAAATTGAAAAAAGATGCCGAAGCGTATTTGGGTGAAACTGTGACGGATGCGGTTATTACTGTGCCGGCATATTTCAATGATTCACAACGCCAGGCCACAAAGGATGCCGGTCGTATCGCAGGATTAAATGTGTTGCGTATTGTAAACGAACCAACGGCTGCGGCATTGGCGTATGGCATGGATAAAAACAAAAATGGCACGATTGCCGTTTATGATTTGGGCGGTGGTACATTTGATATTTCCATTTTGGAAATTGTTGACGGCGTGTTTGAAGTAAAATCGACAAATGGCGATACTGCATTGGGCGGATCTGATTTTGATGCACGCATATTGAAATATTTGATTGATGAATTCAAGGGTCAAACCGGTATTGATTTGTCAAACGATAAATTAGCATTGCAACGCTTAAAAGAAGCAGCCGAAAAGGCAAAAATTGAATTGTCGTCAAAAACGTCAACTGATATTAATTTGCCGTTCTTGACCGCGGATGCCACGGGACCAAAGCACTTTAATACAACATTGACGCGTGCGAAATTGGAATCGTTGGTGGATGATTTGATTCAAAAAACCATTGAACCATGTCGCAAGGCGTTAAAAGATGCTGGATTAGATAAATCACAAATTAACGAAGTTATTTTGGTCGGTGGTCAAACCCGTATGCCCAAAGTTCAGGAAACTGTCAAAGAATTCTTTGGCCGCGAACCGCACAAGGGCGTGAATCCTGATGAAGTTGTGGCATTGGGTGCTGCGATACAGGGTGGTGTTTTAAAGGGCGATGTCAAAGATGTTTTGCTGTTGGATGTGACACCATTGTCATTGGGTATCGAAACATTGGGTGGTGTGTTTACACGACTGATTGACCGTAACACAACAATTCCAACCAAAAAATCACAGATATTCAGCACTGCCGAAGATAATCAGTCGGCTGTGACAATTCGCGTGTTCCAGGGTGAACGTGATATGGCCGCTGATAATAAATTGCTGGGGCAATTTAATTTGGAAGGCATCGCACCTGCCCCGCGCGGCATGCCACAAATCGAAGTGTCGTTTGATATTGATGCGAACGGTATTGTGCATGTTTCCGCCAAAGACAAAGGAACCGGCAAAGAACAAGCGATTTCAATTAAATCCGATGGTGGCTTAAGCGAAGAAGAAATAAAACGCATGGTTGACGAAGCCGCCGCTAATGCCGACGCGGACAAGAAAAAACGCGAACTGGCCGAGGCCAGAAATAATGCCGAAACTGCAGTATTCAGTGTGGAAAAGGCATTAAAAGAACACGGCGATAAAATCAGTGCGGATGAAAAGAAAGCCATCGAGGATGCAAAAAAAGAATTGTCTGATGAATTGGCAAAATCCGATGCAACGGCCGAAGGTCTGAAAGCCAAAACCGATGCATTAACGGAAAAGTCGATGAAATTGGGCGAGGCTGTTTATAAAGCATCCCAAGAGGCAGCTGCGGCGCAGTCATCAAATGGCGACGAAACCAAACCGAATGATGACGGAACGCGTGACGCTGATTTTTCTGAAAAGAAATAAAAAACGGGGCGAATGCCCCGTTTTAGTTGCTGGTTACTGGTAACTCGTTACTCGTGATACCCCCCCCGCCGGGGGCGGTGGGCATTATTAGATACTTAATCCCCATTGTCACCCCGTGGCTTGACCACGGGGCCCAGGTCATTAAAACTTATTTGCGTCAGCAAATACCAAATTGAATAAAAATAAGTGTCGCTTTCGCGACAACTTTATTCACCTGGATCCTGGGGTCAAGCCCCAGGATGACAAGAAAAATAATGCCATGTAATGACAATACTTATAGCCCCAGGATGACAAAGAATACGGAGCCCCCGCACCCAGGATGACAGAAAATACGACCGAGGGAGTATCAACCCGTCGCGATAAACCACCCCGCCGGCCTGTCACCCACGAAAATTATCATTTTCGCGGGGGCCGATATGCCGGGACCCCTCCGCAGAGGGGAACTTAGACCGCGACGGTACATAGCCGTAAGTTTCCCACCATGGGTGCGTTTCCTGTCGTGCAACGGGGCACGGAATTGCACAATATTTGTGGGGTGAAAAAAATCCGCCGGATGGCGGATTTTGCAGACAGACGATAAGCCGGATTCTGTTCTGCCCTGGGCCAGTCGTTTTCAA
>CALXMY010000008.1 GCA_944389595.1 uncultured Alphaproteobacteria bacterium | reverse complement strand
TGCACCACTCAGGTCAAAGAATGTCTGCAATCCACCGACAGATGTGGCGAAGATTACACGCAATGTATCGGGTTGGATTTGGACAGCATCCGGCAAATGTGCCCAATGGATTTATTAACCTCGTGTCAACAAGTTGATAGCGAGGGTAATGATTTAATTACATCCATAGAACAAATTGAAAATATAATTCAAGGTATTTATTTAGATATTGATAATTCAATGTTGGATCAATGTCAGAAAACTGTTAGCGATAAAATGGTGGAATTATGTGGCGGCCTTACAACATGTTCCGCATTTGCCGATGATAATGTAATCGGAACAGAAAGTCTGCTTAGTTATACTGACGAGGATGGAAATTATGTCATAGATGGATTATTATCATTTGGAAATGTACAAATAAACAAAACATCACGTGAATCAGAAAACAACCCGAACGTAGAGTATACTACATATGAAATAAATATTAATGATTATAAAAATCACTTAAATGAAAACGATCCTGGGGCCGCCCGTGCAATATCAGCATTAGAATCAGTATCAAATAAAATTGAACAAAAAATTGCAATTTTGCGCCAAGATCCAGATATTCAATTGTGTACCGAAGGGCGAAATATGTCCCAGGTACGTCGTGGTGCTGCATATGCCACAGCCAGATTCCCACATCTGTTGGATTCATTAATAATGATTATTGTTGACAGTGGATTGGATCAAGCAAAACAAAATTATACAAAAAAATATAACGAGTTAGTTGAAGATGCCCTAAAAGATCAGGAAGAACAGGTCAAATCTGTTCTGTGCGCGGCAATGGCATCCAGCAGTGATCCACAATGTACAGAATATGCAGTTGGTGATAATAATGAAGCAATATGCAGCGCATATTCCGCACCATTTGTAGAAGATATATTTAATAGTGGTGACGACGACGATGAAAATCATAATTCTCCTGGACTAAATTCGGATGGACTATATGCAACCAAATATGTAATTTCCGGGGCAAAATTATCAGATCTTGCATCGGTGTATCAACAGGGTTATTCCGAATTCATACAAACTGATGGCCATGATAACATGACTGGACGCGTATCTATGTCATCGGTATATTCACCATCAACCAGTACATGTACTTTAACAACAACGACTGTGTTATGTGAAACCATGAAAGAAATTATTTTAACAGATCAAAAAAACAAAACTACATGCAGTTCATTAGGTGGCGGTCTTTTGGGCGGTGGTGGCTGCAAAGGCGGCGGCGGTTTATTTGGACTTAATCTAGGTGTCAGTACAAATTCGACACAGATAACTCAACATTTCGAAGGTGTTGCATGCCAATCATTTATGGATCCGGTTACAACAACCACTACCATCAAAATGTAAAGATATGTTTTCACATGGTGCCATCATACTGTAACCGAACACAAAATTCCTGTGGGCCGAATAAATACTGACCCTGCCCCGGTAGGCACAATGAATAATTTTATGGGCCGGCATTTTGTTTGACCACGGCCCACTGGTAATTAATGCCTGTATACCGCACAGAAATTCTTGCCGTTGTAAACATGGCGTAACTGTCCAGGAAAAAAAGACGGGCCCGCAGATATATTTACCCATATTCCGAATTCAATACATTACCATGAACAATGTTTATTCTTTGTTATCTATAACATACCGCCGGGATAAACCCGGCGGTATATTCACTGCCAACACCTTGATTAATTTTTATTCACATGCGCCGTATGATTTAGCAACTGGATAGTTTTCAATGCACACACTGCCCGATACTGTGCACGCCGTGGGCACCAATGTTACAGTTACTGCATCGGCCGGCTTGTAATGAATTTGCGCCATTTTACACTGATTCAAATCATGTATTGTGCCGCATGTACGTTTCCATGAATCACAATCCACGGCCGTACCTGTTGGCATAATTGTATCAGGCAAATTCAAATTCCATTTCACATAGAAATCCTTTAACGAACCAATCGAATACGATTTACCATAACCAACCTGGGCCAAACCATCGCCAACGCGACAATTAATATTGCTGCGTTCGACAAACGCCGTAATTGCAGTGGCCAATCCGCCGGCCCCCGCCCCAACACCGGCACCAATACCGATACTTTTACCCATATTTGATTCTTCGCCATTTTGCAGCAAATCTTCGATTTCACTGGTAAACACATCATCCAAACGATCCATATCTATTTTTATTTCGCCGGCATCACGACATTGATTACTGTTACCAGGATTGCAATAAATTGATGTGCCATTGGCGCGCGCCAAATTCAACGGTTCAAAACTGCATAATGGATTATCATTACCACTGCCGGTGGATTGATAATTTTTCGATAAATCCGCCAGGGCACTTTGTGCCAAATTATTTGCCAAATAATCAGCACATTGTTGCAACGTGGTAAAATTCTGCGCCGCACAATCGGAAAATTCGGCAACCTTATTAAAGCATTCCTGGGGACTGTTATAACCCTGACAGGTTATGTTAACAGTTGCCAAAACATCCACAGTTTCACTGCTAAACGATGTTGTATCGCATTTTGCCAATGCAGTTTCAAGTTGAATATATCTGTTATATAAATCAACAATTTCCTGACATTGTGCCTGGTCTATGACATCAACGGTTGCCGGTATAGTATTCCGCAAATATTCGCTGATTGTGCCAAAATTAGAATCTGCACGCAATGCCTCGGTCAGCATTTCGCGATGATTTTCCCGTGCGCAATCAAATGCACGTGCACCATGTCCGGCAATTGCGCCAACACCCGCACCAACCAACGCGCCGCCACCAATACCAACCACTGCGGTTGTATTTGTTTGATTCATTAATGAAAATCCAAACAAATCACGGTTACATGTAAATGTATCGCCCGTTTGCCGCCATACCTCGGCCGGCTGGTCATTACCAACCGCGCCAAACAACCAACTGTTTTTAATTTGACTGTCTTTGTTATATGCGCCAACACGAACCCAACATTCCGCCGTTGTCGGATCCCAACGTGCATAATGACCACGTTGCCCATCTACACCAGAATTGCCATAGTTCAATTCAACACCCTGGGGATTACGTTTCACCAATATATTACCCGCCTGGCCGTTATATGCCCCAACGCCGATATTATATTCCGCGGTAACCCGCCCAGAATTTGATACCGCATCAAACGACGAACCATATGTATTAACATCCAATAACAAACAAGTGTTTTCCGCCTGATTTGGGGTTAATCCGGTTTTTTGTAACACAAAATTATAATACGCCGGTTGCACGCGTCGTGAATTAAAGTCAATCCAAACATCCGCAGCCGTACGATAAATGTTTTTACAATCGCGCCGAACCTCGGCAATACAGCGTTCAACCTGGGTTGCGCATAAACTCATTCCATTTACAATGGAATTCCGCAAATCTTCGTTAAACATGTCATTTAACCCGCCAGACAACGCCCCGGTGTTAATGCACATTAACAAATCATCCATACAGTTATCAACCGTATATTCTGAATCCTTAACACCGCCATCCGGACATTCCGGATCCACCCCTGGATCTGGGTCTTCGGGTTCTGGGTCCGGTTTTTCAGGTCCCACGACATCCGGCGGTAAACTGGGCGAAGTATTCCCCACTGTAAAATTCGGCAATGTCGGCATAGTCGGCATACGTTGTGACGACATAGATGTCATTGCCCCCGCACGATTTTGACGCGCGGATCCACCCGTAACATTATTATACGCGGCACGCCCGGTCGCCGTATCTGCGGCAAAAACATTGCCGGCAAATGCAATCATTCCCAATCCGACAACGGACATACAAAACATTTTTTTCAAAGAACTCATAAAAGTCCCCCCTTGATATCAATGTATAATTATACCATAAAAAAATAGCAAAAAAAACATTTTTTGAACACCATAAACGCATAACACATACAAAAAATATTGACAAATATCAACAATTGTCTATAATTTAAGTATGAATAAATTCTTTGAAATTTTACAAAAAAACAAATATGCCATCATATGGACCATATGTTACATTTTTATCATGTGGGGCATTTTGAAGTGGATGTTTAATTTCAATATTTTTTCATCCACACAATGGCAAATATTAATGCATGCACATTTGCGCGGATTCCCTGGTTTTGTCTTTGGCATATTAATTTTGGCGGCACTGCCAATGTATATCGCAACAACCATGATTATTGTGCGCACAAAAAAACCGTTAATCACGGTAAAAATTCCCAAATTTATGCAACCTGTGCCAAATGAAGACAAAAAAAAGCCGGATGATGAATCAAACGATTCCGCCACAATCAAACCTTCCACAGAAATTGATGACGCACCAAAAAAATCAATCCCCACCGAATTACAATTCGCATTTGATCGCGCACGTCTGCATACAGGACCTGCGCCAAAATCAAATTTTGACATCAGAAACATCGTCACATCAATCGGCAACCAACAACTGGCATCACAACCAATGCCGGATGAACCGACCACTGGTGAATTACCATTACCAACCGATTTTGACATTGACAATGGCATATCATCATTTACGCCAATTTTTTCTGATGTTAATTTTGATGACGATGAAAAAAATGATGACACAACCCCAGAAACACCACAACCCGCAGCCGAACAAAATAATTTACCAGATGAATTGATACCTGTTGCCCAATATCTGACAGCCCAAGGTATAAATTTTTCAATATCAAACGGACTTTTATTGACTGACACGGATGTGATTGCCGCACATATTGACCCGGACTTTTGGGTCGCAGACGACGAAACATGGTTTGCCGCGGGCAAACAACGGCCATCACCCATCCGCGAAATTATTAACACCGCATCCGCAACCGGATTACGCCCAGTTATTTATCTGGCCAATACAAATTTGATGGATTTTGATACATTACGTGAAAATTGGCAAAACGCCGGCATCACAGTTATCACAGATTTGAATGAATTAAAATAAAAACATATAAAAAAATCCCCCAAACGGGGGAATTTTTATTTACTGGCCGCACGACGACGTTTTGGTGCATCGGCCTTTTTTTCATCGGATTTTGCCTCTTCCTTTGGGGCTTCTTTTTTTGCCTTTGGGGCTTTTTCTTTCTTATCGGCTTTATCCGCTGATTTTTCTGTTGCCTTTTCATCTGTATCTGCGGCCGGTTTTACAACCTTTTTCGCATTTACATCACGATCAACCAATTCAATAATTGCCATTGGCGCGGCATCACCATAACGAAAGCCAGCCTTTAACACACGGGTATAACCACCCGGACGATTGGCATAACGCGGCCCCAAAACAGTAAACAGTTTTTTTACCGTATCTGCGGACGCATTGCCCAATTCACTGGCCACCAAACGACGATTAGCCACAGAATCAACCTTGGCACGGGTAATCAATTTTTCGACAACCCCGCGTAAAGCTTTGGCCTTTGGCAATGTAGTTTTTATTTGTTCTTTTTCAATTAAGTTTTTCGCCAAACCAATAAACATGGCCTTGCGTGCATTGGTGTCACGATTAAACGTGCGCCCTGCTTTCATATGTCTCATTGATTACTCCTTTGCGTTTGTTTCTGCCCCGGTTTCCCGGGGATTGGTTCGAGACACCGCGCCCTGAAACATTATAATTTCAGCAACACGAATTTATTTGTATGGATCCTCGTATTTTTTGGCCAATTCTGCGATATTTTCCGGTGGCCATCCTGGGACTTCCATACCCAAACTCAGGCCCATCGCCTCCAGTTGAACTTTGATTTCATTCAACGATTTGCGACCAAAGTTTGGTGTTTTTAACATGTCGGCTTCGGTCTTTTGGACCAATTCGCCCAACCAGTTAATTTTATCATTTTTCAAACAATTGTTTGCACGTACCGACAATTCCAATTCATCAACATGCTTTAACAATTTTGGATCAAACGGTAATGCATCTTTGGCTTTATCTTCCTCGACCGGGGCATTGATTTGCGCCGGATCTTCGAAATTAATAAACACAACCAATTGATCGGTCAATATACGCGCGGCCAATGCGATTGCATCTTCGGGCGATACAGCACCATTGGTTTTAACCGTCATTTCCAATTTATCATAATCTGTGCTTTGCCCAACGCGCGTTTCCGATACTTCGGTTGCAACATTTAAAATCGGTGAAAAGATTGAATCAACCGGAATAACGCCCAATGGCAACCCATCCGCATGTGCAGATGCCGGAACATAACCACGCCCCGTTGCCAATGTAATTTCCATGTCTAAATTAGCCCCGTTATCCAACGTGCAAATTTCGACATCTTTGTTCATAATCTCGACCCCACCGGTTGTTTCAATCATCCCAGCGGTAACGACCATTGGTCCCTTGGCCTTTAATGTTGCCTTGTGCTGACCTTCGGTCAAAGCCTTGAAATAAACACCTTTTAAATTCAAAACGATATCTGTAACATCCTCGCGCACACCGGGAATGCTGGAAAATTCATGCTGAACGCCATCTATTTTGATATAAATCGGCGCACACCCCTGTAACGAAGACAGTAACACACGACGCAACGCCGTTCCCAATGTCAAACCAAAACCCTTTTCCAGTGGTTCCGCAATCAAAGTCGCTTGATTTGGATTATGTTCATCAATTTTGATATTCAGTTTTTTGGGCTTAATTAATGTAACCCAGTTTTTTTCAATCATAAAATCCTCCATTCGGCTTAGTTTATCATTTTCGCCAATCGGCCACGATTGGGAACTGACCCCAAACGCGCCCGAAAATTCTATACTACAAAACCGCAAAAGTCAAATAATTATTACAAATAACAATAACAATTTTATACAAAAAATTTTTGTCAAAAAATATTGACAACTAAAAAATATTGTACTAATGTGATAATAACCTGAACAAAGGATTCGCAATGAAAAAAGTAATTTTATTTGGTGCTTTTGCAATAATCATTGGTATGTGCGCAAACGCATTTGCAGATGGTTATTCATACACCGAAACAGAAACTTTTGACACATATGAAACAATTAAAATCGATACCGTAACATATGTTGATACGGTATATCCCGAACCTGTACGCGTTGTTGCAAAGCCAATGCCATGCCGCGCCACATCATCAATGGATGTTGCACGCACAATGCGCGATTGCCGTAAACCGGCTAAACGCGAATTGGCACCAGTGCGCGTAAAAACATACAGCGAAGTTATTGATCATTACCAGGTATATCAACCGGTTGTAACATATAAGCCAGCCGGCGAATATACAACCCGTCGCTATATCGACGCACCAAACCCGCATTGCGGCACATGTGCACGATAAAAAAATCCGCCAAACGGCGGATTTTTTTCATTTAACTTTGACATTGCAATTTGCGATTAAATTTTCTATATGGCTTTTTTTATGGCGTTCTATTGTGGCACCCTGGTCAGCAATAACAAGTGCATTTTTATTACAATAAATTGTACCATTATAATTTGTATTATCTAATTTAATAATATTTGCATGTACCGCATAAATATCACCACATTGTAATTCTGGTAAATAAATATTTTTTACATGTGGCACAACCAATTTTTCAACATATTCCAAACTGGGTGCATATAATCCTGTGGCTTTTTTTAAAAACACATCACAACAATAACCCAGATTTTCAAAATTAACAAAACCCTTTAAATTTTCTAAAACAATATTTCGTGCAAAAACATTGTATAAAACATATTCATACCCTTTTTTATAAATTTCCCCGTTATTATCATAAATATCGGGCATTTTTGATAAAAACTTAAATGTATTTAATACCTTCATCGTTTATACTAAAAAAATCAATAAATAATCCCGCCGATACGCGGGATTTAATAATTATACACGACGCACTTTCTTTGGCCGACAACCATTATGCGGAATACGTGTTGTATCAGTAATGGACTGTACAATCAACCCGGCATTTGCCAACCCACGGACAGCAGATTCGCGCCCCTGGCCAATACCACGCATTAAAACGTCAACCGTTTTCATTCCCATTTCTGCAACTTTTTTGCCAACTGCATCGGCAACAACTGTTGCTGCATATGGGGTTGATTTTTTTGCACCCTTAAAATTATTTGCACCGGCGGTTGCCCATGTTAACACGGCCCCCGACTGATCAGTGATTGTAATACGTGTATTGTTATTGGTCGCGACCACATGGGCGATGCCGTGTGATACCTTTTTAACGACTTTCTTTTTAGCTTTTGTTACTGCCATTACTTTATACCTTTATTTAGATGTCTTCAATTAACTATCGTGTTAATCTCTACCTGTTTATATTATTTACCCTTGACCGCGGAACCGGCGACCACAACGCGTTTACCCTTGCGTGTACGGGCATTTGTTTGTGTACGCTGGCCACGAACGGGCAAACGATTACGGTGACGAATACCGCGATACGTTTTCAAATCCTGTAAACGTTTAATATTCATTGCGACTTCGCGGCGCACATCACCTTCGACCTTGAAATTTTGTTCGATATAATTCGAAATTTTAACAACATCCTCGTCAGTTAAATCTTTGGCGCGCAACCCGTCTTTTAATTTCAAAGCCTTGCAAATTTGTGCCGCTTTGGCCGGGCCGATACCATGGATATATTGCAACGCAATTTCAATGCGTTTTTCTGTCGGAATGTTAACACCTGCTATACGTGCCATTTTTCATTTTCCTTTTTATTTTACCGTGACGCGCACAAACGCGCATCGATTACAAACGTTTCAAATTCAAATTATGACAATTGAAACGTATTTTATTTTGCCGCATTATTTTATACAAAATGCCGCAAAAGTCAAATCTTATTCCGTTCCACATAAAACAATGTTTAGCGGAAACGTCCCTTTTTTTGTGCCTTTTTTATAACACTTCTGTATTGCTTCGCAACCAGATATGATTGTACCTGATTCATGGTATCCAAAACCACACCTGCAACGATTAACACACTGGTTCCACCAATTGTCAGTGGCATTCCCGCATGTGTATTCAAAATAATCGGCACCACACACACCACAACCAAATACAACACACCAATTGCTGTTGTACGTGAAACAACCGAATCCAAATAATGCATTGTTTGTTCACCTGGTCGCACACCCGGAATATATCCACCGGCATTTTTCAGATTATTCGATGTTTCTTCGGAATTAAATATAACCGCCGTTTGGAAATACGCAAAGAACGCAATCAATATCGTATATGTAATAATATATGACCATGTTCCATATGTAAAGAATCCCATAATCGATTGCACAATTGGATTTTCACTTTGCACAAACCGTTGAATAAACGCCGGCAACATCATAATACTGGCAGCAAACACAGGTCCCATAACCCCGGACATATTCACCTTGATCGGCAAATATGATGCATTTGTATTCATAACCCCATTGGCCATAACCTGGCGCGGATATAAAATTTGAATACGACGCTGTGCCTGTTCAAAGAACGCGATTAATGCAATTATTCCGATAACGAATGCAACAATCAGCGCAATCATCGCCGGTGAAATTTGCCCGACCGATCCCAACGAGAATATTTGTGCAATTCCACCTGGAACCTCGGCAATAATACCGGCAAAAATCAACAGTGATGCACCCTGCCCTATGCCACGTGCGGTAATTTGTTCTGCCAACCACATAACAAATACCGTTCCACCAACCAGCGCAATTATTGCGGACAATTCAAACGCAAATCCCGGATTTACAACCGCTGCCACACCATTTACCGGTGCCATTGATTCCAAACCACGAACCACGGCCCATCCCTGGACCACGGCCAAAAACACCGCCAAATAACGCGTATATTGGTTAATTTTAATACGCCCTGATTCACCCTCTTTGCGCAATTCATTTAATGATTTGCTGGTTGCGGTTAATAATTGCAACACGATTGACGCGGAAATATACGGGAAAATATTCAATGCCAACACCGACATACGCGACAACGAACCACCGGCAAACATATCAAACATTCCCATCATGCCGCTGCCTTCGCCAGTGAACAAATGCAAAACCGCAGACGCATTAACCCCCGGCAATGGAATAAATGATCCGATACGATACACAATCAGCGCACCAATTGTAAACAATATACGCTTTTGTAAATCGGACATACTGCCAAAAAATTCTCTCAAAAACTTCATGCGAACAAACTTTTAATTATTTGTTTGCATCCGCAAAACGGATGCAAACATATTATATTTATTTATTTTTAATCGTGCCACCTGCTTTGACGATTGCCGCCTCGGCTGATTTAGACCATTTATCAGCAATAATATTTACCGCAGATTTTATTTCACCTTTGGCCAAAACTTTCAAACCATCTTTTTTACGGTTAATGATTTTTGCCGCCATCAGCGAATCGATTGTAATTGGTGATTTGGCATCGATTTTACCGGATGCGATGAATTTTTCAATATCACCCAAATTAATCGTAACATATTCCTTGGCAAATGGATTATTAAATCCAAATTTCGGGAAACGACGCAAAATCGGCATCTGGCCCCCTTGGAAAGTAGCCTGTTTACGTGAACCACTGCGCGCCTTTTGCCCTTTGTTTCCACGGCCCGCGGTTTTACCCATTCCAGATCCCATACCACGCCCAACACGTTTTGCATTTGCGCGCGCACCAAAATTATCCATCAATGCATTCAGTTTCATTTTTATATTCCTTTTATCCTGCGAACTGCATTTTATCACAGTTCTGTAACGCATGCCATATCATAACAATGGCACACTCGGTTTAATAAATTATTTTTCCACAATCTGAACCAGATGTGAAACCTTGGCAACCATACCGCGAACAGATGGCGTATCTTCAACTTCGTTTGTTTTTCCGATACGTCCCAAACCCAATGCCGCAACAACCTTGCGCTGTGCAGTCGGCCGACCAATAACGCTTTTAATTTGTTTTACAACTATTTTTGCCATAATTAATCTCCGTTTTGACCGCATGGGTCCAAATTATTTTTCTTCTGCGTTTTCGTTGCTTTCCAATTTTTTACCATCGCGTCCCGCGATAATTTCCGCAACAGTTTTGCCACGACGTGCCGCCACAGTTTTTGGCGAATTCATTTTTGCGAACGCCAAAAATGCCGCACGAATCATGTTGTTCGGATTATTAGAGCCCTGTGATTTCACAACAACATCCTGGACCCCCAAACATTCAAACACCGCGCGCAACGCACCACCAGCAATAATACCAGTACCAGGAACAGCACTGCGCACCACCAATTTGCTGGCACCATATTTGGCGGCAATATCATGATGCAATGTGCGCCCTTCTTTTAATGGGACGCGAATCATCTTTGCCTTGGCGGCCTTGGTTGCCTTTTGCACAGCGGCCTGAACTTCCAATGCCTTGCCTTTGCCAAATCCCACACGGCCGGCCTTGTCACCAACAACAACCAATGCCGAAAACGACATATTACGACCGCCCTTGACCGTTTTAGAAACACGGTTAATGGAAACCAATTTGTCCACTAAATTATCCGTTTGCAATTTTTTATCATCAAAACGTGCCATTATAAACTCCGTATATTACCGATTAAATTCTAACCCCACCTGCACGAATCGCTTCGCACAAAGCTTTGACTCTGCCGTGATAGCGGTAACCGCCGCGATCGAAATAGCAATTATCCGCAATGCCTGCCTTAACTGCACGTTCGGCAAAATTTTTGCCAACAATTTCAGCACCGGCGACATTCCAGCCCTTGCCTTTGAAATCTTTTTCTTTGGATGATGCGGCACAAATCGTGTGCCCACGCACATCATCGATGGCCTGAATTTCAATATGACGACCCGAACGGAAAACCGACAAACGGATTTTGCCCGGATTTTTTCTTTTCAACGCACTGCGATTTGCCAATGTACGTCTTTCTTCTGCAGACAAATGTTTTAACATTTTGCTTCCTTTTTTATCCAATTCCCGTAACAGCGGGAATCACATTTATTTATTATTTCTTTTTACCTTCTTTGCGGCGAACGCGTTCACCCTTATAGAAAATACCTTTGCCCTTGTATGGATCCGGCTTGCGAACTTTGTGTATTTTGTCCGCAAATTGCCCAACCAAACATTTATCAATACCACTGATTGCAAACTCTGTGGGTGTTTCGCCAATTTTAACCGTCAAACCGGCTGGTATTTCCATTATCACATCATGTGAATATCCGGCAACCAAAACCAATTTGTTACCATTCACAGATGCCTTGTAACCAACACCTTTCATATACATTTCTTTGGTAAAGCCATCGGTTACGCCATCAATTGCTGCACGAACGTTGCGCGCCATTGTTCCCCACATTGCACGCGAAGTTTTATCTTCGGCATCTTTTGGTGTAACTATAATCTGGTCAGATTCCACAACAACGTCAACCAAGCCCGCATGTTTGGTATCCAACGAAACCGCCAATTCGCCTTTTGGTCCTTTGATGTTCAGCACATCGCCTGCAATTGCCGCCGACACGCCGTCTTTCAATTTAATTGGATGTTTTCCTGCACGAGACATAATTTAATCCTCACTGTAATATTAAATAACCTTGCACAACACTTCGCCACCAACATTCATCAGGCGTGCTTTGTGATCAGTCATAACACCATTTGGTGTGGATACGATTGCAATACCCAAACCATTTAAAACACGCGGCATTTTCGCGCTGCCGGAATAAACACGGCGACCTGGTTTTGAAACGACTGTAATTTCCTGGATTGCACCATTTCCGCCAATATATTTTAATTCAATAACCAAATTTGCACGATGTTCGTCAATTTGTTCTTTGCGGAAATCAGTAATAAAGCCTTCGTCCTTTAACACAGACAAAACCGCCGCACGCAGTTTGCTGTTCGGAACAGTTACAAATTCTTTACCGGCATTCTGACCATTACGAATACGGGTCAGCATATCTCCGATTGGGTGTGATAATGACATCTTGTATTACTCCTTGTTACTCTTTGGGTTTCCCCGCCGAACCCAGCAGCATTGTCCACAACTGGGGTTAAAATTACAAAATTACCAACTGGATTTGCGTACACCTGGCAATTTACCTTCGGATGCCAACGTACGAAACTGTTGGCGGCACAGACCAAACATACGCATAAAACCACGTGCACGTCCTGTCACAGAACAACGGTTATGCAAACGTGTGCGATTCGCATTACGCGGCAATTTTGCCATTTTTTTCATCGCTTCCATACGTTCATCTGGTGTCGCATTCACAGACATTTTTGCCTTTACTGCGGCGTGTTTTTTGGCGTATTTGGCGACCAATTTTTCACGTTTTTTCTGTTTATTTACTAACGCTAATTTAGCCATATTATATACCTTTTATTATTTCAAAACCAACGGCAGCCCCAGTTTAGTCAACAGCGCGCGTGCCTCGTCATCTGTTTTCGCAGTTGTCGCAATGACAATATCCATTCCACGTATGGAATCAATTTTATCAACGGAAATTTCTGGAAAAATCAAATGTTCTTTGATACCAAACGCATAATTACCACGGCCATCAAATTTTGATTTTGATAAACCACGGAAATCCTTGACGCGCGGCAATGCAACAACAATCAATTTATCTAAAAAGTCATACATTCTTTTACCGCGCAATGTAACTTTGCATCCAATGGCCTGCCCTTCGCGCAAACGATATGTCGCGATTGATTTTTTTGCATGTGTAATAACACATTTTTGTGCGGCAATGGCCGTCAAATCCGCGGCCGCGGCATCCAATTTCTTTTTATCAGAAACAGCCTCGCCCACGCCCATGTTCAAAACAATTTTGGTCAGTTTTGGAACCTGCAATGGATTTTTGTACCCAAATTCTTTGACTAATTCAGGAACAATTTCTTTTTCGTAAATTTCACGCAATCTGCTTTGCATTTTTTATTCCTTAACGTTTTGTTCCCGTAACAGCGGGAACCAGTTATTTTTATAATTCCGCACCCGATTTTTTTGCAATGCGAACCTTTTTATCACCGTCGATTTTATAACCAACGCGTGTTGCTTTTTTAGTTTTCGGGTCAACCAACGCAACATTCGAAACATGAACTGGGGCCTCGCGGTCAACGATATGACCCGGTTGATCCTGGGTTGGTTTCACATGCCATTTGTGACGGTTTACACCTTCGACAACGACACGCGATTCAGACGGACGCGCCTCCAGCACTTTGCCTTTGACACCCTTGTACTTGCCCGAAATAACTATGACTTCATCGCCTTTTTTAATTTTCATTTTTTAACCCTTTGTTGTTGCATACCCGGCATTATATGACTTCGGGTGCCAAAGATACAATTTTCTGAACATCGTATTTACGACGAACTTCACGTGCGATCGGTCCAAAGATACGTGTACCAATCGGTTCAAAATTATTCTTATTAATTAATACAACCGCATTGTCATCGAAACGAATAATCGAACCATCCGGACGCTTTACCGGGAATTTGGTACGAACAATAATCGCACGCTGCACAGTACCTTTTTGTACCTTGCCACGTGGAATAGCTTCTTTGATGGCAACAACGATTTTGTCACCAACCGTCGCATAGCGACGATGTGAACCGCCCAATACTTTGATGCACATTGCTTTACGCGCACCAGAATTGTCGGCCACGGTCATAACTGTTTCATTTTGTATCATAACATTTCACCTTTATCCTGCGCACAGGGCCATCCCCTGTGGCTTTGTTTCGGGTTCCGACTGCGCAGCGCGCCTCAAAGAACCCACCCGTGATTTTTATTCTGCAACATCCACTGTTTCGTCTTTGGATACGCCAACGCGCCCCTTGACCACCCAAGTTTTAGTCTTGGAAATTGGACGATGCTCTTCTATTGCGACGATGTCCCCAACCTTGTATTCATTGTTTTCATCGTGCGCCTTGTATTTTTTATTCTGCTTTACAAATTTGCCGTACAACGGATGACGAAAACGACGTTCAACTTCCACAACGACGGTTTTGTCATTTGCAGTACTTTTAACTGTTCCTTGCAGTATACGTCTTGGCATAACTTTTGTCCCTTATCATTTTACTTTGCAACTTACACAAAGATTTGTATAAATTGCCAACCATTTTTACCCGATTTCGCAATATGATAACTAAAAATTTAGAAATCTCAACAAAAATCGGAAATTTTTACTTTTTTGCTTTTTTCGCCGCATTAATTTGCGTTTTAACACGTGCGATTTCACGACGAGTCTGACGCATCACATGTGTTTTTTGCATCTGACCCGCTGCATGCTGGAAACGTTGATTCATCTGATCTTTTTTCAGATTTTCCAATTTGCTTTGCAACGCTTCTGCTGTCAAAGATTCTTTTTCTACTTTCTTTTCTGCCATTTTTTTAACCCTTTTTCCCTGCCACATATATGGTGACAGTTATAATTGTTTAGTTAACTTTACGTTCAACAACTTTGGTTTTTACCGGCAATTTTGCCGCCGCCAGTGCAAACGCTTCGTATGCAATTTCGGGTTTAACACCGTCCAATTCGAACAGGATACGCCCTGGTTTTACACGGCAAATCCAATATTCGACCGCACCTTTACCTTTACCCATACGGACTTCGGCTGGTTTCTTGGTAACTGGCACATCTGGGAAAACGCGAATCCATAATTTACCCATACGTCTCATATGACGGGTAATTGCACGACGCGCCGCTTCTATTTGACGTGCGGTCACACGTTCTGGTGTCATGGCCTTCAGCCCAAACGAACCAAACGCCAATTCGCTGCCGCCCTTGGCAACACCATGGATACGGCCTTTGTGCTGCTTGCGAAATTTTGTCTTATTTGGCATTAACATAACAATAACCTTTTAATTTCTGTGTTTCATTTTTGTGTCCCCGGCACCATATAGATGCCGACAAAAATTACTTGCTTTTTCTTTCACTGGTACCGGCATATTCAGCGGGACGAGCCATTTCCGATGCCAATTTTTCTTTATTTACGACATCACCGGTATAAATCCAAACCTTTACCCCGATAACACCGTACGTGGTTTTTGCCTGAATTGACGCATAGTCAATATCGGCACGCAAAGTATGCAATGGGATGCGCCCTTCGCGAATTTGTTCGCTGCGGGCAATTTCTGCACCGTTCAAACGACCCGAACACATAACTTTGATACCCTGGGCTCCGGCTTTAACAGCGTTTTGAACAGCCTTTTTCATTGCACGTTTAAATGAAACACGACCTTCGATTTGTTGTGCGATATTTTGTGCAACCAATTGTGCATTCAAATCAGGACGACGCACTTCGTAAATATTCACAACAACCTGGTCATTTTTAACCAATTTTTTGATATCATTGCGCAACGCTTCGATATCTGCACCATTTTTACCAATAATCATACCCGGACGCGAAGTATGAATTGTAACCACAACCTTTTTGGCGAATCGTTCAATAACGACCTTGGCCAAACCGGCCTTTTTTAATTTACGTTCAATAAATTTGCGGATTTTAATATCTTCGGCCAACAAATTGGCATAATCTTTTTTACCCGCAATCCAACGTGAATCCGTAACCTTGTTAATAAATTCACGCAATGATATTGGCGATACTTTTTGTCCCATTTTATTTTTTCCTTACTGTTTTATGACAAGTGTTCTTGAAGACAGGCTATCTTTATTCAGGATTTTCATCCATACCACTTGTCGCTTTTTTTATTTTGCCTTTGCTTTTTTTTCCGTTTTTTCTGCCTTGGCCTTTGGCGCAGCCTTCTTTTTTGTCGGCGCAACCCCAGATTCCAACACAATCGTCAAATTTGAAAACGGTTTCAAAATCGGACGTGCGCGTCCCTGTGATGCCGGCATAATGCGCTTCATGGTCAGTGCTTTGCCACACCAAATTTCTTTGATAAACAAACTGTCCACCGGCAGATTTTTATTATGTTCTGCATTTGCGACGGCCGACAATAATGTTTTCAACACTTCGCCCGCAACACGTTTTTTGGAAAATTTCAAAACATCGATTGCACGATCAACCGGCAAACCGCGAACCAAATCGCAAACCAAATTCAATTTTTGATGGCTGATGCGAATCAGTTTATTGAACGCACGCACTTGATTTTCTTTGATTCCATATCTTGCTGTCATAACTGTTACCCTTTAATTATTTTGCCGCGGCGGCCTTTTTATTTGCCGCATGCCCCTTGAACGTGCGGGTTGGTGCAAATTCACCCAATTTATGCCCAATCATATCTTCGACAATCGACACAGGGATAAATTTATTACCATTGTGAACTTCGAATGTCAAACCCACCATTGGTGGCACAATTGTGCTGCTGCGCGACCAAGTCTTAATAGGCTTGTGGTCGTTTTTTTCATTTGCCACCGCAACCTTTTTCAAGATTGACGGATGAACATACGGACCTTTCCATACTGAACGAGACATCAATTACTCCGTTTTTTATTATTTTTTCTTTGCCAAATGTCTGCTGCGAATAATCATCTTTGCAGTACGTTTATTGCTACGGGTACGATATCCCTTGGCTGGAATACCTGTACGTGATACCGGTTCGTGGCCCTTGGAATGACCATTACCACCACCCATTGGGTGATCCACTGGGTTTTGTGCCATACCGCGAACTGATGGACGAATACCCAACCAACGCGCGCGTCCGGCCTTGCCCAGGTTAACATTACGTTGGTCAGGATTCGAAACACTGCCAACTGTTGCCATACAATCGGAATGAACTTTGCGCAACTCTCCACTGTTCATTTTAATTTGGGCATAGACACCATCTTTACCCATCAATTGCGCATAACAACCCGCACTGCGTGCCAACTGACCGCCTGCGCCCGGTTTCAATTCAACATTATGCACAATTGTACCGATTGGCATATTTTTCAATGGCATTGCATTACCCGGTTTAATATCTTCGCGATCACCGGAAATAACAATATCACCAACTTTTAAATCACGCGGTGCCAAAATATATGAACGTGCACCATCCGTGTATTCAATCAATGCAATAAAAGCGGTACGATTCGGATCATATTCCAAACGAACAACCGTTGCGGGCACACCTTTTTTCTTGCGTGCGAAATCAATTAAACGATATTTACGTTTATGACCTCCACCCTGGTGCATAACGGTCACATGACCAAAATTATTACGTCCGCCTTTGGACTTTAACCCAACAGTCAACGCCTTTTCCGGTGCGCCGCGGTGCAATTCACTGCGGTCAATCAACGTTAAACCGCGTGTTCCCGCTGTTGTTGGCTTGTAATGCTTTAATGCCATTTTTTTCTTACCTTTGTTTATGCCAGAACACTAACATCCATATTATATTGGGTTCTCTGCCCTGGCGTGATTATTACTGTACGTTTGCCGATAAATCCAATTTTGCATCTGCCGGCAACGATACATATGCTTTTTTCACTGTGCGCTGTGTGCCCATGCCACGACCACGGAACGATTTTTCTTTACCTTTGACAACAACAATGTTTACCTTAACAGGTTTTACATTGTAAATCGCCTGGATGGCACGCACAACATCCGCCTTGGTTGCACGCGGTGAAATTTCGAATGCAACACCGTTGCTTTCGGACAGTTTCGCCGACTTTTCCGAAATTATCGGGCGACGCAGTATATCATACATACCAGCGGCGCGCACGACTTTTTTCTCTGATGTAACTTTCTTTTCTGCCATTTTGTTATACCTTTTCGTCTTTGCGCTGAAACATATTTAATTATGCCAGGCGCGCTTCCACCGCTTTGACCGCATCAGCCGTCAAAACCAATTTGTCATGATTCAAAATGTCCAACACATTTAAACCAATTGTCGGCAACGCATCAATATTTGGAATATTTGCCGCCGATTTTTGGAAATTTGCGTCCAATGCATCTGCGCCAACAAACAATGCAGAATCCAAATTCAGTTTTTTCAACTGTTTGGCCAATGCACCCGTTTTTGCCGCCGATAATTTTTCCGAATCAATCACAACCAGATTGCCATCTTTGACCTTGGACGACAATGCCATTTTCAGCCCCAGGCTGCGGATTTTTTTCGGTAAATCAATTGAGTGGTCACGGACAACCGGTCCATGCACAACGCCACCGCCACGCATATGAACATTATATCTTTCACCCTGGCGCGCGTTACCTGTTTTTTTCTGTTTGAACGCTTTTTTGCCACTGCCTGCGACATCAGATACAGTTTTCACTGCATGTGTACCCGCGCGTGATTTTGCACGTTGCCATGTAACGACACGATGCAAAATATCTGCACGTGGTTCAATTGCAAACACTTGGTCTGCTAAATCAACTTTGCCGACCGATTTGCCATCAAAATTTATAACATCAACTTGCATTTTTTTCACCTTAATCTAATCTGTTGCCCCTGTATTATTATTCCGCAACAGGTTCTGTTTCGGTTTCTGCTGCTGGCTGCTCGCCTGATTCCGCATTACTTGCAACATTAATTTTTGTCGGAATTGGCAAATCTTTATGTTCTTTTTTCACCGCATCGCTGACCAATACAAACGTTCCATTTGCACCCGGTACTGCGCCTTCGACGAAAATCAGATTTTCTGCATCATCAATGCCAAACACTTTTAAATTCTGGACGGTGACAGTTTCATTACCCATCTGTCCGGCCATTTTTTTACCTTTTAAAACACGACCCGGCCATTCACGCATACCCGTACCACCGATTGAACGATGCGCTTTTAATACGCCGTGGGATGCCTCTTTACCGCCAAAATTATGACGCTTCATTGCGCCTTGGAATCCTTTACCTTTGCTGGTCGCCTGGACATCGACAAATTGTCCGGCAATAAAATGAGACGCGACCAATTGTGTTCCCACAGGAATCACACAATCATCAGACACACGAAATTCTACGACTTTGCGATATGGTTTTACGCCTGCTTTTTCTGCGGCCACGACCTGTGGTTTTGCCATATGCTTTGCCTTGGCCTCGCGCATACCCAACACATTTGCCACATAACCATTTTTTTCCATTGTACGATTACCAATAACCGTGCAATCGCCGACGGACAAAACAGTTACCGGATGTGCCACGCCACCGTCGTCATACAAACGTGTCATACCTATTTTTGTTGTTATTAAACCGCTACGTTTCATTTTATTTGCCTCTGTTCGTTAGTAGGTTGAACGGTTGTACACACCTGATTACGCCCGTCCAACACAAACATTACCATTACAATTTAATTTTTACATCAACACCGGACGCCAAATCCAACTTCATCAATGCATCTACTGTCTGAGGGGTTGGATTCACAATATCAACAACCGCTTTGTGATTGCGAATTTCAAATTGTTCGCGTGACTTTTTATCAACGTGTGGCGAACGGTTCACAGTAAATTTCTTAATCAATGTCGGCAAGCGAACGGGTCCAACTACATCCGCGCCTGTGCGCTTTGCAGTTTTGACTATTTCATCCACAGATTCCATCAAGACTCTGTGGTCAAACGCTGTCAATTTGATGCGAATTTTAGATGCTGGTACCATTTGTTCGTTTTCCTTATCGTTATCTGGGCCGGTAATCACTGACTTTTTTCATCCAGTTACACCGACCCACGATTTTTTTAGTTATTATTTAATAATTTTTGATACAACGCCTGCGCCAACTGTGCGTCCGCCTTCACGGATAGCAAAGCGACGGCCTTCGTCCATAGCAATTGGTGCGATTAATTGCACTGTGATACGGACGTTATCACCCGGCAGAACCATTTCTTTATCAGCCGGCAGTGTGATTGTACCTGTTACGTCTGTTGTGCTGAAGTAGAACTGCGGACGATAGTTGCTAAAGAATGCAGTATGCCGTCCACCTTCTTCCTTGGTCAGAATATAGACTTCGGCTTCGAAATCTGTATGTGGGGTAATAGAACCCGGTTTGCAGATAATCTGGCCACGTTCCACATCTTCTTTTTTGGTTCCACGCAACAGCAAACCAACGTTATCACCGGCTTCACCCTGATCCAACAATTTGCGGAACATTTCAACACCGGTAACAGTTGTTTTTTGTGTCGGACGCAAACCAACGATTTCGCATTCATCACCAACCTTTACGGTACCGGCTTCGATACGACCTGTAACCACTGTACCACGGCCAGTAATCGAGAACACGTCTTCGATTGGCATCAAGAACGGTTTATCAACCGGACGTTCCGGCAATGGGATATATTCATCGCACGCTTTCAACAATGCATCGATGGATTCTTTGCCCAAACCGTCGTTTTTGCCTTCCAATGCGGAAACAGCAGAACCACGGATGATTGGCACATTTTCACCGTCGAAATCATTCGCAGACAGCAATTCACGAATTTCCATTTCGACCAATTCCAACAATTCTGGGTCATTTGCCAAATCGCATTTGTTCAAATAAACAACGATTTTTGGAATACCAACCTGGCGTGCCAACAGAATGTGTTCGCGTGTCTGTGGCATCGGACCATCAGTCGCCGCAACCACCAAAATCGCACCGTCCATCTGGGCCGCACCAGTAATCATGTTTTTAACATAGTCCGCGTGTCCCGGGCAGTCAACGTGCGCATAATGACGATTTTCTGTTTCGTATTCAACGTGTGCTGTATTAATTGTAATACCACGTGCACGTTCTTCGGGTGCATTATCGATTTGATCAACACCCTTGGCCTGGTCAGCACCAACACCATAATAATGAACAATAGCAGCCGTCAATGTTGTTTTACCATGGTCAACGTGACCAATTGTACCAATATTAACGTGTGGCTTGGTTCTTACATATTTTTCTTTTGCCATAGTTTTCTCCTTAGGGCTTTGTTAAGTTTGATTTCTGAAATCTGATTTCCGATTCATCCAAACAAATCATAAACCAGAAATCAAAAATCACAATCTTTTTTTACACTTTTATTTTGTCAGTTTCTTTATAACCTCGTCTGCAACATTTTTCGGCACTTCGGAATAATGTGACAATTCCATATACGGATTTGCACGTCCCTGTGACAACGAACGTAATGTCTTGACATACCCGAACAAGTTTGCCAACGGAACAAAAGCCGAAACAACCTGGTTACCGAATTGCGTTTCGATACCATTAATCTGTCCACGACGACTGTTCAGATCCCCGATAATATCACCGACATATTCTTCTGGTGTTGTAACCGACAGTTTCATAATCGGTTCCAACAACTTTGGCGCAGCCTTTTTCATCGCTTCGCGGAAACATGCACGCGCCGCAATTTCAAAGCATAACACATTGGAATCGACTTCGTGGTATTTACCATCAACCAATGTAGCCTTGAAATCCACAGTTGGATAGCCAATCAAAACACCCGTTTGTTGTGCTATCTTTAAACCCTTTTCAACGCCGGGGATGTATTCTTTTGGAATCGCACCACCAACAATCTTGTTTTCAAATTCATATCCAGAACCTGGTTCCAATGGTTCAAATTCAATTTTAACCTGGGCATATTGACCCGAACCACCGGATTGTTTTTTATGCGTATATTCTTCGGTAACAGGTTTACCAAACGCTTCGCGATATGCAATACGTGGTTCACCAACATTAACGTCAACCTTGAATTCACGTGCCAAACGATCAACCAAAATTTCCAGATGTAATTCACCAACACCGGCCAAAATTGTTTGTCCTGATTCTTCGTCAACAGACACACGGAACGACGGATCTTCGCGTGCCAACGCCTGCAGACCCAACGACATTTTTTCAATATCAGCCTTGGTTTTCGGTTCAACTGCAATGCTCATAACCGGATCTGGAACATGGATGTTTTCCAAAATAATCGGATTAGATTCATCGCACAATGTATCACCAGTCACCGTTTCCTTCATACCGACCAATGTCACAATATCACCGGCGGATGCTTCTTTGATTTCTTCGCGTTGATTGGCATGCATTAATAACATACGTCCCACGCGTTCACGTTTATCGCGGTTTGAATTGTATATATATGACCCAGATACCAATTTACCGGAATAAATACGAATAAACATCAAATTACCAACAAACGGATCATTTGCGACCTTAAACGCCAATGCGCTGAATGGTTCTTTGGCATCAGCATGACGTTCAATAACAGTCTTTTTATCCATTGCCGTACCCTTGATGGCCGGAATATCCAACGGACTGGGTAAATAATCAACAATCGCATCCAACAACGGTTGAACACCCTTGTTTTTGAATGCAGTCCCGCACAGCACAGGATTAAAATTCTGTGCAATTGTACCCTTGCGGATTAATTTTTTAATTGTTGCAACATCTGGCTTATTACCCTCCATATAGGATTCCATAATTCCTTCGTCCAATGTTACAACTTCTTCAATTAATTTGTTGTGTAATTCTTCGGCTTTTTCCTTTAAATCATCTGGGATGTCAATGATATGCGGATCTTTGCCCAAGTCATCTTCCCAAACAATACCGCGCATTTCCACAACATCAACAACCCCACGGAAATCAGATTCCGCCCCAATTGGGAAATTCACCACCAATGGATTTGCACCCAAACGTTCACGAATCATATCAACACAACGGAAAAAGTTTCCACCAATACGATCCATTTTGTTAATAAAGCAAATACGTGGAACATTATAACGATCAGCCTGTCGCCACACAGTTTCAGTTTGCGGTTGAACACCAGTCACCGATTCGAACACCGCCACCGCGCCGTCCAACACGCGCAAAGAACGTTCCACTTCCATTGTAAAGTCCACGTGCCCCGGGGTATCAATCAAATTAATACGATGATCGCGCCAAAAACATGTTGTCGCCGCAGAAGTAATCGTAATTCCGCGTTCTTGTTCCTGTTCCATCCAGTCCATGGTTGCGCCGCCATCATGCACTTCACCAATTTTATATGTTTTGCCGGTATAGAACAGAATACGTTCCGACGTAGTGGTTTTTCCGGCATCAATATGCGCCATAATACCAATATTGCGATACATATTCAAAGGTGCTGTTTTTCCGACTGACATGTTATATTTCCTTATTTTTTATTGGTTATCCTGTTTGCCCGATTATATTACCAACGGAAGTGTGCAAACGCCTTGTTCGCTTCGGCCATTTTATGCGTATCAATTTTCTTTTTAAACGCACCACCCTGGCCATTTAATGCATCACGCAATTCACCAAACAATCTTTCTTCCATGGAGCGTTCACCGCGTTTGCGCGCAAACATAATCAACCACCGCAATGCCAATGTCTGTTGACGTTCTGGTCTGACCTCGACCGGGACCTGATATGTTGCACCACCGACACGACGGCCTTTGACCTCTACGGATGGTTTCAACGCATCGACCGCTTCCAAGAAAGCCGCCAATTCATCGCCATCTTTTGCGATTTTTTTCAATTTATCCAATGCACCATAAACGATATTTTCGGCAACTTCTTTTTTGCCGTCCCACATAACAACATTTATACATTTTGCAACAACCAGATTATTATATTTTGAATCTGGTAATATTTCGCGTTTATTTGCACTTTTACGTCTTGACATTTTTATTTTCCTTTTACTGCTTCATCCGGCAAAACACCGAATTACTCACACGGGACAGCCCGCGTGTATGTTTATATTATTTTGCCACCTTGGCACCATACAGGGAACGTCCCTGCTTTCTGCTTTCGACACCCTTGGTATCCAGAACACCGCGAATAATATGATATTTAACACCAGGCAAGTCCTTTACACGACCGCCACGAATCATAACAACACTGTGCTCCTGTAAATTGTGTCCTTCGCCCGGGATGTACGCAGTAACTTCGCGTCCATTGGCCAATTTAACACGGGCGACCTTGCGTTGCGCCGAATTAGGTTTTTTCGGCGTAGTTGTATACACACGTGTGCAAACACCGCGCTTTTGCGGGGCCTGCATCATATCCGGCGCTGTTGATTTCACAACAACCTTTTTACGTGGTTTCCGAATCAGTTGATTTACTGTTGGCATTCAAAATCTCTTTGTTTTTTGTACCTTCTTATCTGCACAAAGCATCTGTTCAGACTTATTTCAACGGGAACATCCGCGATTATAAATCTGTCAGAACGCGCAGAATTCTGTGTTTTTTCTTTCCTTACTTACACGGAAAGCGAACATACTATAACCACGAACCCGCAAATTGTCAAGCAGAAATTGGGGATTTTTACCATAAAAATGGCTGGAAATGCCCGTTCTGCGCGGTGCAACAACCGCAACAGAAACACACCAATGCCCGCCGCCCCCGGGCCCCGCGCAAACAAAGTTTGCGTGGGTGGAACCTGGGCGGGGGGTGTCGTGCTTTGCACGACGGGGGGGTGGGGAAATCACGAGTAACCAGTTACGAGTAACGAGTTACAAGTTACCAGTAACCAGTAACTAAAAAATCCCGCCATGCGGCGGGATTTTTATTCAGAGCAACCCGGTATGCATCAGAATTGTGCGCCAAATTTAACGCCAAATCCCATACCGTCGGCAATTTCCCAATCACCTGTGCGATGGCTCATTTCGCCGGAAATGTATGCACCAACGAACATATCTTCGTCGATGTTGTAATTCACACCGAATTTACCGGTCCATAAACCACCGTTTTCAACTTCATCATCCAATATACCGGCATATTCCGCACCCAGCATCAACGCCCAGTTGGAATCCAGTGACAGGAATCCATCAATTCCCGCAATCAAGCGATGATTTGCCAACATTTCATCACCCCAGTTGAATGATTCTGTATTCAGGTAATTAAATTCAACATGGCCGGCAACTGTCCACATATCGGTTACATAACCCGCGCGAACACCAACGCCCCATGTGTAAGATGTGTAATCTTCATCCAAGAATGGCTGATGATCACCCCAAACCGGCGATACCATATATGATGCATATGCATCAATCTTCCAATTCATATTATCCAACAAACGATAGTCTGCGCCGATTTCAAAATCGCCCCAGCCCATCATATCAAACCATTCACCTTCGGCCAAACCAGTGCTGACATACAACGATGCACGATCTGTGATACCATAACCAAATTTTTCAGTCAATCCCCATGTATCTATATTCTCAGTATGCGAAGCCAATTCGGTCACGCTGTAAAAGCGGCCCTGATCCGGACGATACATCGGATTATCGTTAATAGCCGCGTTCGCACCAGTCGCTGCAAAAACTGCCAATAAAGATGTTAAAACTAATTTTTTCATAATGTATCCTTTCGTTATGTTCTCGGGAACCAGATTTTTACGTCTAGTTATAATATAATTGTATATTGTGAATCAAACCCTTTGCAAGTTTAAAGATTTTTGCATTTTATCGAAAAATATGATATATTATGCGGGTCCGCGAATCGGACAATTTTCTCATGATAATATAAAACGCCCGTTTTTCGGGCGTTTTATATTATGATATAAATTTTATTCAAAAACGAAATTATTAAAAAAATTAACAAATGACGACTTTTTATTTTTTATCGCGCATTTTTTTTATCGCGCGCCAGTCGGCATGATTTTTTAAATGCTCGTCATACGTATGCGCAAAATTATGTCCACCGTGCCCATCGGCCACAAAAAATAAATAATTTGTATCGGCCGGGGCCAACACTGCCCGTATTGCATCCAACCCAACATTAGCAATCGGTGCGGGTGGCAAACCATAATTTGTATATGTGTTATATGGACTGTTTGTTTTTAATGAATCACGCAACAACGGCCGACCACGCATATCGCCCAAACCATTTGTAATTGCATATACCACGGTCGGGTCAGCCTGTAATCGCATTCCATCGCGCAAACGATTTAAATACACACTGGCCACAATTGGCATTTCCGATTTTTTTGACGTTTCTTTTTGTACAATTGATGCCAACGTAATTACATCGTTCCATGTTTTCAGCGGCCGCGGTGCAATACGCCCCGCCCTGTCCCAGTTATGTTCCAAATCCACCATTTTTTTTCGCATCAAATCCAACAGTGCCAATCGCGATGTCCCGCGTGCCACCCGATATGTATCAGGAAACAAATCCCCATCATGCAAATTGCACACCGGCAAATCAGTTCCCGCCCCACATTCAACACCGCCCGTCAAATTATTATCAGCCAACAATAATTCTTTGATTTGTTTTACGGTCAGTCCCTCGGGTATGACGATGGTTGTTGTGGCAATATTACCATGCGCCAACATATCAGCCACGCGCCAAATACTGGCCCCGCGGGGAATATCATATTGCCCCGATTGAATTTCACCACCATTTCCACGTACGGCAATTTTAAACAGCGCAACCGAATCGATTAAATCGCGTGCCACCAATCGTTCGGCAACCCCGGACACAGTATCCCCCCGCGCAACAACAAATGTTGCATCACGCGTTACCGCGGACCGAATTCCGAATATATACACCAGCGCAACGACAACAATTATCACCGCCGCACATATTATTCCTATGAACTTATTGGATTTAATAAATTTTTTTATTTTCATGGTGAAATATTATACAGATAAAAATCAAACTTGCAAAAACAAAAACAAATCTTTTATAATATATGCGAATTCACATCGGATTTGTGGATTCGGGGTTCTAACAAGCCCGCAGCTCACCAGCGTACAACGCTGACAAAAATCCCGACATTGGTCGGGGTGTCGCAGGAATAAGGTTTATCCGAACACTGCGTGTCATTACGAGTTATGATTGTCTTATCGCCCCGACCACCAGATATTTTGGTGGTTATTATTTTTATAATTTTTATGGGGGGAATAAAAAATGCGTGGAAAATCAAATAAAAAAACAACACCGATAGACATATGTATCGGCAACAATATAAAAAAAATTCGCAAACAATTTGGGTATACGCAAACTGATTTGCCCGCGCATTAAATGTTACTTTTCAACAAATACAAAAATACGAAGTTGGCGAAAACCGAATCACTGCGGCGCGATTAAATCAAATTGCAAAATTATTCGAAACACCAATCGAGATATTTTTTAACGAATAATCATTCACGTCCACGCCCGAATCGCGTCATATTTAATTGGTTTCCCAATCGTGCACGCAAACGCGCAATAAATTCGCTGTACCCCGGGCGCATTTTTAAATCATCGCGCCACATATTATATTTCGACATCAGTTTATTTATACTGGCCCCAAAACTGGTGGCAACATTTTTATTATATTCACCAATTGTTTTTGCGGGCGTTTTTGCAAATTCATTTGCATCAGTAAACGCCGTATTCAAATATTTTTGTAAATCCAACGGACGCATTTCCGTTAAATCGGCAATTATATCAAACATCAATTGTCGTCGTCCGTCATTTAATTCCGAATCTATAAAATTATACAACGTTTCAAAATCATTTGATTGATTAAATAATCCAACCGGTAATACAGCACTGCCATAAAACAATGTATATATATTATTATATTCATCTTCTAATTGACCGACAATGGAACTTTGATGCCCCTTGTCATTTCCCCAACCGGCCACACCACCCGCATCCGCAGTTTTTTTAACCTGATTGGCAACAATACCATCATCGTATTCCGCAGTTATTGTTTTAAATCCCATATTTTCCATTGTTTGTGCAACGGCAACATCGCGCACCATATTCATTAAAATTGTATGCCTATCATTTTCAAACACCCCACGAAAAAAAGCCCTTTTATCGCGCGCACTGTTATACATTTGTTTGATTGTATCATTTGCCATAAACATAAACTGTTCCGTTTCAAATGCATCCGGTTCACCACGATTCCATCGGTTATACTCATCGCGCTGTGATTGGCTGACATGGGATAAAATTTGATTTATTTCGTCATCGGTATAATTGTCGTCTTTGTATATAGTTTCATTACCACGAATAACAAACAATTGGCCATCCGGCACCACCCCAGGATGTACAATATGGGCATTTTCCGGCAAAACCAATCCAGTATTTATATCAGGTGCAAAAAATGTATCAGCCGCCGCCACCTGTAACGGATTTCCATTTTTTTCAACAACACTGTTATACGGTGCCAACACAACAATTGGCATATCATCCCAATTACCCAACATATGCGAATGCACAATATGATTTAATGTCACATGCACCGTTGGCCGCGCAAAATTAAAATCAGTTGCCATTGCGGTTGTTGGTATTGCATTCGTGCCATTTTTTAATTTAATCGGCATATATTTTGTTGCATGCACAACAACCCAGTTTGCCATATTTGACATATATTCAGCCTGGGCACCTGCATCAAATTCATTTACGCCATTTTCACGCGCCAGTTTTTTTGCAGCGTTTAAAAAAATTTCTTTATTTGCCATAAATAAATTATATCAAAAATGTACCCCCAACGCAAAACCCACGACATTTGTCGTGGGCCGGCGTTATTTTTCTTCTTCCTTGCCCAAACCCATGACATTTTTCACAGGGTCGATAATAGTTCCCTTGGCACTGTCCAACGTACGAATCAGCGCGCGACGAATCTTGCCCGATATGGTCATTGGCAAACTGTCCACGAATTCGATTATTCGCGGATATTTATACGACGCAGTCCGTGCGCGCACATGATCCTGTAATTGGCGCACCAAAACATCAGTGCCCTGAAAATATTTATTCAAAACAATTGTGGCCTTGACCGCCATGCCACGTGTCGGATCCGGGACACCGGTAACTGCAACCTCGCGCACGGCGGGGTGTTCCAACAACACACTTTCAACCTCGAACGGGCTGACGCGATAACCGGATGTTTTAATCAAATCATCATTGCGTCCAACAAACCAATAATATCCGTCATTGTCGCGATACGCCACATCACCAGTATGATAAAAACCATCACGGAAAACCTTGGCCGTTAATTTTTCATTTTTATGATACCCCTGGAACAAACCAACAGGATGCCCATTTTTCAATGACACACATATTTCGCCAACTGTACCATTTGGCACGGGGCGGCCACCCTCGTCCAGCAATTGCACAGCCCACCCGGCGGACGGCATACCCATACTGCCCGGCTTGGGTTCTATCCATTGATTGGTAAACAGCAATATACATGTTTCGGTCTGGCCAAAACCTTCGTGTAATTTTACACCGGTCGCAGATAAAAATCGGTCATACACTTCGGGATTTAATGCCTCGCCTGCGACATCGGCCTTTACCAGTGATGATAAATCATATTTGCTGAAATCCGCATGTATCAACATTTTATACACCGTCGGTGGCGCACAAAATGATGTTATATGAAAATTCGCCATGGCCGATAATAAATCATGCGCAGTTGCAATTCCGGCAAAATCAAAAACGAAAACAGTCGCCCCGGCCAACCATTGCCCGTACATTTTACCCCACGAACATTTTGCCCATCCCGATTCGGACAAAGTAAAATGAATATCGCCATCATGCAAACGTTGCCAAAAAACAGCAGTATTTATATGCCCCAATGGATACGCAAAATTATGCGCCACCATTTTTGGCATGTCGGTTGTGCCACTGGTAAAATAAATAACCATTGTATCGGTATTATCATTTGGCACCCGTTCAAAAGTATCCGGCATGGTATCAATTGCTTCGGCAACTTCGTCATTTGAAATCAATTGTATATCGCGTTCGCCCATGGCGGTTTTAATTTCATTTAAAATATGCCCATCGTCAAATGCAATAATCGCACGCGATGCCGCCTGCTCTATGCGATATTCAATATCTTCGGCCTTTAATTGATTTGTTGATGGAATTGGAATAATTCCTGCCTTGTGCATGGCCAACATTAAAATCCAATATTCCCAACGCCGACGCATAAACAACAATACAGTATCGCCACGATGCAACCCACGCGACACCAAAAAATTCGCGACCGAATTTGACATGCGTGACAATTCACGAAATGTAAATTCTTTTCTGATACCACTGTCATCAGTCCACAGCAACGCGACCTTGGTCGGTTCCTCGCGCGCTAAAACATCAATTACATCATATGAAAAATTAAAATGTTCCGGAACAATTGGTGCAGCATTTTGAATATAATCATCATAACTGTCAAATTTATCTTTCTTTAAAAAACGCGATGCAAACATACTTAATACCCTTGATTAATTTTACGTGTATAAATTTTGTGCATATAAATCCCAACAAGTATTACAAATATTTTTTGCATAGTAAAGCAAAAGGAAAAAATATAAAAAATTTGCGGCATCGCCACCGCAAATCATAATAAAACTTGTGGTCGGAGTGACTGGGTTCGAACCAGCGACCTCTACGTCCCGAACGTAGCGCTCTACCAGGCTGAGCTACACTCCGCAACAGCAATTAAACAGGCCGATTATGCATCCCATCCGGGAAAAAATCAACCATTTTTTACCACAAATCGGCATTTAAATAAAATTATATTATTTCCATTTTGATAATATGGTCCGGATTTGTAACATGCCCGTCATTCATATCATCGCCCTGTTTTATTTTATCCACAATTTCCATGCCCGATATAACCCGTCCCCATAATGTATATTTACCATCCAAAAATGGACAATCGGCCAAACATATAAAAAATTGCGAATCGGCGGAATTTATATCAACCGTACGCGCCATACCAACCGCACCACGCGTAAAATGTTCACCCGAAAATTCCGCCGGAATTGATACACCCGTGCGCCCCGTGCCATCCCCATTTGGACAACCTGTTTGCGCCATAAACCCGGCAATTACCCGATGAAAAGCCAACCCATTATAAAATCCGGCGTTTACTAATTCCGTTATACGCCGCACATGTTTTGGTGCAATATTTGGCAACATTTGAATTACAACATCACCATCACGTAAAACCATTTTTATTTTATCTGTCATATTCACCACCGTTATTTATCAACGAATTTGATTCTATAAAATTTTTGCCAGGTTGTGTTTTTTGCTTTTTATTGGCATTTTCTAGTCTCATTGCCCCAGATTTAAATACATCTTTGTCCGGGGTAATATTTATTATAACCCCACCATCTTTAATTGTATCGTTTGGACCGGACAAATCTTCCAATCGTGTACGAACATCATGATTATTATGAAAACACTCGATTCCAACACGTTTAACCTGGGGCATATTTATTTTTCGCAACATTTTGTTATTACGAAAACACCCCCGCCCCATTTCAACCACATTTGGCAAATTTAATTCCACCAACCCACGATTTCGGAAAAAGCACCAATTTCCCATTCCGACCAGTTCAGGTAAATTTAATTCCGATATACCAACATTTTGTGAAAAACATTCATAATTCATTTCCTGTAATTTCGGTAAATTTACTTTTGTTAAACTGATATTTTCTTTGAAACATTCTGCCTGCATTTTAACCAAATTTGGCAAATTTAATTCTGACATATCGCCGCCGTTATAAAAACAACTCCATCCCATAGTTTCCAACATCGGCAAATTTAATGTGTCTGCAACTGTATCAGAATAAAAACATTCACCACCCATTTTTTTCAAATTTGGCAAATCAATTTTTTTTATCTGTGAATTACGAAAACATCTCAACCCCATTTCGGTTAATTTTGGCATATTTATTGTTTGTATTTGACGATTTCTCAAACATTCATTTCCCATATATTCTAACATCGGCAAATTTACATTTTTGATTGGCGCGAATGCGAAACACTCATCTTCCATAATCATCAACGCGGGCATATTCAAATCAACAATTTTATGATTCTTGCTGAAACATCCGCTTCCCATGTCTGACAAACGCGGTAAATCCAAACTGCTTAATTCCGAATTACTGTTAAAACATAAATTTCCCATAACCTGTAATTTTGGTAAATTTAATTTGGAAATTTTTTCATTATACGCAAAACATGCATTCTGCATATCCGTTAGTTCCGGTGCATTTAATTCAGTTAATCCATGACAATATTTAAAACAATCATCATTAATAAATTGTGTGGTCGGCAAATTTAATAAAACCATTTGCCCATCTTTGAATCCGACTATTGGTGTTTCGTCCGCCATTATTGCGCGTGAACCATCGGGCTGCTTTTGTATAGTAATTTTTTTACCATGCAATTCATTGGCCAATATATCAATTGCGTCATAATCCCCTTGGGCCGCTGCAATACTGGTAAATTCCTTGGTCTTGGTATTAAACAACAACGTGTCCAATATTATTTCATAATCTTTATTAATTTCTGTAATTATTCCATCGCGAACGTAAAAATCATCACCAATATATGTATTTTCAGCTTCGACATTATACCTTATTATCTGGTCACCCAACATCATATAGTTATCAGGTAATTCAACACGTTGTGCCGAAAAATCAGCATTAAAATAATGCTTAATCGCATCCGCCAATCCCGGTATAATATTATCAGGATTTGAATCAAACGTGTTATCTGGATTTTGCACAGTATGATTGTATCTGTTTTTTATGCTTATAAATCCGCCACTTTTTAATACCTGAATTGAAATAACCGATGTTCCGTATGCATCCTCGCGTTGTGGAATATTAAAATCATCGCGCCGAATTTTATCAACATCTTTGCGTACCGCATTTATTATATAGTATTTTTCAAATCTGTGTGAATCACGAAATGTGCACAATTCCTCGCCCGGTTCAAAATATTTTTGTATTGCGTTTTGTTCATCCAAATTATGCACAACATATGCATCATACCCGGCACGATCCAACAACATAATAGGATCCTGGTGCACCGACATTTCCGCAATCTTGATATTTTTTAACGACACCAGATAATTCATTATCGGTTCGGCTTCGCGCCCGGCATATTTCACAATTTTATCCAAATCCGGAACATCAAAAATCCCATTATCATAATTACGAATGGCCTTGGCAAATTTTTCACCATTTTGCTTTTTTATAATATCAAACATTGTCTTTGGCATAATAAAACACACCTCTTTTATGACAGATTATATCATAAAACATTATAAATTAAAAAAACGGGGCCAAACGCCCCGTTTTTGCCTTATTGTTCAAATCGTTTGATAATCAAACTGGCATTTGTGCCACCAAACCCGAACGAATTGCTTAAAGCAACATCAACCTTGCGCTGTTTGGCAACATTTGGCACCAAATCGAAATCGCCAACCTCGTCTTCGGGATTTTCCAAATTAATTGTTGGCGGAACAATTCCATCACGAATCGCCAGCACACAGAATATCGCTTCGACCCCACCGGCCGCACCCAACAAATGCCCTGTCATTGATTTTGTTGATGACATCGAAACATTTGTACCGGCAAACAAAGTCTTGACCGCAGTTAATTCACCAATATCACCCAATCCGGTTGATGTACCATGCGCATTAATATAATCAACATCGCCCGGTTGCATTCCGGCATCTTTTAACGCGGCCTGCATGGCACGCATGCCGCCCTCGCCCCCTGGGGCCGGCGCAGTTATATGATACGCATCGCCAGACAAACCGTAACCGGCAACCTCGGCATAAATTTTCGCGCCACGCGCAATGGCATGTTCATATTCCTCCAGAACCAAAATACCCGCACCTTCGGCCATAACGAAACCATCACGCTCCTTGTCCCACGGCCGCGATGCTTTTTCCGGCGCGTCATTGCGTGTGGACAACGCCTTCATCGCACAGAATCCAGCAACACCAATTTTGCCAACCGCGCCCTCGGACCCGCCGGCAACCATAACATCCGCATCACCATGCTGAATTAAACGTACAGCTTCGCCAATGGAATGCGCGGCCGACGCACATGCGGTAACAACCGACAAATTCGGTCCCTTTAATCCATATTTTATTGAAACATGCCCGGCGGTCATATTAATAATAACCTTTGGAATAAAAAACGGACTGATATGACGCGGACCATTGGCATATAATTCCGCACAGTTATCATATATAGTATTCAATCCACCAATTCCGGCACCAATTGATACCCCCATGCGGGTTTTATCACCGTCATAATCAATCAGCCCCGCATCACGCATTGCTTCGTCCGCGGCAACAACACCATAAACAATGCACTTGTCCATTTTGCGTTGTTCACGTGCATCAACCACCGCATCAGGATTATACTGGCCGGCATCCGTACCAATTACCGGCAATCCCGCGATTTGCGATGCCAAATCAGACGGATCAAATGTGTCAATTTTGCGTACACCGGACACACCATTAACAATGTTTTTCCATGCATATTCAATTCCTGTTCCAACCGGCGATACAATTCCCATACCGGTAATAACGACTCTTTTCATGCCTGTTATCCTTTATAAGTTTTTAATTAAAACACATTTAATAATAACCTGTTTTGCGGCGCACGTACAGAAAAAAATCCGTCAACGACAAAAAATCGCGACGGATTATTTTTTATCTGGCTTTTAAACCCCGATATTATTTTTTATTAGCATCAATATATTTAACAGCTTCACCAACTGTTGTCAGTTTTGATGCCTGGTCATCTGGGATTTCGATGCCGAATTCCTGTTCAACTGCCATAACAAATTCAACAACGTCCAATGAATCTGCGCCCAAATCATTCACGAACGAAGAGTTTTCTTCGATTTTAGCCTCTGGCACGCCCAATTTTTCGGACACGATTTTTTTTACTTTTTCAAAAGTTGTCATTTTTTATCCTTTGTTTCAGTTAAATTTGTGGCCCATTTGCGGGCGTTACTACTTAAAACTATCATTTTATGACCCCACTGTCAAGGAATTATAACAAATTATAACAAAAACCAAATTTATCATTACATCATCAAATCTGATAACAGCGTGTTCATATTTGCGCGCAAATCTTCCCTGTCTGATGCCCACACCAATTGGCGCATTAAAAATTTATTTACATCATCCATGGTTACATCCGGTATTCCGGCATCTGATGCAACGCGCCGCCACGCAATACGTGGATCGGTCAAATGCCCACGCCCACGCCCCGGAAACACCCAGCGACCATCCTGGGGTAAATCCTGTAATAACACAACCGCCATATCCGACAACGGCCGATCGCACCACGTGTAATGATTAAAATCTAAATCGCGCCATTGCATGGAAAACACCTGGCTTTTTGGTGCAAAACCATATACCAACATCAAAAACGCCGCGCGTAAAATCTGATCAGGTTCGCGCTCCATCGCCTGCACCAGTCTGTAAAACCCCGCCCTGTGCAACGGCCGCACGCGGCGATGTTGAACAATTTTTGGCAATTCCGCCACCGGATTAGTCTTTACATACCCCGAATCAATCGCATATTTAAAAACACTTTGCAAAAATTCCTGCATTCGCGCGGCAATCGCCGGGCCATTAATATTTTGTATTGTATCCGCCACATCCCCAGATGAAATTTCTGAAATATTTTTATCTGCCAATGGTGCCAAATGTCGTGCGATTGCACGTTCCAATTTGTCGCGCGATACACTGTTACGACGCACACGCTTTTCCAAATAAATATCCAAAAATTTTTTCAGCGTTATTTTTTTTCTGTGAACACGTGGTGCAATACTGGCCGTGGCCAAAATCTCGGGCACCGCACCACGCGCAGTTTCTATATCCATATCAGGGTAATTCCCAATAATAATTCGCCGATCGCGACCGCGCACACGTTTGCGAACAAAAAAAGTTTTCACCCCCCGACTGGTCACATACATACGCAACCGTGGTTCAGATAAATCCTGGACAACATCAAAACCAGATGCCGGTGTCGGCAAATTATCCAAAATAAACGGATTAAAAAAGAATTGATGTGCCATGGCAGTCACCGATTATTATTTTGAACGTTTTTTTAATTTTTCTTTCCAAAACGCGTGCTTTTTACGGGCCAAATTCACATATGCATCCAACGCATCAAAATATTCACGATTTTTGTCGTAAAACATACATTTGTTATTTTTACACCGTGCGCTATTGTCCAGTTCTGCGGGATCAAAATTAGGGCAAAATTTGGTTTGCGTGTCGTTCAAAAAATATGACACCTGGACACATGATGCCCGTGGATACATATCTGACCGCAATGAAAATGCACGTGATAATGACTTATATTTTTCAAATGTATTTTTATATGCAGTTTTGCAATCTGCCCTTAACTGATACCATTCTTTGACCCATTGGCCAATTTTTTGTACCGATGTTAAATTTTTATGTTTAGATTCATCAACACATACAACCAAATCACCAACCGTATATAATTTATCTAACTTATCATCAGGTATCACAATATCAAATTCATGTTCAATCGCAGAAATTAAAATCATCATACTTAACGAATCAAAACACAAATCCCCGCCCAATTTTGTTTCTGGTCCGACATCTTGTTTTTCCACATGAAACTTGTCAGATATAATTTCACGAATTTTATTAAATGTACTTTTTTTCATACCAACCACCTATATTTATTATCTATCGACATTGGCGATATTTTTCTGGCCAAAAATCAAATACTTTGTCACAGGCCTCTCTATATCGTTGTTTAAGTTCAAAATATTTCACATTACGTTCATAATATGGGCATGATTTTCTGCTGCACGGCTGTTCAAACGAATAATGTGAACAATAAACGTCCTTTGGTATAACCGCCGGGTCACTGTCACGCCCGGTATCCGGCAACGCCCAATAAAAACTTAATATACATGCCTTGCCATTATTGCTTGGAAAAAAATCATATTGTTCGGGCAAATCTTTTGCAATGTCATTTAACGCAACGTTCAATTCAAAATATATTTTGTTTCTTTGTGCACACAGTTCCTTATATTCCTGTCTGTTTTGTTTTTTTATATCACGCGGTGTTTTTGTTATATATTTCCACATAGACATATTGGCCTCCTTTGTGGCTAGCAATTTTTTATCTTACACGATTAAACTTACGCTTCCAAAACCCAGACCGTATTTCTTCCAAATTTTTTTGCCTGTTTACCGCATCAAAATATACATAATTTTCATTGTAACAAGGGCAGTCTTTCTTTTTGCACGAATAATTAAATGAAAAATGGCTGCATATTTTTTCATACGGAATCATATCAGACGTTTTATCAACATCTTTTTCCGCCAATTCGCGACTGCGTACAATGCATCCGCGATATAAATCAGCCACCTTGTTATCAACATTGCCCAAATCCGCAATCAACATTTTAAACGCTATGCGTTTATATTCATCGGCATCAGCAATTTTTCTGTTTAATATTTTATATTCTGCAAAATCATTTTTTATTTTTTTAATTGATGTTTTACATAAATACCTGAACATCCCCATTACAATTACCCCTTTTTTACATTTTCAAATTTATTTCGCCAAAATTTTGTTCTGAAATCACGTATTTTTTTATAATTTGATAAACAGTCAGAATAAGCATTAATATACGGAAAATATTCGCAATATGTTTTATTACATCCGCATAAATCCAGCATACAATTCGGGCAACGAAATTCATATTCCCGCGCAACGACCATACGCATTTGCCAATCAAATTCCCATTTCCACGACTTTTGAACACATCCACGCATTATTTTAGCATGCGGCACCGAATAATACATTTGCCCAAAATCCATTACTATATTTTTATATGCCTGGCGCAGTTTGCGTTGTTCATTTCTGATACAGCGAAATAAATCGCAATACTCGTTAAAATCATTTCGCATATCATGCATTGACGTATTTAAAATATAATTCACCAGCCCCATAATTAATTTACCTTTAATGCGTTAATAAATGCAGATTGTGGTATTTCGACATTGCCAAATGTCCGCATACGCTTTTTACCCTCTTTTTGTTTTTCCAATAATTTGCGCTTGCGCGTAATATCACCGCCATAACACTTGGCCGTCACATCCTTGCGATACGCAGCGATTGTTTCACGCGCAATAATTTTCCCACCGATGGCGGCCTGTAACGGAATTTTAAATTGATGACGCGGTATCAAATCCTTTAACCGTTCCACAATCTGCCGGCCACGTTTTTCGGCGAAACTGCGATGGCACATAAAAGACAACGGTTCCACATTTTCATCATTAACCAAAATTGAAACCTTGACCAAATCGGACGGGCGATATCCCTGAACCACATAGTCAAACGACGCATACCCCGACGACAGCGATTTTACACGATCATAAAAATCAAACACGATTTCCGACAAAGGCAATTGATATACCAACACCGCGCGATTTCCGACATACGAAATATTTTCCTGAACCCCGCGTCGTTCCGAACACAGCGACATAATGCCCCCCATATATTTATCAGGCATCATAATTGTTGCGCGCACCCATGGTTCTTCGATTGATGCGATACGCGTTTGATCAGGCATATCGGCCGGATTTTCCAAATCAATAACCGACCCATCACGCAGATACACTTTATACAACACACTGGGCACAGTGTTAATCAAATTCAAACCAAATTCACGGCGCAACCGTTCACTGATAATTTCCATATGCAGCAAGCCCAAAAATCCGCACCGCAAACCAAACCCCAGCGCAGATGATTTTTCCACCGTAAAAACAAACGATGCATCATTCAATGCCAACTTTTCCGCACCATCGCGCAATGCCGGGTAATCATCGGCCTCGACCGGGAAAAACGAAGCAAACACAACCGGCACAGACGGCTTGAACCCGGGCAAAGGTGCGCAATCATCCCCATTACGCGCATCAACAATTGTATCGCCAACCTTGCAATCGTGTATAGTTTTCATACCCGTAATAATAAACCCGATTTCACCGGTTCCCAACACATCCGCATCAACCATTTTTGGTGTAAAGTAACCGATTTTTTCAATAACATATTCGGCCCCAGTTGCCATAAACCGTATTTTTTCACCACGGCGCAATTGCCCATCAACAACCCGCACCAATACGACAACCCCCAAATAAGAATCATACCACGAATCAACCAACAGCGCACGCGCAGGCGCATTTTCGTCCCCCCGCGGGGCCGGCAAATGATGAACGATTTCCTCTAATAATTCGGGCACACCCGCCCCTGTTTTACCAGACACACATAATGCATTCGCGGCATCCAGCCCGATAACATCCGCAATTTGTTCGCGTGCGGCGGCAACATCACTGGACGGCAAATCAATTTTATTCAACACCGGCAACATTTCCAAATCATTATCCAATGCCAAATATGCATTCGCCAATGTTTGCGCCTGGACCCCTTGGGTTGCATCAACCAAAATCAGCGCCCCTTCGCACGCGGCCAACGACCGCGACACTTCATACGAAAAATCAACATGCCCGGGCGTATCCATTAAATTCAATTGATATTCCTGGCCATCGCGGGCCTTGTAATTCAAACGCACCGTCTGGGCCTTTATCGTGATTCCGCGTTCACGTTCAATATCCATTGAATCCAAAACTTGCGCCTTCATTTCGCGCGATTGTAAACCACCCGTGTATTCAATCAGCCTGTCTGACAGTGTGGATTTTCCATGATCAATATGTGCGACGATTGCAAAATTTCTGATATTTTGTTGCTTCATACTTTTATTACCTGACGCGGCAATGATACACCAGTATATTATAATCCGCAACCATAATTTTTAATTAAAACAGCGAAATCAGTCCCACCCCTAATCCGGCGGCAATAATGGCCCCGATGGTCAACGGCCAAAAATATTTTTTCACAATGGCGTTTGCACGTTCCTGGAAAAAATATAACAGCGTTGCGATGATGGCGAATCGTCCGGTACGGAAAATCGCGGAAACACCAACAAAAATCCAAATTGGGTAACCAATAAAACCCAACCACAACGCCAACAATTTATAAGGTATGGGTGTCACCGCCGTTAACACAATTATTAAAATACCGTATTTAGAAAACATGGGCTTGATGGCCGTTTCAATCAGTTCCGGATTTGTAAACGTATTTACCAACCACAGCCCCAACGAATCCCACAACCACGCACCAATCATATACGCGATTGCGCCGCCAACGATTGACCCCAACGATGCCGCAACCGTGATTGGCAGTGCGCGTTTTTTATTTGCAATAATTGGTGGTGTCATAAAAACTTCGGGTGGAACGAATAAAAAAATCGATTCGCAAATGGTCAAAATAAAAACAATCCACGAATAAGCCCGACTTTCCGATTTACTTAAAATATATTCTGCGAATTTCATATACAGCCCTGCATTTTCAACGACAAAATTTACTTGATTGTAATTTAATAAATTATAATTTACAATTAATATATTATGATTATGTATGGGAAATATAAATGAAACGTCAAAGAAACACAAATTCAAATCGATCGGCCCGCATGGCCAGCACGGTCCAAACATTGGTTGCGGAAATATTGCGCGACCGATACAGCGACGACAAAATCATTGGTGGTGTATCATTGGTTGACGCGGTTGCCCATGGCGGTATTCAATATGTGCATTTATATTATTACTCGCGCAATCCAGATATTGCATCCGTGCAAAAAAAATTGGACGAAATCACAAAAACAGTACGCTATGAATTGGCATCGCGCCTGGATCAAAAATATGTTCCGGAAATAAAATTTGAATACGATGACACATTGGACCGCGCCGAACGCATCGATAAAATCCTGGATAATTTAAATTAAACGCGCGCCCCTTGTTATTGCACCATTTATCATTCTGGGTGCCGGGCCATTCTCTCTTACCACCCCGGCACTACGTGCCACCCCTACAATAGAGGGGAACTTAGTACGTACCGTCGCGGAATAACGTTCCCCTCTGGGGTGGG
>CALXMY010000007.1 GCA_944389595.1 uncultured Alphaproteobacteria bacterium | reverse complement strand
CACAATATTTTATACGCCACCATACCACATACCCCAGCCCCACAACACACTAAACTATACATAATATACATTATGCGCCTTTGATAAAAAGCAAAATATGGGTCCCCTGGTGGCCTACGGAGACAAAAAAATAAACAGATTTATATCAACAAAATTGCAACGCGCCCGTACAACAATCGCGCAAATCAAACAAAAACGAACCTAAAATCTAAATATTCATAACAACATAAATACATTTTTCAAACAATTACGACCAGATACAAAATTTAAACATTACACACACCGACAAAACCACTAAACTTGCCGTTCGCGCAAACACTGCACCGAACAGCCCCACAAAAAGCTAAACACCACCCTGTCCCGCCCACAAAAACGCGCCACAGACGGCCCAAAGGCGACAAAAAACCGCAGAAATCCGCCATTTTTTTAATACAAACATATTATTTCATAAAAAAATCATACGCAAATACGGTCATTTGCGTATGATTTTTTATCCCCACAACAACCCAACAATATAAATTAAACCAAAATGTTATAAATTATTTAGAACCCTTTGTTATTTTTTTAATTTTTGAAATTTGCCCCTTTGCAATTTGTGTTGCTTTTTTCAGGCCTTTTTCCAAATCACTTGGTTCAACAGGCGCGATTTTTTCCGGTCGCACCGCGGAACAACAATTCGGGCATTTTCGCGCCTCTATATTTATCACAGATTTGCAATATGGGCACGTCCGTGTTGTGACGGGCTTTTTGGCGCGAATTTTATTCATTATTCGCACCATTAAAAATACCGCAAACATTGTTATCAGAAAACTTACCACAGTATTTAAAAATACACCGATATTCATTGTGGCTGCACCTGCGGCCTGAGCCTCGGCCACAGTATTATAATGCGCACCCGGTGTCCCACCCGATAAAACGATAAAAAATTGAGAAAAATCAATATCCCCAATCAGCATTCCAATTGGCGGCATAATAACATCTTTGACCAATGAATTCACCATCGTGGTCATTACGCTGCCGACAATTATACCAACGGCCATATCAATTGCACTGCCGCGTTCTAAAAATGTTCTAAATTCGCTTAAGAATTTGCTTTTAGCCATTTTTTTCATCCTTTTTATTCACATATTCATTGATGGCATCTACGACCTTGTTCAATGTTTTGCGCAGACTTTCATCACGGGTTTCCACGGTTATATCAGCCATGGCATAAATATTATATCGTTCATCGATTAGTTGTGCCAAAATTTTCCGGCTGTCCGTGTGTAACAATTGCGGCCGCGTGTGCCGAAAATTAGTACGCTTGACCAATAAATCCAAATCGGCACGCAACCATACAGACACCGCACGTTCCAATATCATTTTTCGCACGGCTGGGATGATAAACGCACCCTCGCCCGTGGAAATAACCTTTGTTGTTGGCGGCGTATCAAACAATCTTTCAATCACACGCTGTTCTGCGCGTCGAAATTCGGTTTCACCATACATTGCAAAAATATCAACAACGCTGCATCCCGCCGCCGTTTCTATTTCCTTATCAGAATCAACAAATGGTATACCCAACCGTCGCGCCAATGCACGCCCTACACTGGTTTTACCGGCCCCCATCAGGCCAACCATTACAATCGGCCTGTCTAATTTTATATTATCTTTTATCATGGTAATGATTTTAATAGAAAACACTCTTTTACTCAACAAGAATTCTGCCACCATATTTTTTTGCTTTTTATTTTATAAATTCATAAAAATGTGATATAATTACTACATAATAAATCCCAGGGGGGAAAAAGAGATGAAAAATTCTGTATCATTGGCATTGGCCATATTTGTGTTATCTGCAAATGGCGCATTTGCGGCGGGTTCACATATTTATTCAAACGCTATTTCGGCACATAATATCACCGCCATTCAACATTCAATTATGACGACCGCCATGCAAACATTCGAGGGCACCGCCGCCGCGGCATTGGGTGGGCGCGCCAAATTAACAAATAATGATTCAAAATATATGTATGGCACAACCCCAATGTATGGATGGCCACGTTTATATGGCGAATATTATGACGCTGATACCCAGAAAACATCCGGTCGCAATGGCGGTGATGACGACACAATAAACACCATTGCCGTGACAAATAATAACGAAATATTGGATCCACGCCCTGTTGTCAACAGTGTATGGTTAAACTGGCAACACATAAACGACGGCGTAAAATTTTATGATTATGATGAATTAAATACCAATACTGATTTAATAATGTTTGGCTTGGCCGGGGGCGAGGCTCAACGTGGCATCGGAATATCTGAATGGGGCATTTTCGGTGGTTATATCGGCGGGGCCCAGAAAAACGATTTTGTAAACTTGTCTGAAAATGGCGGTTATGTCGGATTATATACGGGATATAACATACAACAATTTAATTTGTCGTTGGCGGCAAACGTTGGCGCACTATATAACAATGCCGAAAGTGAATACGGCGCGGATGAATTTGCAAATATGTGGGCGGGCGTTGGATTAAACGCAACATATAATATAGAATTGGACGAAACATTTACAATCCAACCGGGCGTTTACGCGGGTTATACATGGATTGGTTCGGCCAATTACATATCTGTATCAAACGATAACGTTGCCAATCAAAACTTTAATATGTTCGAAGTTGCCCCGGGAATCCGTGCAATAAAACATATCGGCCGCGGGTGGTTTGGATTTATAAACTTCAAATATGCATTTATGATGGGACATTCCGGCGATGTTGTCGCCAATGGTGTATTATATGACGAACTGGAAACGCGTGATTATGCCGAATACGGCATTGGTATCGAAAAATCAATCGACCGTTTCAACATAGCGTTAAACATAAATCGTCGTGATGGCGGCCGAACGGGTTGGAATGGCGGATTTAATTTAAAATACATATTCTGATAATAAAAAAATCCCCAATTGGGGATTTTTTATTCCATATTTGCCAAACGTTCCAATTGATCGGCGGCAATTAAAGCATCAATCATTTCATCCAACGCGTCGCCACCCGCCAAAATGTCATCCAATTTATACAGCGTCAGTTTTATACGATGATCTGTAACACGCTGTTCAGGAAAATTATAAGTTCTGATTTTTTCACTGCGATCACCCGAACCAACCATCGTTTTACGCGCAGAATTACTGGCATCAACCTGCTCTTCACGCTGCTTTTCATATAATTTTGAACGCAAAACCGCCATTGCTGCGGCTTTGTTTTGAAATTGGCTGCGTTCATTTTGACATGTAACAACGATTCCTGTTGGGAAATGGGTTATTCGCACCGCACTGTCAGTTTTATTTACATGTTGCCCACCGGCCCCAGACGCACGAAACACATCAATACGAATATCTTTATCATCAATAACAACATCAATATCTTTGGCCTCGGGCATAACGGCAACAGATGCCGCACTGGTATGAATACGGCCGCTGGCCTCGGTTTCCGGGACACGTTGAACACGATGTATTCCCGATTCGAATTTCAATCGTGCATATACCCCAACACCATCAATTTTGAAAATTATTTCTTTATACCCATGTAACGATGTTGGATTTTCATCAATAACTTCTATCCCCCAACCATGTCGCAGCGCATACGATTTATATTGATTATATAAATCCCCCGCAAACAGCGCAGATTCTTCGCCACCGACCCCCGCGCGAATTTCCATAATCACGCTGTTATCATCGGCCGCGTCACGCGGCAGTAATGCAATTTGCAATTTTTTTTCTATATCAGGCAATTTATGGTTTAATTCATCCAGTTGTTCGGCCGCGATACTTTTTAATTCTTCGTCATGTAACATTTCATTTGCATCGGCAATGCCGCGCTTTATCTGAAAATATTCATCAATCAGTGGCAAAATTGCGGCCAATTCGGAATATTCTTTTGATAACTTGGTTAATTCATCACCCGAAATATCACCGGAATTTAACTTTCCGCCAATTTCCACCGCGCGATTTTGAATGTCTTTTAATTTATCGTCTATTATCATTTTAAATCACAATTTTTGTTTTAATAATTTTACAGTATTTTCAATGTCCAATTGCTGTTGTTGCCCGGTTTCCATATTCTTTACTGTCAACATTTCAGATTCGCGTTCCACATCACCGATAATAATACTGTAATCAGCATTTATTTTATCGGCAAATTCAACCTGATTTTTAAACTTGCGCCCCGCATCCAAATACGGCACCGCGACAATATCAGATGCGCGCAACGCGCTTAATACACGCATGGCATAAACAACCTGATCATTCCCCATACATAACACCGCCGCCCGTATTGGATTCATAAACGGTGTTAAATCGATTCGATTGTCATCCATCAATGCCACCATTAACCGCGAAAAGCCGACCGCGGCACCAACGCCGATTATTTTGGTTTTTGAAAATTTTGATGCCAAATTATCATAACGTCCACCGCCACCAATCGCGCCCAATTCGGGGAAATTTACCAAAAAGAATTCAAACACTATTCCGGTATAATATGCATGCCCGCGCATAATACCCAAATCTATTTGCGCATTTTTGATACCCATGGAATCCAATAAAACAATAAAAGAATCCAATTCGGCAATCGCCGCATCCAGCGCATCTGATGCGCCACAAAACGATTTATAACCATCTGAAAACACACGATTTATTTCATCTGCTGCCCTTTGCCCAACACTTTCAACCAATCCATCATAAAAATCAGAAATTTTATCGCGTTTATCGATTAAGATAAATGTGGCCCTGCTTTGTTCCGCATTTAATCCCAAATATTCAAACATTGCGTTCCAAAACCGGCGATTTCCAACACGAATACTAACCGGACCAATAAAATCAGCAATTGATTCGTACGCCCGCGCCAATGTTGCAACGATTTCCGCATCATAATTTTCGGACAACGTATCAATGCCCATTATATCTAAATCCATTTGATAAAATTCGCGATAACGCCCACGTTGGGGACGTTCACCACGATAATTTCGTGCGAATTGATATGCCCGAAACGGAAAAGTCAAATCATTTATATGTCCCGCAACATAACGCGATAAACCAACCGTTCCGTCATACCGCAAACCCATTTTGGTATCGCCCTTTTGAAACAGAAACATTTGAGTTTCAATTTCATCCCAATTATCTTTATCGGTCAAAACCTCGGCCCGTTCGATGGCCGGCAAATCCAGATGTGCAAACCCGGCTGTTTTTAGCACACGTTGCATACGCGCCGCACATTCATCAAAGCATCGTTGTTGTGCCGGCAATAATTCTATAAATCCAGACAAAGTTTTTGTTGGCTTTAATTCCATTTTTAAATCCTGTGGTTACACTGTATATAATTACAGCAATCAGATTAAATAGATTATATCACAAATATATACAAAACGCTATAAACACCCCGCCCAATGGGCGTGATGCATTACAACAAAAAACATTTTTTTATAAATCATATAACGATAATATCTGAAAACCGATGTTTTTCAAGTCTTTTTAAAAATATTTATGCAATTCCGCCCCATGTTTATTCAGCCAATATCTGGCACGTTCCACCCCAAACCCATATAATTGTGACACCGTTTGCCAAAATGCGGGCGAATGATCCATATGTACCTGGTGCGCTAATTCATGCATGACAACATACCTCATCACATCCGTGGGTGCAAACGCCAACCGCCACGAAAAAGACATCGTCCCGCTGCTGGAACAACTGCCCCAGCGCGACGAAGTGTCCCGAATTGTGATTCTGCGCGGCCATAATTCGCGCGGTGCACCGCGCACCATTTGCTTCACAGCAATCAAAAATTGTGCACGAATAAAATCACGCACCCGTCGTTCAAACATATCCGCGCCCCCCCCAACAATCAATGTTGCGGTTACGTCATCATGCACAACAAATTCATTTGACCGACGCGCCGGGTCATGCCGCAACATAACGCGTCGCCCCAAAAATTCAATTTCATCACCCGAACGCAATATTACTTTTTGTGGCGCATTATTAAATATACGTTCACACCACCGACGCTTTTGCTCTAAAAAACGCAGTGCCGCCGCCGTCGGTGTTAACCACGGTTTTGATATATGTATCTCTCGCGATGGGCGTGTTTTTGGACGTAATGTAATATTACGCAACCCACGGCGCGTCGTAATAACAACAGGCACCCGTTCCCCCGTCGATAAAACAAATTCATAATCAGACATAATATGATTTTATTTTAATTTTTTCAAAATATCGCGCGCAATTGTGTCTGTGTCAAATCCAAAATTCGAATAAACCGCCCCACCCGGCCCAGACATTCCAAACAAATCAACACCAACAACCGCATCGGCAAATTCAAACCATGGCGCGGTGGCGGCCGCCTCGATTGCAACAACAAAGCCCGCCAAAATTTTTGATTTATATTTTTCATTCTGACGGCGAAAATCTGCAACAGATGGCATACTGACCACCTGGACCGCATCACCCAATTTTTTTGCCACATCCACAGCCAATGGAACCTCGGCCCCGGTTGCAATAATTGTCACACGCACACGGCGCGCCGTGGCCGGATGAATTATATACGCGCCACGTGACATATCGGCATTTTTTGGCGTTGAAATTTGCGCAAATTTCTGGCGCGACAAAATAATCGCACTGGGATTATGCACATCCGCAATTGCCGATTGCCATGCGTGGGCAACTTCGGCACCATTACATGGACGATACACATTCAAATTTGGAATCAAACGCAACGAAGGTAACTGTTCCACCGGTTGATGTGTTGGCCCATCCGCCCCAACCACAATGCTGTCATGCGAAAAAATATAAATTACCGGCAATCCCGACATGGCCGCCAAACGAACCGCCGGGCGCATATAATCACTAAAAACCAGAAAAGTTGACCCATACGGCCGCAATCCCGCAACAGCCATTCCATTCATAATCGCACCCATGGCGTGTTCGCGCACACCAAAATTTATATAATTGCCATGAAATTCGGGCGGAACAATATCAACAGAATTATGTGTTTTTGCATTCGTATTATACCCTAAATCCGCACTGCCCCCAATTAATGATGCCCCAGATGCCAACAGCGATTCCAAATATACACCCGACAATTCACGCGTTGATGCAACCACACCCAAATCAGGCACCGGAATTTTATCAGTTTTAATTTCAGGGTAACTGGGCACATATTTTTTATGTTTTTCGCCGGCAACCATTTTCCATAAATCATCGCCCACATATGAAATATTTTTTTCAATCAAATACATCATTTCCGAATCAGACAACGCCGCCCCATGCGCGGCCGATGTCCCGGCCATACTGGAATCGCGCCCAATCACGGTTTTCGCATCAACAAACGTCGGTGCCCCCCGCCCCGTTGTTCCACGCAACGCGCGATTTAAATCAGGAAAATTATTTCCATCGACATATTTTACATTCCATCCGGCCGCCGCCATACGTGCCGGCACATCCAAATCCACCAACGCGGCCCCATCAATGCTGACCCCATTATCATCCCAAATTAAAACCAGATTATCCAATTCATACCGTCCGGCAAACGCAATCGATTCGGCGGCAACACCCTCGCTTAAATCACCATCGCTGCACAAACAATATACAATTCCATCACCGCCGCGAATTTTTTCCGCCAACGCCAAACCAACCGCATTTCCAATACCCTGACCCAGCGGCCCGGTTGTTGCCCACACACCATCAATTCCAAATTCCGGATGCCCCGGCAAACCATTTATTTGCCGAAAATTATTTAAATCGCCAACATCATATCCCGCCAAATTTAACACAGAATATAACAGCGCACTGCCATGCCCGGCGGACAGCACAAACTTATCAACCCCCGCGCGCAAAAAATTTGCATAAATTGCGGTAATTATATCGGCCGCCCCCAGCACAATTCCAACATGTCCCGACCCCGCGCGCCGTATGGCATCCAGCGCATGCGCCCGCACGGATTTTGACATTTCGCGTAATTGTTTGGCATCAAATCTCATTTTATGATATTATATCACAAAACCAAGGCTAAAAAAATGTTAAAAATTTGGACAGACGGCAGTTGTTTGGGTAACCCCGGCCCCGGCGGGTGGGCGTTTATTGCGACCAACGGCGAAAACGTTGCCGAACGCAGTGGTGGCGAACGCAACACAACAAATAATCAAATGGAATTAACGGCGGTTATACGCGCATTGGCCGCGACCCGCCATCACAACGAAATTGAAATCCATACCGACAGTCAATATGTAAAAAACGGCATGCAGATCTGGGTTCCACAATGGAAAAACAATAATTGGAAAACCGCCGCGAAAAAGCCCGTTAAAAACAAAGAATTGTGGCAGCAATTGGATGAATTGGCGCGCCCCCGCAAAATTCATTGGGTTTGGGTACGCGGCCATAATGGAAACGCATATAACGAACGCTGTGACGAATTGGCACGTACCGCGGCCGAAAAGATGAAATAAAAAATCGCCGAAAAAAAATCGACGATTTATTTTTTACGATTTGAACGCAACTTGTCTGTATAAACCATGCCCATACCAATCAGCATCCAATATACAACAATACCAAATTGCCCCCAGCTGTTATCAAACAAATAACCGCCGTCTATTAAATACGATGTTACATCCATTCCAACGCACAAAAGCGCAATTAACACACCCCACAATATCCAAAATAAAACTTTCTTTTGCTTATTATTTAATTTTTTCATCCATTTCCCCTTTGAATCCCAACGCAACGATAAACATTTCAACACTGTCCTTGCGTGATGCAGGCGGTTTAATATGATGCACCGATTCGAATTTTTCGCGAATTTGTTTTAATAATTCATTTGTTGTGCCACCTGTAAAAGATTTTGCAACAAACACCCCACCGGGCTTTAACGCACGACACGCAAAATCAAACGCATATTCCAATAACACCATTTGCCGAATATGATCGGTTTTTTTATGTCCAACCGTATTTGGTGCCATATCAGACAACACAACATCCACCGTTCCATGCGTCGCACCATCGGTCGGCAAATTTAATTTTTGCACCAGCCAATCCAGCGCATCATCCGTCGTAAAATCGCCCTGATAAAATTCGACACCCGGGATTGGCACAATTTCCAGTAAATCCATGGCGAACACACGCGACCGCGGAAACGCCCGCATAACATATTGCGACCACGACCCCGGCGCGGCCCCTAAATCCACCACAACCTGGCCATTTTTCAGGAATTTATATTTTTCATTTATTTCAATCAATTTATATGCGGCACGTGCACGATAACCATCACGATGTGCACGCGCAACATACGGGTCAGCCGCCTGGCGTTGAATCCATGCGGCCGACGATTTTTTTGATGCAATTTTTTTATTCAATATTTTCATTTAATTACTGCATCACTTTTGTTTATTTTTATTGTTATTTTCATATATCGTATTTTTTGTGCGTTTATATAAAATTATCGCATCTCTTAATGCCGCAGATCCACGTTGTGTCGGATTATTTAAATTATTATGCGCCTCAAAAAACACCGGCCACAAGCCATGATATTTATATTCTATCTCAACAACATACCCCAGCAAAAACCGCTTGTTACCTCTGATACTAAAACGTGGATACGGCACTTTTACTGAAACCGGGGTCCAATTAAATATTTTTCTCCAATTCATTCAAAATCCAATTTTATTTATTCGCCGGCCCAACAGGCTGTTGTCGCATTTTTTCCATCACAGCCTCCATTCCCCCCATGCGTTGGACCATTGCCATCTGCTGACGCATTTTTGTGTATTGCTTTATAATATGTTCAACATCACGCACCGCGCACCCGGCCGTATCAGCAATACGCGTTTTGGCGTTTGCAAAAATTTTTTCTGGTTCGGCACGTTCGGCCGGTGTCATTGCCTCTAAAATTTTTATTTGCGCGTCAACACTGCCATCTTTGATTTTTTCTTTCATTGCGGCAACCGCCCCGGACATCCCAGGCACCATTTTTAACAGTCCGCTGAAATTACTCATTTTTTTAATCTGTTTTAATTGCGCCAACATATCATTCATATCAAATTGCCCATTCATCATGCGCTGGGCGGTTTCCTTCATCCCGCTGGGGATTTTAGATTCCATTTTTTTCAATTCTTTTTCGTCAATTTGCGCATTTACATTATCTGTTGCTGTTGTATCAGTAACTTTATTTTTCTTTTTACCAAATCCAAACATATTAATAACCCCTTTTGTTATTTATACTATATACTTTATTTTTTATACGCCCCATTGTCCAGATACTTTTTCAAATACTGTCCGGTCAACGATTCAGGATTGTCAGCAATTTGTTCCGGTGTACCAACCGCAACCACATGTCCGCCATTTGCACCACCGCCCGGCCCCAAATCCACAATCCAATCCGCAGTTTTGATAACTTCCAAATTATGTTCTATTACAATCACGGTATTTCCCGCATCCACCAATTCATGTAACACAGACAACAACAATTTAATATCTGCGAAATGCAACCCAGTGGTTGGTTCGTCCAAAATATATATTGTTTGACCAGTGCTGCGTGCGGCCAATTCCTTGGACAATTTTATACGTTGCGCTTCGCCCCCTGATAAATCCAACGAACTTTGTCCCAATTTTATATAATCCAACCCAACGCGCTTTAACAGTTCCAATTTGCGGGCAATTTGCGGAACATTACTGAAAAATCTGTATGCCTCTTCGACCGTCATGTTTAATACATCGGCAATGGATTTACCTTTATACTTCACAGCCAAAGTTTCATCATTATACCGTGCACCGTGACATTTATCGCATTCCACATATACATCGGCCAAGAAATTCATTTCTATTTTTATCTGGCCGTCACCCTGACATGCCTCGCACCGGCCGCCCTTGACATTAAACGAAAATCGTCCCGGCCCATATCCACGCGCCTTTGCTTCGGGCAGTCCAGCAAAAAAATCACGAATATTTGAAAAAACGCCTGTATAAGTCGCCGGATTACTGCGTGGGGTTCGTCCAATTGGCGATTGATCAATATCAACCACCTTGTCCACATGTTCCATTCCACGAATAATATCATGCGCCCCTGTTTCCAATTTGGAATTATACAGCGCACGCATCAAGGCCGGATATAACGTGTCCAATAACAATGTCGATTTCCCAGATCCCGACACCCCGGTTAACGCAACAAATTCGCCCAACGGAAAATCTACATTTATATTTTTCAAATTATTTTCACGCGCACCCTGAATTGAAATAACATGCCCATTCCCAGTGCGCCGTTTTTTCGGAACTTCTATGCGGCGTTTCCCGGACAAATATTGCCCCGTCAGCGAATTTTTATTTTTAATAACCACATCTGGTGTACCGGCGGCAACAACGTGCCCGCCATTAATACCCGCCCCCGGGCCGATATCAACCAAATAATCAGCCGCCCGCATTGCATCTTCGTCATGTTCCACAACAATGACAGTATTATCCTTGTCGCGTAACATTTTCAATGTATCCAATAATTTATCATTGTCACTTTGATGCAGACCAATTGATGGCTCATCCAACACATATAACACACCCGACAAACCACTGCCAATTTGTGATGCCAAACGAATTCGTTGCGCTTCGCCCCCTGATAAAGTCCCTGACATACGCGACAAAGTCAAATACCCCAATCCCACATTTTGCAAAAAATGTAAACGACTGGTGATTTCGCGCAATATCACACGCGCAATATCATTTTCCTTTTGCGACAAATGATTTGGCAAATCGGTAAACCACCGCAACGATTGATCAACCGCCATATCGCATGCATCCATGATATCCAGTCCATAAATTTTTACACACAATGCCTGAATATTTAACCGCTTGCCATGGCACATCGGGCACGGTTTTTCAGATTGATATTTTGCCAATTCACTGCGTACAGCTTCGGAATCAGATTCACGCCAACGGCGTTCAATATTTGGAATTACCCCTTCGTACGGCTTTTCATAAACAAAACCATTCCAATTTATTTTAATTGGTTCATCCCCACTGCCGTACAAAATAATATCTTTTTGTTGTTGGGTTAATGTATGCCACGGTTTTGACAATGGAATTTTATATTTTTTATGCAGCGCATCCAACAAATGATCAAACTGACTTAACATGCCACCGCGCGACCATGGTGCGATTGCGCCATCCAAAATAGATTTTGACGGGTCCGGAATCACCAAATCAGGCGACATATTTAATTGTACCCCCAATCCATCACAGGCCGGGCATGCACCCATCGGCGCATTAAAAGAAAACAAACGTGGTTCAATTTTTGGCACTGTAAACCCACTGACCGGGCACGCATAATTTTGCGAATACAAAATATCTTCGTTCGTATCCAATCGCCGCACCAGCACCGACCCCGGCACCAAACGCAACGCGCCTTCAAACGATGCAAACATACGCGAACGAAATTCTTCGACAGCCGTTTCATCGGCATCCGCCGCGGGCATTTGCAATCTATCCACAATTACAAAAATTGTATGTTTTTTATTTTTATCCAATGGCGGCACAGCCGATAAATCATGTAATTCACCATCAATAATTGCACGCTGGTATCCCTGTTTAACCAAAAACGCAATTTCTTTTTTATATTCCCCTTTGCGTTCACGTACCAATGGAGCCATTATAAAAATTTTTGTTCCCGCCGGAATTTTCATTGTCCAATCAACCATTTCCGGAATTGTCTGTGATTTAATTGGCAATCCGGTCACCGGCGAATGCGGCACCCCAATACGTGCCCACAACAAACGTAAATAATCATAAATTTCGGTCACAGTCCCAACCGTAGAACGCGGATTTTTCGATGTAGTTTTTTGTTCAATTGAAATTGCGGGGGACAAACCTTCGATTAAATCAACATCTGGCTTTTTTTGCATATCCAGAAATTGGCGCGCATACGCCGACAATGATTCAACATATCTGCGTTGACCTTCGGCATAAATGGTATTAAATGCCAACGACGATTTCCCAGAACCGGAAACGCCTGTAAAGACAACCAATTTATTTTTTGGTATGTCCAAATCAATATTTTTAAGATTGTTTTCGCGTGCGCCGCGAATTTTTATAACACCACTCATAACAAATGTTAATATAGAAAAAATGTCGAAAATTTCAATAGAACGGGTAAAAAATCTTTTACCCGTTCTGTACAAAACTATTCGGCATCAGATTGCGAATTTTTTATCAAATCATCCGGTGCCAATGAAATATCAGCAACCCGAACATGGTCCGCCCCCTGTTTAGGTGCCAAAACGCCATTTACCCATACATCAACGCCGCCGGCATTTCCAAACACCGCGGAATATCTGTCACCATCAGGAACATAATAAATATCACCCGGCACCAACACACGACTGAATACAGTATTTCCACGTCTATCTTCGATTTTCACCCATGATTCCTGAACAGCCTGTAATATTACAGACGCATCGTCGGCATTTTCGGTACCAAAACGTTCACGCACCGCCACATTATATTGTGGTTCCGATGTTTCCGAAACAGTCGTCGTAACAACCGCCCCGTTTTCTGGTTCCGTAACAACATCGCGATTTGTTGACCCCAAAACCAAAATTCCAACAATCGCCGCAATAACCACAACGCCACCAATTGTAAACCATATCCAATTGCGCCGAATATATTTATAACAATTCGTTATTACCCGACGATACCACTTTTCATGACCCGCGGCGGACACAAACGCATCAGAATCTTTTTCATCGTCATCATCACGCCCATCGGTTATCAATCCCATTTCTTTTTTTAATTTGGCAACGATTTCATCAGGATCCAATCCCAATTCCATCGCATAATTTCGTGCAAAGCCCAAAATATATACTGTTTCCGGAATAATATTGTATTTTCCGTCTTCTAATGCCTGTAAAAATTCCTCGCGTATGCACAGTTGTTTGGCAACCGTTTGTATTTCACGCTTGCGCCGACCAGTTGTACGCGCATTGCGCAAAATTTCACCAACTGTCATTTCATTGCTTGTTTCAATATTGTTATTTTCATTCATTTTACAATTCCTTGCTTTTTTAATAATCATAGAATCTATATATTCGCTTCGCAACCCCAAAATTTACAAATTTCCAAACGCATTTCATTTGCATCAGTTATTTGATTTACACGTATTCTGAATTCCGCAGAATTCGCAACACCCGCCGAATACCATGCCGCATGCTTGCGAAACATTTGTGTTGCGTTTTTTTCACCATAATATTCCAACATATATTCAAAATGACGCAATGCCACCGCGCCAATATTAATGCCACCCATATTATTATACTCACCGGCCAATTCACCCAAAATCCACGGCCGCCCCAACATCGCGCGCCCAATCATTGCGCCCGAATACCCTAAATCGCGCACACGTGCAACATCTGCCGCTGTTTTAATATCGCCATTTCCAATAATTGGAATCGGCATATTGTACAATTCAGGCAATTGTGACACCCCTGTATACAATTGCGCCCGCGTGCGTCCATGCAATGCGGCAAACCGCACCCCGCAATCGGCGGCAATATTAATTAATTCGGCCCAATCGCGATGTGCATCATCCCAACCCAACCGCGTTTTAATTGACACCGGAATTTGAACCGCCCCAACAACTGCGCGCATAATTTTTTCGGCCAATTTATGATCGCGCATTAAATTTGCCCCCGCCCCACTGCGCGTCGCCACCTTTGGCACAGGACACCCCATATTAATATCAATCCACGCCGCACCTGAATCCTGTAATATTTTTGCCGCATCAGCCATTAAATTCACATTTGCACCAAAAATTTGTGCACCTATGTTGCCTTCATCATCATATCGATCAAAATTCCGCAAACAATTTTTATGCGCCCCCACCAATGAATGACACGATATCATTTCCGTATACAGCGGCACATTTGGCGAAAACATACGAACCACCCGCCGAAAAGGTTTATCTGTAATTCCGGCCAATGGTGCACCAAAAATTTGATTATTATTAAACATTTGTGATATAATGCCACCGATGAAGGAAAAAATCAAAAATTTATTTGGATTTATTGGCCGTGCATGGTCCGACGGAATATATGGCAAATTCGGCATTTTATTAACGCTGTTTGCACTGTATATGTTTGTTCGCATGTTTTGGGGCGATGTGAACGTGCAGCAATTTATCGTAAACATATGGCGACTGCACGGGGAACAGGAACAATTGGCCGCCGAACAATCAAAATTACAGGAAATTCATCAACATATCGAATTACTGCAGGGCTACAGTCCTGATTATGTCGAGGAATTGGGATTAAAATACCTGAATGTTGGCAATCCTGATTTTAAAATTTTAAAGATATAAAAAATCCGCCAAACGGCGGATTTTAATTTAAAAACAATACGGCACCATTTAAATACAACGCGAACAACAACCATAACAAATACGGCCATACCAAATAATATGCGGGTCGACTGATTGGCCGAAATGCATACATCATCCATATTGTAACACCGATTAAGGCAATTAATACGAATAATCCGGCACTGACCAAATTCGCGCCAAAAAACAAATATGACCATAACGCATTCAGCACCACATGCGACCCAAACGCCCAATAAGACATAGATTTACTGTAACGCGTCTTGTCAACAATAATTAAATATAACGCGATACCTAAAATCAGGTATAAAATTGGCCACACAACGGCAAACACCCACCCAGCCGGGGTCAACGCAGGTTTTACCAACGCATTATACCATAAATCAGATGCCCCATCCGGCGAAAACATCAATCCAATAATTCCCGGCAGGAAAGAAATTACAACCGCCAAAATAAACAACCAAAATTTTTTCATTAAAAAACTCCCTTTGTTTTATACATGACCATTATAACATATGTCCCACCCCAATGCCCCAGGTATGATTTCCCAATAAAAAAACGCCCACGGCGTATAACATTATTCATTCGCCCCCCCAAGATCGCTGTGCCACCCGGCAAAATTTACCGGGTCAAACCGGCATAATGCGGTCTGCCTTTTTGTGGCGGTTCAACCTGCTCTTTCGTTGATTTAAATTCTGGGGCACGACACATAAATTAAACCGCCAACTGCGTCGGCGGTAAAATTTTTGGCGCGCCCTGCAGGATTCGAACCTGCGACCTGCGGATTAGAAATCGTCTGAACCCAAACCAATTGTTTACCCGATTTTCGCCCACTTGCACCGTTTTATTCTTACACCAACCGCCCCACCATGTAGCAAATATGTAACATTTTTGTGAAAATTGCTGTCGTACCCCGTTCTAAAACCGCTTTTTCTACAAAAAGTTTGACAAGTTACTTTATTTACAAAGCGGCACATGTTTCTTTGTCTTCGGAACAATCATCAACAATTATTATTTCCCACGGATATTCAATCGGCTGAATCGCCACTGATTTATACAAATCTAATATATAATTACCAGCTTTATAGCATGGAATAATAATTGTCACGCCTTTCATAATGTTTATTCAAGCTCTAATTCTAAAGTCTTTATAGATATGTCTTCATCGACAACATCATAATCAATCTTTTCTGCTACTATGTTTAATACTTTTTTTAAGTCATATTCCGCCGTAGATATAAGTTGCAAATCTTTTTCGCGACCGCAAACAGTTAAAGATAATACAGGTGTTTTAACTGATTTTTGTTGTTCTGATTTGGCTTTGCGAACTTTTTCTACCACTGACACAACCACGGTATACAAATCATATTGATTCCCCATTGAAGCGTATGCATCTGTGGTTGGATACAAATGTGTATGTATGGATTTTGTGCCTGTTCCCCAAGGACGTGCTTGGTACACTTCTTCGGTAATGAATACCAAGAAAGGCGCAAACATCAGACAGAATAAATCTATTGATAGCATCAAAGCCGATACAGCTGATACGTTACTAGTACTATATGCGCGACCTTTTATTATTTCCAAATAATTATCACAAAAATCCCAGAATAATTTTTCTGTTGCTTCTAACGCACCAGCATAATCATTTGCACTAAATAAACGGCGTGAATTTGAAATAGTGTTGGACATCTTCGCAATCCAAGCGCTGTCTAGTGGATTGGTTATATTGTTTGCATAACTGGCTGTTGTATCAATTCCGCTTTGTTCAACAATATTGAATACAAACTTTGACGCGTTAAAGAATTTATTGCATAACTTTTTACCCTGATCCATAACCTTTTCTTCAAAAGTTGCGTCAATACCCAAACGAGCACGACCAGCCCAATACCGAACAGCATCAGCAGAGTATTGTTCAATAAGATTTATGGGTGTTATAACATTACCCTTAGATTTACTCATTTTTTTACGATCTGGATCAAGAACAAAACCGCTGATGTGCGCTTGATACCAAGGAATAGTATTATCTGTCGCATACGCCTTCATGATAGTATAGAAAGCCCATGTGCGAATAATATCATGTGCTTGCGGACGTACATCAAATGGTAATGAAATATGATGTCCTTTGGGCGCAATTTCCATTGCAATTTGTGGTGTTACAGAAGATGTAGCCCATGTGTCCATAATATCCTTCTCGCCAACAAAACCATTTGGTTGTCCTCGTTGAGATTGATTGAACCCATTTGGAACATCGGTCATTGGGTCAATAGGTAATTGTTCAGCAGTTGGATAAATTGGACGTGAATAATCAACAATACCTTTGTCATTTACATGATACCAAACAGGGAATGGGACACCAAAAAAACGTTGACGCGAAATGCACCAATCCTGATTTAATCCATTTACCCATGCTTCATACCTTGATTGCATGTGTTGTGGATACCATTTAATTTTACGACCTTGGTCTATCAGTTCCTGTTTAATGCGCAATACATCAATAAACCATTGCCGCGAGGAAACGAATTCCAATGGGCGAGAACCTTTTTCATAAAATTTAACGGGATGCATCAGGGGACGTGGTTCTGCCAATAAATCACCACTTTCACGTAAAAAGTCAACTATTTGTGTGCGTGCCTTCTTTACTGGTAATCCTGATATTTTATTATAATATTCGCGTGCACGTGGCACATCCAAAGATACAAAATTACCAGTTCCGTATTCTAATGGAATCAATTTGCCATCTTTACCAATAATTTGCTTAATAGGTAATCCAGATTGCTTCCACCACGCAACGTCAGCGGCATCGCCAAACGTGCATACCATCATAATTCCGGTACCTTTGTCTGGTTCTGCATGTTCGGATGGCACAATTGGAACAGGAATATTAAATAATGGAACAATAGCTGTTTTCCCAAAATACTTTTTATATCTTTCATCATCTGGGTGTGCAACTACTGCAATACATGCAGGCAAAAATTCTGGTCTTGTTGTCGCTATTTTGAAAAATTCGCCAGGTTCATCTTTGATGCCGAATTTAATATCGTGAAAAAATCCAGCAGTTTCCCTATCTTCTATCTCAGCCTGCGCAACAGCAGATTGAAAACCAACGTCCCACATTGTAGGCGCTTCTACGATTTTACAAAAACCCTTATATACCAACTCTAAAAATGATTTTTGAGAAACTTTTATTGCTTCTGGTGAAATGGTGCTGTACTTCAAGTCCCAATCGTATGAATGACCAATACGATGAAATATATCTTCAAAAACTTTTTCATCATTTTGTGTCAATAAATAACATGTTTCTATGAAATTACGGCGAGATACAGGCTTCAAATCTTTTACGTCTGAAATATGTTCCGGAACAAAATTCTCATCATAAGGTAAATCTGCATCACATGAAATACCATAATAGTTTTGCACACGACGTTCTGTTGGCAATCCATTGTCGTCCCATCCAATTGGGTAAAATATGGCTTTGCCATTCATTCTTTGCCAACGAACGTTTATGTCTGTTTGCGTATAGCTCATAATATGACCGATATGCAAAGAGCCAGAAACTGTTGGAGGCGGAGTGTCAACGACATAGGTATTACCACGTGGTGCGTTTTTATCGTAAGCATATACGTTATTTTTTTTCCAAAAATCTATGCAACGTTGTTCCATATCAACGAAATTTAACTTACAATCCAACCCTTTTTGAATTTTATATTCAGACATAACAGAATCTCGTTTAGTTTTAAGTTTAAAGTTACCAGTTTAACCAAGAAATCATTATATCGGAATAAACCCGATTTAAATTTTGGCGCGCCCTGCAGGATTCGAACCTGCGACCTGCGGATTAGAAATCCGATGCTCTATCCAGCTGGGCTAAGGGCGCGTTGCGCATATATTACAACATATTATAGAAAATTTCAAGCCAACATAAAAAATCGCCCATTTGGGCGATTTTTTTAATCATTTACCAATCTTTTTAATTTTAATATTTCGATATACATATACACATCCGCCGCCGCGTACAGCAATAATGTTATCGCCAGATAATACACCATCACAACCGCACCCGCCATCGGATAGAACAGTAAAAACACCGCCAGCGCAATCAATATAATCGACATAATTAAATCAAACCAATAATTGCCGAATCGTGCGCGTATCATATTTATCGAAAATATCAGTGACAAAATCGCGCGCAATGCAAACAGTATTACAAATATGTATACCACCGCCGCGACCGATCCCACCGGATATATGCAAAACAGCACACCCAACACAACCGTCAGCAAACCAAACAGCACATCGAACCATCCGCCCCCCATATCACGTGAAACAACAAAACCGGCAATCGTCCGATACAATCCGAACAGTACCAACGCAATTCCAATTACAAACGTCAACGCAGTTAAAATTGCGACCGGTTTAACCACCATCAATATTGCCGCAACACCGAATAACAACGCTTCGCATATTAACAGCGGTGCACTTTTGTTATACAAACGCTTAACCGACAATGCAATTGGATTATAATTAGACGCACGCGATGTGCGACGTGATTTTACAGATTTTGTCTTGTCTGATTTTGCTTTTGGCATTTTTAAATCCCCCCTTGCTGTATTATGTATTCATTATAGTCTTTTGCATGTTCAAATTCAATAAAACTTTTTTCTTAATCAAAAAACAATATTGCATAAAATTAATTCCTGTGATTTAATTTCTGTATATACCCGGGGGATTAAAAAATGAACTTTATCAAAACAGAAATTGATGGTGTAATCATTATCGAACCAAAAATATTTACTGACACGCGCGGTTACTTTTTCGAAAGTTACAATGAATCAGAATTTATAAAAAACGGCATTCCAAACCGTTTTGTTCAGGATAATCAATCAAAATCATCATATGGCGTAATACGCGGCCTGCATTGCCAATTGGGCGAGCATGCCCAGGCAAAATTGGTACGCGTATTGCATGGCACGGTATTGGATGTTGCGGTTGACATACGCAAAAATTCACCGACATTTGGCCGCCATGTTGCGGTGGAATTGTCCGATAAAAACATGCGTCAATTATTCATTCCGCGCGGTTTTTTACACGGTTTTTCGGTATTAAGCGATACCGCAATTTTTGCATATAAATGTGATAATTTTTATCATCCGGAATCGGAATTCGGAATCAGATATGACGACCCAGAAATAGGAATCGATTGGCGCATACCCGCTGATAAAGTTATCACTTCGGACAAAGACAGAATAGCCAAAGGATTAAAAGATGTACCTGGTAACGGGATGTAACGGGCAATTGGGGCACGAAATCATGGCCCGGCTGCCCGGTGCAATCGCAACAGATGCAGACGCATTGGACATAACAAATTTTGATGCCGTGCAAAAATTTGTACGGGAAAATAATATTGACACAATTATAAATTGCGCGGCATATACCGCGGTTGATCGCGCCGAATCAGATATCGATTTAGCAACACGCGTAAACGTGAATGGCCCCGAAAATCTGGCAAAAACCGGATGTAAATTGATACACATTTCCACCGATTATGTTTTCGATGGCACGGCACACGTGCCATATACGCCATCCGACACACCAAATCCGGTATCGGTATATGGCAAAACAAAGTTGGCCGGTGAACGCGCAATATTACAAAATAATGATAAGGCAATAATAATCCGCACGGCGTGGCTGTATTCATCATATGGAAACAATTTTGTAAAAACTATGTTGCGACTGGGTGCGGAACGCGACACTGTAAATGTTGTTTGCGATCAAATTGGAACCCCGACATACGCGGGTGATTTGGCGGATGCGATTATAAAAATAACTCCGCAAATAAATCATGAAAACGCCGGCATATACCATTATACAAATATGGGCGTATGTTCATGGTATGATTTCGCCACCGCAATTATGAAACTGGGCGACCGTAATTGCCATGTCCGCGCAATTCCAACATCTGAATATCCGACTGCCGCCACGCGGCCATCATACAGCGTGTTGGACAAATCAAAAATTATAAACACATTTGATATTAATATTCCGCATTGGCACGATGCATTAATACTATGCATGAAACAAATGAATGAATAAAACGCATTATGCGGGATACATGATTATATTTCAATATGAATAAGGGTACATAAAAATGAAACTGCTTTTTATGCGCCACGGCGAAAGTAAATCACAGGCCAAATTGGTGCAAAACTCTGATCCAGATATTTTAAATAATTTGACAAGCAACGGCATACAACAAGTAAAAGATGCATCAAAAATTTTCAACGGGAAACTAAATGCTGTATATTCTTCCCCATACATCCGCACCAAGGAAACCGCGCAAATATTTCTTGATACAATCAAACAACCATTATCTATCATTACAGACGAAAGGTTATGCGAAATAGATTACGGGTTTCATGGTGGTGACACAAAGAAACACCCAGAAATGATAGAAGTTGCCACCAAACAAATTGCCGGGGATTATGAAATCAGATTTGGTCGCACAGGTGAAAACAAAAGGGAAATAGTCACACGTTTCTTCAATTTTATGATAGATATATTTAACAAGCATGATACAGACGATACAATACTTGCAATAACTCACGGCCGCGCAATTTCAATAATTGAATACGAATTCTGTAAAATCAATAATATTGCATGCGAACTTAGCGGAACAAAGAACGCACAAATTAAAGAAATTATACTAACCGACGACAGAATAAATAAAGCCGAACAACACTTACAATCTATAAACAAAGTAAAAAACACAATTATATAGCCGTATAAAAAACTATAATACGTTGTACCACCATTTTATTTGCGCTGTTTTTTACACGCGCACCAACCATAACACAACGAATTTATTGAATTTTTTGTTACAAGTGATACAATAAAAATGATGAATAAAAACTTACATAAAACTCTTTATCATGGTTCTGGCATAAAAATAACTGATGGGGTTATCCATGCGAAACCGGCACATATAAACCATATGCAAACAGAAGTTACTGCTGTATTTGCAACTTCTGATTTCATACATGCTAAAAATTACGCGATTATGCGATTGGTTGGTAATGGTTGGCTAACGCCGTATGAAAGAGATGGCGTATACATCCAGGAATTAAATCCAAATATTCCCCCCAAGGCGTATGTTTATGAACTGGATTCCATCGGTTTTAAACAGGATACAGATGGTAATTATTATTGTTTAACAGACAAACGGATAAACAAGGTTATCGAGATTGATGTTATGCAGGAAATCACAAACGGCAATATCAAAATATATGTTTTGAAAGATAAATTTAATACACCAAATATATCCGGGGGCGAATGGCACGAATTTGTTAAAGACAAGAACAACTTTGAATTGTATAAACCGGATTCCAACGGGGTTAATTTATCCGTTTTGACCAAAATGTTGAAAAGTAAGTCGAATATCGTATAAGTAATGAATTTTTTGGGTAATATTAATGAAATATGTACCAGATTTAACTTTGTTGGATTCTTGGTCAGATGTAAAATCGCATTTGCGTTCGCCGGCGTTGGCGGTGTTTGAATTTGATAATAAAAAATTAATTTATTGCGGAACGAAACACGGCGCAGACAAGTCCTTTAAATTAATAGATAAATGTTTTTCTGATTTTGATATTGATTGTGTGGTCACGGAATACAGTCGTAAAGCAACATTAATGCCAAATGCCGGTAAAATTACGACTAAAAATGAACTGGAATATGCGGCACTGCTTGGTATGCGCGCGGGCCTAGATGTTGTCTTTGCCGATACGGCTAAAACAGATTGGATTTCTGACTTGGTTGCATTGTCGCCGGATTATGCACATAAAATGCAGACATTTTTTATGTTGAACGATGCGTATCTTTACAAAAAAACATTTAATGAAAATTTTTCTATTAATCGCGCGATTAAAAATGTTATTCATAAGTTCTGGAATGACGATTTTCCAAAGCCGATGAATGAATCAGAATTCAAAAAATACTTTTTACAGAATTTTGACATTAAAATCACAGACGATAATATCAGTGATATGTTGGCCGAACATCCAAAGTGGAACGAACCAAACAAACAAGGCAACCTGATAAATAAATTGCATGCCGATATAAATTTATATTCGCGCGATCCATATATGATAAAATGCATTTTTAATGCGGTGAATTCTCATAATTGCGTGCTGGCAACATTTGGCGCGGGACATTTTGACGATGCCCGCCGCATTTTGGAACATTCATTTGGCACACCAAAGATAATAGGCTAACCCACATACGCCGTACGATAATTTGAAAATCGATTATAATTTTTATAAATTTTTTATCTCAAATACTTTTTTCAATGGTATAAGAATAAGCACTACCAATACTAAAAATATTATTGTTGTTGCCGCCACACCAAAATTACTTAACAACGGCTTTGCCGCCATCAACACCACACCAGATATTCCCATATTAAACATTGAACTTACACTTAATACTGTGCCGCGCTCGTTTGATTGAATTCTGTGATGTATATAATCATTAAAGACCAACACACACATCGTCTGAACAGCGGGTATAATCGCAACCATTCCACATATTGCATACACCAGTGGCATCATAAACCCATTTGAATTTATCGTCAACAGCACCGCAGCAAACCCCAGCACCAACGCCCCAACACAACCCAACAATAACTTTTTGGCACCCAAAGCATTCAGAATTTTATGTGCAAATTTGGAAAACAATACCCTGCTTCCCTGATTGATGGCAAAAAACACCCCAAACAATGCAACAGGAACAAATGCCAACTCCATCGCCGGCTGCAACAACCATAATAATACTATCGTAAATGTTGAATATATCGCGGGAAACAACATCAACCACTTTATTTCTGGATGTTTCACAGACATCTTTACTATACCAAGACAATCTTTCAATGGGCTTGCCTCTGGTACAACTTTGCGCCTGACTTCTTTGATTTCCGGCAAAAACAGCATCAACAAAAATCCAAAGAATACTACAAACGCCTCTACACCCAACAATACATTCTCGCCCCGTGCCAACAATACCCCGCCTATGACCATGGAAATAAACGTCCCCACTTGCGCAAATGACTTTATTGAACCGTTTTCTTTCACATATTGATTTTCCTTACCGTCTCGCTTTAACAGGTCATACACATAGGCTTCACCCGTACCAGAAAGTAGTGCGCTGGCCATTCCCATAAGTGACTCACAAACCACAACAGCCCAAAATCCCTGGGCCCATATCAATAAAAACATCCCAAAAAATTGTAAAAGTGCGGCCCAAACCATAATTTTCTTTCTGGAAAATACGTCTGCCAAATAACCACTGGGTATTTCAAACAAAAACGCCGCTATTCTGAAAATTCCCTGAATTAAAAAGAAATCCGCCAACGAAACACCCTTGCCCAAATACACCAATGTAATAACAGGTATCAAAGGCATAAAATACAGACAAAATCTAGATAATTTTAATATCAGCAACGCGCCAGCATTGGACATTTTCATCTCGTTATTTTATTTAATACAACCTTGTCAAAGAATATTTTTACACAATACTTGACCTGTTTTTTTCCAATTTTATTGCATTATCTTCATTAACAATTGCAAAAACCGCTGTATCACAGAAATGATTTACCGATTTCATAAATACATCTTTCTTCATTATGCCCTCACAAACAAAACCCACTTTTTCTGCCAACTTCATACTTGGAATATTTTCTGTTGCACATTCTATTTTTATACGAACGAACCCAGCTCTAATAAGTTCTGTTACCAAAAGTTTGACCGCTTCTGTCATATAACCATGTTCGGCATATTCTGGATTTATCTCGTACCCTAACTGGCACGCCATTCGCCATGTACTGACATCCCAACAATTTACAGTACCGATGATTCTGTCACCAAGAAAAATAGTATAATAAAAATCTTTGCGGTTTTTATCACTGTTTAATTCGGTAAAATAATCAAAAATTTCTTTTTCACTTTTCCAACAACTATTCTGCCATTTCATAAAGAAATCTTGATTATCTTTGACATATTGCCACACAGCACTGGCATGCGACGATAAAGAACGGCGCAATTGCACCCGTTCACCCTTTATATAATCTGGTAAGATATTCATTTAGCAGCACTCTTTGCCAAAAGGATAACAAAAAAACATGTTAAAATCTATCTATTTTCACCACACAAAATCGACTAAAACACATACGGCGCGCAATAAAAAACAGGATTTTTATTCTTACTGTGGTAAAGACAAACACAATTTCAATTTTTTTATGTTGTTATCTGGCAATTTATGATTTTGTAAATCTTCTTTTATATTACACATCATGTTTATAACAGATTGGAACTGTTGCCGTATCGGTAAAAATTGGTCTCCATTATCACCGTATCCCGTTAATATATCTTTCGCACCAGTTCCATAATAATAATGCATATCACGAGCAGGTTCCGCATAATGCGCGGCCCCGAAATCAATCAATCCAGTTATTCTTTTTGATTCACAATCAAATATCATATTTCCAAAATGTAAATCGCAGTGCGCAAAAACAGGTGTCGCGGGATATTCAGATGAGATTTGTTTATATTTCTCAGCTAAATTATCAGCACTAATTATAATATCTTTTGGCAATGCTTTTCTAACATTGAAATCACAATATTTATTAAAAGCATCTAAATTATCAATATATGTTTCAACGTTCCTGTTAAGCCATACATAATCAGATGGCGCACAATCATGCAGATTGCGCATAATTCTGCCTATTTGCTGCAATATATCAGACTTAGTCTTTTCATCAAAAGAATCATGCAATTCTTGAGTATATGTTATACCGTTAAGGAAACTTTCACCAATGATATATTTACCATCAATGCTATTGCCACTGTATAATATTTCAGGTATACGAACACACAATTTATTGGCTAAATGTTGTAAAATATTTACTTCTTTATCTTGGTCGTTCATATATTCGTCTTCAAGTTTTGGAATTTTAAAAACAATTTTATCATTAACTAAACACGCATAGGCATACTTGCCATCACCCAGAATCGAAAAATTATTTATAGATAGTCCTGGGAAAGTAGTTTGAATAATATTTTTTAACTGTTTTATGTCCATATCGGTTATTATATATGGTGCCAACAAAGAGTCAAACAAAACATAACCAGACAATAATCATCTGAACGGTGAATTACACAGTCATACAAATTATACAAGATAATATCTGAAATTTGGGTGGATTTGGCGTTCTTAAAATCACATACCGTGCATTTTTTAATATAAAATCCCGCGTTTTCGGCCTTGCCAGCATATTTTAATCGGGGCGAATCCGAGTATATGAGAACAAGCGTCAGCGCCGTTCGAATAACTACGAGGATACCCACAGGCATAAGCCGAGGGAATCCGAGTATATGAGAACAAGCGTCAGCGCCGTTCGAATAACTACGAGGATACCCACAGGCATAAGCCGAGGGAATCCGAGTATATAAGAACAAGCCCTGCGCAGTTCGCATAAATACGAGGATACACGCAGATTTATCGTCTTTTGACGATAAATCGAGTGAAAGATTCGAACCCCCGACAAACGGCGGTTTGTCGTTTGAATCCGCACGGGCCACCCAGAAAATTAAAACCGCCGCATTTGCGACGGTTTGAATTTTCTGGTCGGGGCGAAAGGATTCGAACCTTCGACATCTTGCTCCCAAAGCAAGCACTCTACCAGACTGAGCTACGCCCCGAAACGGGACAGATTATACCAATATTTTTCATAATTGCAAATTTTTCTTGTCTGATTGGCATAAAATTTTTACAATATAGTAATAATGGTTAAAAATATTGCATTTTTTGCGTTTTTTATAATCGCCACGCATATCGTCTGTGATGCATGGGCAACGGCGCGTCCATCGGATTATGTCAGTGCAAATACATATAATAACCTGTATCCGTACATGAATAATACCATGCGCACAAATTTAAATCCTGGCACCAATCCATCGCAATCAAATGCGCACATAAATGTTCTGACGCGCACCAGTGGCCCCGTTAACACAACGAAACGTGGCGTTGTACCACGGCGCGCATCAACCACCACCGCCACGGCACGCAGTGCCACATCCGCATCACCCACGGCGACAGCCGTCGCATCGCGCGGTGTTTCACAGCGTCGTACATCTGGCACAAGCACGAATGCCCGTGCCGCCGCGGCATACCCGCAAAATGCGCGCGTTTCCGTATACACAACGAATCAAAATTCAAATTCACAGCGTCGGGTGGTTGCACGTTCCGGCACCGGCGGGGTAACAATGCACACGGCCGCGCGCACATCGCGCGATGACGGCAATGTTTCCACCGCACGTCAATCAACATCCGCCGTTTACACGACCGAGGTTGAGCCAATATCATCCGCACGGTGCATGGCCGATTATGCCAGTTGCATGGACGGATATTGCAAACGCGCAAATACCGAATATAATCGCTGTTATTGCAGTGCGAAATTGGCCCAAATTGATTCAAAATATCAACCGGAAATAGACAGTTTAATCAAAGAAATATTAAGTCTGAAAACCGAAAAGCATTGGACTGATGAAGAAATGAATGAATATTGGATGGAAACGGTCGGCAAATATACCGGTGACAATTCATGGGAAAATTTGGACCAGGCATTGGACATAGACTGGGCCAGCATGGCCAGCAGCGTTCGTGGTCAGCAGGCATTTGCCACGGGACATCAATATTGTGTTCAACATCTGCGCGGATGTGCATACATGCAAACAAACATGCGTGACGCATATCGTTCTGAAATCGCGCGCGACTGTACGGCGTATGAATCTTCGCTGCAAAAATTAAAAAACGCCGCCGAAAGTATAGTGGAGTCTTATCAAAAATGAAAAATATAATGGGAATTGAATATGGCCGTGCCGCCACGGCCAAAATTGTTGTCGACGGCGGGCCGGCATTGGCCCCAAACGCGGTGCGTCAAATGTACCCCGATGCCGCATGGACAATCGTCACCGCCGATTCGTATAATGCACAAATATACGGCAACGATCGTTTTGGTGATTGTTTCCAAATCCAGAAAAAAATTTTTGCGGCCACACCGCATGAACGTCACATAATGATTGGTGGCGATCATTCTGTAAACTTTGGTCATTTTGCCGCATTGGCCGATCGATTACCCGACGAAGATTTATGCCTGGTATATGTTGATGCACATCTGGATATACACACCCCCGAATCGTCCCAGGCCGAGGCATCCGGTGCCCCGCACGGCACAAATGTGCGCGCATTATTGGGCGACGGTGACGAACGTTGGTTGTCGTTACAAACGCGTCGCCCTGCACTGTTACCTGAAAATATATTTTATTTGGGAACGCGTTCATACGAACCATCGGAAATAAATTTTGTTAACCATAAAAAAATATATACACGCACACCATCCGAATTACAAACCGCGGACGATTGGGCACGTGCAACCGACGAAATAAAACGAAAAATCGGCAATCGTAAATATGTTGTATCATTTGATTTTGATGCAATTGACCCGAACATATTCCGCGATGTTTTGGTGCCCGAACCTGATGGTATCAGCCTGGACGCGGCCGAATATTTTATTCGTGCATTTGCGCCAAACGCCCACAGTTTTGAATTTGTGGAATATGCGCCATCCGGCGACAGCAACAGTGCAAACATCGTAAAAAATTTGGTCGGTCTGGTATTAAATGCGTAATTATTTTTTACACATTAAATTATGCCGATAAATATTTCGTGCCAAATCATCACTTATCAGGTTCCAATCGGTGGCCCGCCCATAAATTGGAATGCATGGCACACACGAATCATTCGGCAATTGTGTATTGTTTGCGCAGGATGCGACGAATATCGCACACCCCAGTATTAACAGTCTTTTCATTTGCGTTCACCATTTGTTGTATATTAATTGATTGCTGATTTGCGCGAATTTCCACAATGCGCGTATCACATTTTTGTGTTGCCACACGTCCACCGGCCCAATATGCCGCGCAAAAAACAAACGCAACACATATAATAATAAAAAAATATCGTTTCATTTTTTTCACCACGTATTAAAAAACGGGGCACAGTATGTACCCCGAATTTATATTATTATGCGCCATACATCATTCACATAATGGACTGGTCGCACCCTTTTGATATAACTCGTCACATAATTCAACCAGTTTATCTGCCGCGGCCTGGTATTCACGACGTTCGGTTTCCGACATTTGTGAATACAGCAATTCCATTTCGTCCAATGATTTTTGACCCATTACCTTGCCACCAATTAACCGATTCCCAAACAATTCCATTAACCCAACACCAACGCCGGCACCGCCAACCGCACCACCAACAGTCGCCCATGTACGCGCACCACGACGTGCATCCAATGCACGTTGACGCAATGTTTCACGTGCAGTCCATTCGCCACACGTAATTTGTTGACCAACCACAAACCAACGCGATGGCACATCCGATACGTTTAATTTCGCATTGCTGGATTCTATATCTATGCGAACCCAACACGCATTATTATCAGGATTATTTATATCTTCGACCATACGCGAATAATCTGTACCATCACTGTTACGTGCCGCCCATACATAAACATTGCCAAACCCGACATTGTTGCCGATACATTGTTCCTTGTTCACTGCACCGGTAATTGTGAACCTTTCATCAAAATCAGCCACGGTTTCACCACCAATCGCACAGCTTAATTCTTCGAACCCGGTTTCAACATGTTTGTCCTTTACAACCTTGTTCACAACCAATCCACCAACAGTTCCCAATGCAACACCCGCAATTGAATCAGACAGCAATCGTGATGTATTAAATTTACCTTCGGCATCTTTCCATACAGTAACCTTATCATCACTGTGGGCATCTTCTATATCCTGGATAATATTGGCCTGACGCTGAATTTGATTACGCAAATTTGTAATTACTGCATTCTGTTGTGCCTGTTGCTGTGCCTGAATCCGCTGTTGCTGAATTTGTTGCATTTGTGCGGTTGGCATACACACACCTTCGAACATTACGTACCCGGCAACGCCGCGTTCACATTCATTCCTGGTATCAGTTGAATCCCCCACATGCGTATTTTCTGTCCCTGCGCCATTACTAGCATCTGTATTATTGTTTTCATTGTTTGCATCAGATACACATTGCAAATCTGTTTTTGTTCCATCAATAATATTTAAATGTTCACCATCATTTGTGCAATACGTTGATGCAACACACCATCCCTGGGACACGCCTGACGAATTCAGAACCAAATAAGTCCCACTTTTGCATTCCGTTGCCGCACATACAACACTGACACCATTGTTAATATAAACCCCTGCCGTCGCAAATTGTGGCAAATCCATATTTTTACATGCTTCGCCTATTTCCGGCAAATTTTCTATCATCGCATCCATTGCATCCCAATCTGTTGGCGACACAGGATTAACCAGATTTATACCGTTATTATTCGCATCATCCACGGGTGTTTCTTCGGTATTTTCCGGCAAAAAAGGCCCCATCATACTGGCATCTACCACATCGCTGCCAACACAGGTCCCGCCCTGACGCGTCCGCCCCGGATCCGCACATTCCCATGCCCAGCAAAATCCAACACTTGCATCATTTTTCGCATACAGTTGTATATTCATACCTTCCTGGTTCACTGGCATAGAATACCCCGGACACAGGCCAACTTCCACGTTTTCCGACCAATGGTCATCCAAAAATCGTCCCTTTAACCATGGCTGTTCTTCTTTGAATTCCTTTTTTCCCTGGACACAATAACGCACATACGGGAAAGTATCAGTAAACATTTTATCCCCTATTTCCGCACGATACGCATCGATATTACTTAATTTTGAAATATTGCAACATGCATATATTCCCAACACAGGATCCATTTCGCAATCACTTTCAGAAAACATTTTAGCCCCTGCCCCCATAGAACCAATAACGGCACCAACAGCAACCGCCGCACCATACGCTATTTGACCCGCAACTGGTATAGCATTTACAACCGCGGCAGCCCCGGCGGCAAATGTTGCGCCACTTGCCGCCCCCATACCAACATCTGCCCACGTTGTTTTGTCCGAACCCGCGGTACTTTCATACAACCCAACGGCACCAGTAACCATACCAACAGCCCCTAATGCAGCATTAGCAACATTAGCAGAATTTACACGTGGTGCAGACGATGTTGTGGCACCACCGCCGGTACCACCTGTGGAACCGCCACCATTTGTTGTTGTGGGTAAATTCTGTCCTGGCTGCACCGTTGTCGCCGGCAAATTTGACCCTGGGCGTGGCGTTGTTGTTACTGCTGTTGTACCGGTCGTAGCGGGCAACGCACTTCGCCAATTTACTGTATATCCTTTTCTGGCATAAGTATTAGCAAGCCGTTGAATAGTTTGTTGTGACTCTGCATTACCAACTAGTGCACCACTTGCATCTTGTATTCGCCATCCTGTACTTGTTGGGAATATATCTATTACCATGTCGGCCAATGCCGCACCACACCCCAACATAAAAAATAATGCCGAAAATAAACCTACCTTTATTTTCGGCACGAATAAAGGGAGGAATGTATGCGTTTTTCTGGGATTTTTAACAAATTAAATGTGATGAAAATAAACGTAGGTTTATTTTCGGCACAACATCAATTTAAAGAAATTATATCATATTTCCCACACAAAAACTATTAAAAAAAATTCCGTCTGAATACAAACCAGACGGAAATTCACGCAACCCAACAAAAATTTTTGCTTACTGATTCATTGATGCAAAAAAATCAGCATTTGTTTTTGTCACACGCAATTTATCCAACAGAAATTCCATTGCCTCCAATGTACCCATCGGATTAATTATACGCCGCAAAACATACATTTTAGACAACGTGTCTTTGCCGACCAACAAATCCTCCTTGCGCGTACCAGATTTGGTGATATCGATTGCCGGGTATACACGCTTGTCCGATAATTTTCTGTCCAAAATAATTTCGCTGTTACCGGTGCCTTTGAACTCTTCGAAAATAACTTCGTCCATTTTTGAACCAGTATCAACCAATGCGGTCGCAATAATGGTCAACGAACCGCCACCTTCAATATTACGGGCCGCACCAAAGAATCGTTTTGGCCGTTGCAACGCATACGCGTCAACACCACCGGTTAAAACCTTGCCACTGGATGGAACAACGGTATTGTACGCGCGCCCCAAACGGGTAATCGAATCCAATAATATAACAACATCCTGACCGGCTTCGACCAAACGTTTGGCCTTTTCAATAACCATTTCAGCCACCTGAATATGCCGTGCGGCGGGTTCATCAAATGTGGATGAAATAACCTCGCCCTTGACGCTGCGTTGCATATCGGTAACTTCCTCGGGCCGTTCATCAATCAGCAACACTATTAATTTCACATCTGGGTAATTGGTTGCAATTGAATGCGCAATATTCTGTAACATAACCGTTTTACCCGTGCGCGGGGGCGCAACAATCAAACTGCGCTGGCCCCGTCCGGTTGGCGCGATTAAATCGATGACACGCGCAGACAAACTGCGCCCTTTGTCCTTGTCATCAATAACCTCCATCTTTAACATTTCATCCGGATACAATGGTGTCATATCATCAAAAGATACCCTGTGACGCAATTTTTCGGGATCCCCACCATTTACCCGTTCGATTGTTTCCAGCGCAAAATAACGCTCTGATTCATTTTGTGGTGCCTGGATTTGACCCTCGATATAATCCCCGGTTTTCAGGCCATATTTTTTAATCAACGCGGGCGATACATACAAATCATCTGGTCCGGCCAAATAATTACTTTCCGGCGCGCGCAAGAACCCGAACCCATCAGACATGCGTTCCAAAACCCCATCACCAATCAACGTGACCTTTTTATCCGCGGCAAAGACCCGCATCACGGCAAAACGTAATTGTTGCACATTTAATTGGGCCGGATTTTCAATTCCCATATCTTCGGCCATTTTTAACAATTGCTGTGGCGATTTAGCCTTTAATTCATTTATATGCATATAAAAACCCTTTTGTGGAAACGGGAAACAAAGAATTTTGCCCCCTTTGATAATTGACCCCATTATTATACAGTTTTTTTGACAAAAAGTCAAGTCTGCATAAAAGCATCTCTCGATTTTACTTGATTTTTTTTGATTTTGTTGCTCCAATTAACTATACACAACAACAAAGGAAATAATCATGGCAGGCAGCATAAACAAAGTTATATTGGTCGGCAATGTTGGCCAGGATCCCCAGGTCAGAACAATGCAAAACGGCCAAAAAGTGGTCAGTTTTTCGCTGGCAACATCGGATCGGTGGCGCGACAGACAAACTGGCGAACAAAAGGAACAAACCGAATGGCATCGTGTCGTGATATTTAATCCGAATTTGGTCGAGGTCGCCGAACGCATGTTGCAAAAGGGAACCAAATTGTACCTAGAGGGCTCATTGCGTACGCGCAAATGGCAAAACCAACAGGGAATTGACGTTTACACGACCGAGGTTGTATTAAACCAATTCGCGGGTCAAATGGTAATTTTGGCCGGTGCAAAAAGTTTGGACAACGCGCAATCTGGCGGTGATTATGGGGCAACGCCCGCACAATCCGCCACCCCACAACGCGAAGAAATGTCCATCGCCGACATCGGTGACGACATTCCATTTTAATGGAATGAATGGCGTTACAGTATGAAATAGTCAACAAATAATCCCTCGGGCTTACGCCCGGGGTATTACGTCAGAACAATAAAAAAACCGCCCAAATGGGCGGTTATAAATATGTTTTTTATTCGATTATAATTATTATTATACAGTTGCTGGCCGGTCTGGCTTTGCATTTCTGTCGCCGATTGTACAACCCCATTTGGGAATTCAGCATTTATCGTTTGATACGCGGCCGGCGCGGGTGTCGGGAATTGAACCCCGGCGGAATTCGCGCCAACAAACTGACCGACCAACCGCCCCGGTAACTTTTGATTTAATATACCGGCAATGCTGTCAACCACACTTATACCCGTTGGATTTTGCGGGTATGTGTTCATATACCCACCAACCGATGAAATACCCAACACTGGTATCCACTGGCCCACCCCAGGATTCAAATAATACGGTAAATAATGCCCGTTATATATTACCACGACAACCGCGTTTCCGGCAATATTTACAATTTGTACATATGAACCAACCATGGTTTGCATTTTTGCCAATGTTATCGAATGATTACCAACATATCCAATTGTTCCACCGGCAACATTTAAAATAGTTGTCAAATCTTGTTCCAATTGATTATATTCTTCGCCATGCGTATCATCATCGTCGTCATCGTCACCGCCGACCAGCGCGCCAACCAACACCCCGGTACCAATTGCGCCCAATATCGCCGCCGTGGCAATCAGCCCGGTATTATTCGGCTTTTCAACCTGATACGGTGTCACAGGCTCACTTCTCACCGGTGCTGGTGCGGATGGTGTATATGTATATTTATCCACCGACAACGGAGTATTTGTAATTTGAATTTCCGTTTCATCAACATGCGGTGTCATATCCGGCAAATCCGATAAGTCAATTGTAACATTTGGTTTTTCAGGTGCCACCGTTGTTACAACTGGTGCGGGTGTCGGAACGGGTATCACAACCGGTGCCGGTTCTGGGTCTTCTGCGGACGTATCTATTGGTACAGGAACGGGTACAGGAATCGGGACGATGAACTCCGGATCCCCGGGCTCTGGGGCTTCAAATTCTTCTTCACCATCACGGGACAAAATAAGTGTATCCGCCTCTTCCAGTTCATGATAAATCAAATTTCCGGCCCCAACCGTAACTGGTATCAACCCCAGCTCATTAAATATCAATGACGCAGTGCCCGGTGTTACCGTTGTGGTAGTTGTTGTAACGGTTTGTGTCACTGATTTGGCTATATCATCAACTTGCGCCTGGGTAAATAATCGACCCGTCTTCATATCCACAAATTTATATTGCGAGTTTTGTCTGAGCCACGGCGTGAATTGGCTATTTATGTTGATGTTTTTTGGAACAAAATCATTTGCGGCAACTATTTTTTCCACGGTTGGCACCAAATCCGTATTCACATTTGCTGTTACATTTACATTTTTAATATTATTTGCCAAAATGGTACTATTCCTGCCGTCCATATGCTGAACAACTGTTCTGCCCGCATTTTTCCCGCTGCCTAATTTCTCATTAATACCAATTCTTTGAAGTCTGTTATATATTGCCGCTTCGGTTTTTGTGGTGGTGGTGGTGGTAGTTGTAACCGTTGTTGCCACTTTTGGCGCGATTGCACTAATCATACTAAGTAACCCCCCAACAAACATTGAAACATCACCAACTGTACGCACCAGCTGCCAGAATTGCGCCCGTTCTTTTGGTGCACAATCCGTACCATCATCGTTACAATCAAAATATTCTGGATTATTCCAAAAATATTGCCAAAACTCTGAATCGTCTGGTATCATTTCAATCAATTTGGCCAAATATTCATCCAATGCATTTTGCTGTGCCGGGGTAAATTCCTCCTTGTAACCAATCATGGTGTTCAATTCGTCTACAACCAATTCTTCTGCGCATTGGGCATCATTATTAGAAATACATTCCTGGGCACGTTTTACAAATGGATCAAATATACCATATGTCATGACCGCTTCTGATACAACAGTCATCGTACCACCCGTAACAGTAAGGCCCGTTGCAATATTTGAAACAATCACCCACGCCCCAGGTGCAGCAGTCCCCCCCCGTTGCAGCCGTTACCGCCACGGCCGCAACAACAGTAACAATAACACCCGCAATTTCTATTCCATTTTGTAAATTTGTTGCCGCCTTGGCCGAGCCCAAAACACATAAATTATTATCTTCATCCCAATAAATATCGCGACACTCTGGACATACAGCGGCATTTTGTGCCTTCATTTGATCACATAATACTTTATCTGCCAGACTACAATTTTTCCCGTCAAATATGCCGTCGGCCGTCACACACATCATAGATTGCAACCCACCACGCGATGTAGTATTCCACGCTTCGCTTAAATCATCAAACACAATATCTATCTTATTACCTTGATAATAGCAAGACACCACAACGTCATACAGATTCAACGCTGTTCTCCGGCAGGCACCTTCACCGGCACCTTTATATATACCATACCCAGCATCGCATGTTATTTGACTAATATCCGTTTTACATTCTTGGGCAATATATTTCCGCAATTCAAAATCTGATGCGGGGGCCAGATTTACTTGCGTACCCACTTTACAGAAGGTAAACGGATCAATCGAACAAACGTTGCTCATTTGCAATTGTTCATTATTAATTATTGCTTTATTAGTAATTTCGCATCCTGGCACAGGATCAGGATTAACCATAAATTGAAACATTGCGGCCGTTAACATATTCCCAGTACCAGCAACCGGTTTATAATCACCGGGCGTGGCATCGCATGCAAATTTATTGCAGGTATTATTTATATTTGTACATTCGGATTTATCAATTAAACAGCCCCAACCCGCCTGATATTCCCCGCCGTACATTTCACAAATTGCCTTGTGAGTATCACGCATTATATTTGCATCATTTGATGCGTCCGTTCTGCCAAATCTAAATTCATAAAACGCCCCCGTTTTTATTGATTTACAACTGATCCAATCGTCACTTCTGTGTTGGCGAACTTGACTGGAACATACAATATTATCATTCCATTTTATTCGGGCATATTCCTGGGCCAACGCAATCGCATTTGATAATACAGCCTTGGTACTGGTAAAAAAATCTTTTTCACATTTTGATATGTTTCTGACAGATTCGGGGATTTTTTCATATTCATCGTCATCACAAACATGATAAAAATTTGTGTCTGATAATGTTGACAATGTGGTCACAAAATCAATGCACTGTTGTTGCCCCGATTGCGTTGTTATATCCAAACCACCCGCCGCACATACGGCCTGCATTCCCGCAACTGTTACCCCCTGGTTATTATTTGATTGCAACTGGGCCAAATATTCATCCGCAATTTTGGCCACAACATTCGGGTCGCTGTCCGTATCAAAATATGCCGATGCCACAGTTTTTAAATTTTCAGGTTCAACATGAAAATATACATCCGCACAAAATGCCGGAAATACAAACAACACACCCCAAAATACAATCAGTAATTTTTTCATTTCAATACCTCCGTGCATTTGGATGCAATTTCCGCAACACGGCGTATTGCGCCAATCTGGGTTGCATTAAATACTGTGGCCGTGGCCGACGCGGCCGTCGTGGCCCCCGCCATCACATTTGATGCCGTATTCAGATTCTTTTCCTTTTGCTTTCCTGAATCAGAATTATCGTCGCGCACAGATGAACTGTTGGCCGATGCCGACAATATTGTCCCGACCAACCCGGTTGCCGCACCAACACCCGACGATATTGTTGCCCCGGTGGATTTATTATTAATGCTGTCTATGTTTGCAAATTTAAATTCGCCACACGCATCGGCGATTTCTTCGGCCTCGGTTATATCATATCCATCCAAACGCGCCTGCATCATCACATTTCGCAATGCATCCACCGATGCAATACACGCATCAATTTGCGTTTTTAAATCGCCCTTTACACGATTTGTGCCGGCAATAATTGCCCCTGCGACATTTGTCGCGGTACTGCCCGCCATCAATCCGGTACGCCAATTACCCAAACGTTTTGATTGCTTTACTGTTTTTTCCAATTCAGATTGAACTTCGCCCGCACTGTTTAATTCCGTTTAAAAACTGTTATTGAATTCGGACAAAAATACCGATACCTCTAATTCTGTCATTGGGGGCAAATCTTTCTGCAAGTCACGGATCTCTTCTAATATTTTTTCCAGCGATTCGGCCTTGGCATCTTTGGCGGATTTAACAATTCCGACAATTGTTGCGCCCGCGCCCGCCGCCGTGCCCACGCCGGTAATCGCCGTGTTAATTCCCGCCATTTGCTTTAAATCATATAATTCATCATCAATACCAACGCATGCAGTATATGTTGCACGCAACGCATCCTCCAGTGCCACCGCATTTGCACCGGCCGGAATACCGCAGAAACACAGCAATATTGGCAAAATTTTTCTCATCCAAACACCTTCCCTTTTAGGAAATTATAACAGATGTGCTGAAAATAAACCAACACTTTTTTTAGGCACGGATTATTTTTTTAAAATTCCGGGATTTCCGGGATTTTTTGCATGCTTTTATGCCGATTCCAATGGTTGGTTTATTTTCGGCACGATAAAATACGTGCTAATCTATTAAAAAACCGCCAATTTTGGCGGTTTTTTTATATCAGAATCTGTATGATCCAGATACCCTGATGTTATGCAGTTGTATCGCATCATTATACTGATAACGATAATCTATTCCGAACTGCAGCCCACTGGCCGACAGGAATTCGACACCGCCACCAATATTTGCCCACAACGGATCAATATCAATGTCATACTTGGTGTATGTATGCGCCAATGCAAATTTATACTTTACGAAATCCGGCGCACCCAACACATCGTATTCAACACCAATCGACGCATATGGACGAATTTGGAACCATGACGATGGATATATGCGTTTTTGTGCCATCAACGAATAACCCGGTGTCAAAATCACATAACCATCAGATTGCATATCCATGTAATCCTGGCCGGCGGCATGTTCGGTAATATCAAATCCGAAATTATAACCAACACGTGCATACATATTACCAACGATATATTGATTCAACCAATCGTGCATTAAACCAATTTCGCTGATTAAACTGAATGCGGTGCCACTGCCGTCAATATGTTCCATAAACGTTTGATCGCGCGCGATGTCCAACATATGAACATCCAGGAACAAATTACCATACAAACGTGTCTTTTCACCCAATATCTGCATTAAATACGCACCAAACCCGATATTCAAATCGTCAACATTCATATCAACGGTTCCCAACACAGGCTGTTGATTTGGTTTATATGTCAAATCAACCATATCGGAATTATCACTGGACGAATTCGACACACGCGCGGTTAAACCCATTATCATTGTCTCAGATTCCTGCCAATCGAAACCACCAGCAATGCTGAAACGTTCGCCTTTGACGCGTTTGGAATCAGATGCATCCTGGCTGAACAATCCGAAATCAACATCCAACCATGCTTTGTTCAAATTGCGGTTACGATTCCATATAAATTCGTCAAACATGCGATCTTCGAAATCACGGAAATTTGTATGTTCGTTCAACGCAATACTGCCCGCGATTTGTTCCAATTCGCGCGCCTGGAACAGGCGGCTAAACCGTGCCAACGAATCGCCCTGGCCAGTCAAACTGTAATAATTCATACGGTCATACAATTCCTGGGACATTTCCATTAAATTGGTTCCTTTGAATATTTCTGGAATCAATTCAATTGGGGTACGATTCACGAAATATTTGTTTGCCAATTGTCCCGCAATCAAATTATCCAACGCACCGGCGGAAACATATTCGCCATCTGTATGCGACGGCACACCGGCAACAATTGGCTGAATCTTGAACACTTCAATTGGTCCGCCAAAGGCCGGATCAAATACGATATAAATACTGTCCGCAACACCATCTTTGTCGGTATCACGTTCGGTCAAATATATCGGTAAATCATCGCCCGTTTCATTAAACGCAGACGGTCTTAACAAATCGGCATAATTTACACACACAGACCCGTCGCCGTTACAGAATTTGACATCGATATTACGCAGATTTTCAAATTCATCCGCAACATTTATACCTTTGTCCGCATGCAGCAACCATATGGCTGTGCCCTGGTCAACAATATCAAACACCGATACCGTAACCGTCGGTTCACGATTTGTTGTTGTTCCTGTGGCCATATTATCAACCAAACCGTCCAGGTTTGAAATCAACTGTCCACCAACAGTAATCAATGCACCACCATTTTCGGCATTTGTAATTTCACCAACCTTGTTGTTTTCGGTGGCTTCTATTTTTGACCAATAATTTTGCGCAGACGTATTACCCATGCCCGACGCATCATATGGCATAATCGCAGCCCACAAATCACTGTTATTATTGAACGTATAATTACCACCAATATCCAACCGTTTCAGTCCCCAGAAATCAACGCCACCGGAAACATTTCCGCCAATTGTTGCGTCAATCCATGAATACTTGCTGGCCTGATTGCTGGTTGTAGACGGATATTTTGCGAAACGCAAATCACCGGCATCAATATTTGTATCCACATTAATATCATTTGTGTTTACCTGCATATACCCAGACAACTGGTCAATACCATAAACATCAAATTTCGATGCGGTTATCGCATATTTATCAGATACGATATTAACCTCGCCTTCTTTTAATTCATCCGTAGTATTTTGGAACAACATTGCATCCGATGTTGTAAACACTCCATCTGTTGTCGTTGTTGTCATTCCGGCACCCTGCAGGGTAATTTTACCCGTTTGTGCAACCGCAAATGTATCAATTTGTGTAACCCCAACGCCCGAATCCAGCGTTAAATTACCGGTATTAGATAAAATATTATTCATTTTAATGCCGTTACCACCACGCATTACCAATGTTCCCGCATTTGTAACATCAGTTGTGGTAAACATACCGCCACCGGCCAACGTAGTTTCGGCATCTTTGCTGACACTGATGCCATCGGCCACGGTTATGTCACCATCAATGTCAAATGTCGCAATTCCTGTATTTGCGGTATATGTATTAACAGACAATGATTGCGCCGCAAAATTCGTTTCCGATGCCATCAAATTCAACATACCCGGCACAACGGATGTACCCTGTACCACACCGCCATCAATTGCAACCCCACTGGCCACCATAACATTAGCCACCGAATCAGATTTAATATTCATAACGGTATCTGCACCGGTAATGCTTAATCCTCCCATCGCAATATTTGGATTTTCGGTGCCATTGGCCTGTAAAATCAATTGTTTTCCATTGCCCAAATCAACCAATCCGCCAAAATGAATATTCGACGCAGACAATGTCATATTTGTTGTATTGCCATTTATAAACAAGCCTGTTTCTGTACCAGTTTGCGGCGCAGAATTAATTCCACCAAACCACAAACCGTCTGCAAAACTGATTTCGCCATCTGCCGAAATTTGTGTTCCATATGCAATCAAAGCACTGCCCTTTTGCACATTAACAGAATTGGCATCAAAATCATCGGAATAAACAACCAACTTGCCGCCGGCCTGGGCCAAAACATCGCCCTTAATTCCGGTATAATCCGATGCGTCATTACCAAATATTACCTTGTTTCCACCAAAAACATCAACGTCACCGGCAACGTTTATTGTCGCCGCCGACAATTGCGCAGTGCGCGATCCACTTTGTGTTGCGATAATATCGCCCCCAATATTAATTGCGCCCTTTGTCGCCGTGGATGTCATATTAAATCCCTGTTGGCCAGATGCCGCAACATACATATCGCCATTTCCGCCCGTGCCCTTAACCGGTTCACGCAATTCAAAATTCCCGGCAATATCAATTGTGCCACCCGCGGTTAAATTATGTGTTGTGCCGTCAACATTAACGCGCCCACCGGCAACATCTATTGCGCCGTTAACCTGGATTCCGCCCTTCAAAGCATTCAAATTAACAACACCGCCATTAACATCAACCGCACCAATTTCTAAATAACCATTGTCAAAATCAGACGCATCAATGTTAATCACCCCGGAATTAATTGCACCTTCGTCGGCACTGCCACTGATTAACGAACCTTTTATTTGAACTTCGCGGGCACTGATGTTCAACGTTCCATCAATTCCCGTAACATTATTTCCAAACGTTATCAAACCATTACTGGTTGTGGCCCCAATATCCAACGTACCCGCGGAATTTGAAACCCCGCCCGAAATAGTCACACTGCCATTACCGCTTAATGATGTATATTTACCACTGTTTGTAACCGCACCATTAACGACCAATTTATCACCAGAATCTATCTTTGTGATATTTGCGGTATCATATACAATAACCTCGCCCGTGGTTAAAACCGCACCGACACCATCTTTGTCCGTACCGGTCGCCTTCAAAGTCAAACTTTCGCCATGGTTATGCACATTGACCACGGTCAATGATTGGGCCTCTACCCGCATATTTGCGGCGGTATTGTATTCGGTATCGTTAATTTGACCATTATTAATATCACCGGCAACCGTAAATGAATCGTCATTTACAATTAACTTAAAATCATTCAGTTTATTGGTAAACACATTTAACCATCTTTCCAGATTTCCCGTATCACCCAAATCCAACGTTCCGGTTGTCAATGAAAATTTATTTCCAATTCCCATTGCACTTAAATCAAAACCATGTGTTATAGTTGTTTTTCCGGTAACATCAATTATTAAATCGCCACCATTGGCAAAACCAACATCATTATTTTCAACATCGCCGCCACTGACGGTCAACGTATTTGCCTTTAACACCAATGTACCAAATCCGGCATCACTTTTTTCTGTATCATTTTTTATTGTGCCGGTAACCTTTATAGTATCCGCCGCAATATTCATTTCAGAATTAGAATTTGCAATATTACCGGAAACAGTCAATGTGCCCCCGGCCTTTACAACCATATACCCGGATTGATATGAATTTTCAATATCGCCACCACCGGTTATATCAATATCGCCGGTTGATGAAATATATGTCCGGCCCTGGCCCGCGTTATGAAAACCGCCCAAACTTAAATCGTTAACCGCAATAAC
>CALXMY010000006.1 GCA_944389595.1 uncultured Alphaproteobacteria bacterium | reverse complement strand
GATCAGATTCGTGAAGAATCTATACGCAAAACAATGGCAGAAGAAGGCGGATATATAGATAATCCAAATCGTATAGATCAGCCAACAAATTCTGGCATAACACAGCCAACACTAAATAAATATAATCAAAGACACCCAGAGGCAGGATTTCCTGAAAATGTAAGAGAACTGACCGGACTGCAAGCCGAACAAATTTATACAGAACTCTACTATAATGACAGAAATATTGGGGATATAAACAATCCGCGTATAGCACACGCTATATTTGATATGGGGGTTATGAGTAATTATTCAAATGTTGGCAGGACGGTGCAGAACACGATTAACGAAACACAGGGAACAAATTTAGCCATAGATGGCAATATCGGCGAGCAAACGATACAAGCACTGAACAATATTCCTGAAAATCAAGTTGATAGGTTTATGGAAGTTTTAATAGAAAACCGCATTGAATATTTAAAAAATCTTGCGGATTGGGACAGATATGGTCGTGGCTGGGCAGCCAGAACAAACAGATATTAAAAATTGGAATTTACAGCATTTGTTAAATGTTCAATGTAATTTTTAACAAAGTCCAAAACTGGATTGTATGCCATCAGTGCGGTTAAATTGCCACATTCGTTATAGCATCTGTCCGGATTATACATATCGTTTGCTGTTTTTTTATAAGCCGTTATAGATTCACGAAGATTGTTTTTCATAGTTTCCGATTGTTTGGAATAATATTCATCAATAATTTTATGTGCGACAGATTCATAACAGACAACCTGTGAATCTGTCGCCGCAATCATTTCTGCAGCCGTTAAATTTCTATCCATATCGTATTCGAACTGTTCGTCACACTTTTCGATATTGGGTTTATAGTTTAAAACATTTTCGGCATATGCAGATATCGGTAATACTAATAAAAATATAGTTATTAATTGTTTCATCAGGGACACTGTAGGGAAATTTGTTTTACAAGTCAAACAAATATCCTGTGAAATATAGTACTGCATATGCAGTACTTTTTTATCCATCCAATCAAAAACAATTTGATTTTTTGTGTGATACGATACAATATTGTCCGTATGAAATCGTTTAATGAACAGGTTTATGATATTGTTGCGCGCATCCCGGCGGGACGGGTGGCGACATTTGGCCAAATTGCACGCATGATTGGTCGGCCACGCATGGCGCGCTTTGTGGGTTATGCATCCAACAATAAAAACAGTTGGCATCTGCCGTGGCATCGCGTGGTGTTCAAAGATGGCTCGTTGTGCGGCCCCGGCTTTTTCGAACAACAATACAAAGCACTGAAATCCGAAGGAGTTAAATTCACCCGCGACAAAAAGGTTCGTATGGACGAATTCCAATGGAACCCCGAACGCGACGATATCCCGATGGATATCCGTGATTTTCCCCTAGTGTTTTAACTTTTTCCAAATTTCATCGGCCGACAAATTGCGTAATGTTAAATACCATGATTTAACATCCACATCTTTACTTTTGTTGCGCATACGTATATTCATCTCGCGCAATGTCGTCGGCGCAGGCACCACGACATCATCGCCCGGCATCCAATCGGCTGGTGTTGATACACCAAACGCATCTGTTACCTGCAGCGCGGTTAAAATGCGCAAAATTTCATCAAAATTTCGTCCCGTCGTAAGTGGATAGTACAAAATTGCGCGTATTATACCCGTCGCATCAATTATGAATACGGCGCGAACTGCACGTGTATCAGACGCATGCGGATGAATCATTCCATATTTGCGCGCAACATCCATTTTCATATCATCAATTATCGGGAACGTTATTTTTGTATCACGCATTCCACGAAATTCCAAATTACGTATTGATTCAATCCACGCCAAATGACCGGGCAGTGTGCCAATTGACAAACCGATGATATCTGTATTTAGTTCTTTGAATTTTTCCATCATTGATTGAAATGTTATAAATTCTGTCGTACACACGGGTGTAAAGTCGGCCGGGTGCGAAAACAGTATTACCCAACGTCCGGCATAATCATGTGGAAATTTGACTGTACCATTTGTAGTGTTTGCAATAAATTCTGGTGCCACATCACCAATTAACGGCATTTGCAATGGTGTATCATCACACATATTGTTCCCCTTTGGTTAATTAAAATAATTATACTTTAAACGCGTTCCGGGTAACACAGGCATGTAATCATAAATTTTTTATAAAAAACTTTATTCTTGATAAAATGTGCTAAGATATAAATAATATTGATTAAACGAAAAGGAAAAAAATATGAAACGTTCTGATATTGTACGGTCGATTCAGGTTCAATTTAAACATATGCGCGCAACAGATGCGGCGGCCATATTAGATACTGTAGCCGATCAAATGATTGAATCTGTTGCCGATGGCAATCGTATAGAGGTTCGCGGTTTCGGCACATTTCAACCACGTGCCCGCGCAACAAAAATCGGATATAATCCATGCACGGGTCAACCGATGCATTTGGATGCCAGCACGACTATTTTATTCAAGCCCAGTCGTGAATTAACAAAAAAAATGAACGAGTAAGAAATGTTATTTGGCAAAAAATCAGGCATAAAAAACCATAACCGTGAACGTTATGAACGTATACGGCGTTTAATGTGGATAAAATGTGAATCATGCGGCCATTTGGTGTATTACAAAGATTACAAAACAAATCAATACATCTGTCCGCGTTGTGGGCGCGCATTTATCATGACACCCAAACAGCGTTTTGATTTACTGTTTGATAATAATGAATGGGAACGAATTAAATTACCAACTGCATCGGATGACCCGTTACATTTTGTTGATCGCAAATCTTATCGCGATCGTTTGGCCGAATCACGCGCCGAAACCGGGTATAACGATTCTATTACCACGGCCGATGGTATAATTGGCGGAATTCCCACAACAATATGTGTATTAAACGGCGATTTTATGTTGGGCTCTATGGGGCGCACCGCGGGTGACAGTATCGTGGCCAGCATGGAACACGCAATTGAAAAAAAACAACCGTTCATAATGGTTACATGCAGTGGCGGTGCCCGTATGCAGGAAAACATTTTGTCATTAATGCAAATGGCACGAACTGTTGTCGCTGTTAACAAATTACACGCAAACGGTATACCATATATCGTGCTGTTGACCGACCCAACGTTTGGCGGTGTTACGGCATCATTTGCAATGCTGGGCGATATTCATATTGCTGAAAAGGGCGCACGCATTGGTTTTGCCGGTCGGCGTGTCATAGAACAAAACATACGCGAAAAATTGCCGTCAAATTTCCAAACGGCGGAATATTTATACGAACATGGCATGGTTGACATGGTTGTCCCACGCATGGAATTAAAGGAAAAAATAGAAAAAATACTGCGTATTTTAACCAAACAGCCACATACACCGCGCACAATAAATGTTTCAACGCCAAAATCTGACAATAAAAAGGTGCGCGGCATGGGCGAAACCGATGCATACGACAAAGTATTATTGGCACGAAACGAAAACCGCCCTCACTTTTTGGATTATATAAATGGCATTGTCGAAGATTGGACATATCTGGCCGGCGACAGATTATTTGGCGAAGATCCCGCCATGTGCGGCGGCATTGGATATTGGCGTGACATTCCGGCCGTCATAATCGGCCAGGAAAAGGGTCGCACAATTGAAACACGCCAATTCCACCGGTTTGGCATGCCTAATCCCGAGGGCTATCGCAAGGCACAACGTTTAATGCGATTGGCAGAAAAATTTAAATTGCCATTAATATCATTATTTGATACCGCGGGCGCATTCGCGGGCAGTGCCGCCGAAGAACGCGGACAATCCCAGGCAATTGCCGAAACAATTGCAACCGGATTAAGCATAAACACACCATATGTCGCCGTTAATGTGGGCGAGGGCGGCAGTGGCGGCGCAATCGCAATCGGCACCGGCGATCGCGTGTTAATGTTGGAAAACACAATTTATTCGGTGATTGCGCCTGAATCATGTGCCAGTATTTTATGGAAAGATAATAAATACAAGGCTGTTGCCGCCCAGGCAATGAAATTGACAGCACGTGATATGGCAAATTTAAATATTATCGACCAAATTGTTGATGAACCGGCCGGTGGTGCACATACAGATTGGCAAACAACCATGGAAATGTTGGCCACAGCCGTTGTAAATCAAATTCATGATTTGCAAAAATCCAAACGTGTTGATATGTCGCGTAATCGTGCCGATAAATTTTTGGCCATGACGCGCGATGTTGAAATTTATCAACCCGAACACGATCCGGACGATCAATAAAAATTCCCCCAATTGGGGGATTTTTTCTGCTATTGCTTTTTTGGGTTATGCATTGCGCAAACGTTCTATTTCATCACGCTGTTTTTCAACAATTTCCGTGGCACCACGTACAAAGCGTGTTATCAATAATTGCCATATTGCCAAATACGTGCCAACAATCACGCCAATATCGCATCCAAACATTATGGCAATCACCACCATAAACACCGAATGAAACAACCACGAATACATAATGATATACCCCAATAAAAAAAACGACCACTGTAAAAACAAGAGTGGTCGGGGTGTTAGAAAAATCATACAAAGCCATGACCCGTCGGTATTCCGGTTGCCCGTGTTACATTTCCAACGCACCCCGACGTTTTTTTTCGGGGATACAACGATGCAGTTGCAGCATTACATCAGATAACGATGCATATTGCTGCATCGGCTTTGTATGGGGTTTTCTACGCCCCGTGAACCCAATTCCCATCGGATTCGATGCGAATTATATCATTGTGGCACAGAAAAATCAAAAAGAATATATTCCGGGCTATTTCTGGCTTGCATTTGAATTTTGCTTTCTGTATAATATGCGTCGCAACCACGCGGAGCGTTGGCAGAGTGGTAATGCAGCAGATTGCTAATCTGTGACCGTGTTATAGCGGTCCATAGGTTCGAGTCCTATACGCTCCGCCAGGAATTTTTGACGATTATATGATTATTAGTTTTATTAATTTTTACTGTTGTCGTTAAATTTGCTTTTTCTGTGGCAAATGTTTTTGTTTGCAATAAAACACCCATTTTAATAATATTCCAAATATCATAAAAGGACGCACATAATGACAATAAAATTATTTAATACCATGACCCGTAAAATAGAAGAATTCAAACCATTGGTTCCTGGCAAAATGGGGTTTTATTCATGCGGCCCAACGGTTTATTGGGATCAGCATATCGGTAATATGCGCAGTTTTGTAAACAGTGATATTTTGAAACGTATGTTTATTGAAAATGGATACGATGTACGCCATGTTATGAATATAACCGACGTTGGCCATTTAACCAGTGATGAAGATACTGGGGAAGACAAAATGGAAAAAGGTGCCGCCCGTGAAAAAATGTCTGTATGGGATATTGCGCAAAAGTATATAGATTCTTTTTTACGTGATATTGATTCTTTGAATATTATACGCCCAACTGTTATGCCCCGTGCAACAGATAATATCCCCGAACAAATAGACCAAGTAAAACAACTGGAAAAATTAGGTTATACATACGAAATTCCTGGTGATGGCATATACTATGACACCAGCAAATTCCCAGATTACGGTGCATTGGGTGGCCAAAATTTATCTGAATTACGCGGTGGCGCACGAATTGATGACAGTGGCAAAAAAAATCCGACTGATTTCGCGTTGTGGAAATTTTCACCAACAGATAAAAAACGCGCCATGGAATGGGACAGCCCTTGGGGCATTGGGTTCCCTGGGTGGCACATTGAATGCAGCGCAATGAGTATGAAATACCTGGGGCCACATTTTGACATCCATGTTGGTGGTCAAGAACATATCAAGGTTCATCATACTGATGAAATCGCACAAAGTGAACCAATCGTTGGCAAACCATGGGTCAATTATTGGGTTCATTACGAATGGTTGTTATCCAAAGACGGCAAAATGTCTAAATCGTCTGGTGATTTTTTAACTGTTCAAGATTTAATAGACCGTGGATACGATCCAATGGCATTTCGGTATATGCTGTTGATGGGGCATTATCGTCAACCGCTGGATTTTTCTTTTGACGCATTGGATGCCGCCAGCACAGGTTATAAATCTATTGTACGCAAAGTGGCAGAATTGTTAAAAAATGCGAATTCTGTTCAAATCAACCAAGATACATTTAACGCATGGCATGATAAAATATTAAATACAATATCTGACAATATGAAAACTGCCGAAACATTGGTGATTGTACACGAATTGTTAAAAGACACCGACACTGATGCCGCAACAAAAGCAGCTTTGTTTGAATTTATTGACCGTCTGTTGGGGCTGCAATTCATTGACCGTGCCAAAAAATTAAACGATGCAGAATCCGAAACCGCGCCGGCCGAAATTGTGGCACTGGCGGATGCACGCGCCGCGGCCAAAGCGGCCCGCGACTGGGCCCGCGCCGACGAATTGCGCGCACAAATTGATGCCGCCGGTTGGACGGTTGTTGACACGCGCGACGGGGTAAAATTGGTCAAAAAAATATAAAAATTCCCGATTAAATCCATACATGCGGGGAATATTTCCCGCATGTATAAAAAATATATAAAAAGTGCTTGAAATCAGGGGTGTTTTAGTGTATATTGCACCCCAGCAAGCCAAGAGGAACGTTCTATGAATTACCCATATATGCCCAAATCCACCGCGCTGTGGTTGATTGAAAACACGTCATTGACGTTTGAACAAATTGCCGATTTTTGCGGTCTGCATGAATTAGAGGTAAAAAATATCGCTGATGCTGAAACCACAAAATTACAGGGATTAAACCCGATTTTAAACGGCCAATTAACACGCGAAGATATTGAAAAATGCGAGGCCGATCCAAACGCACGTCTGACATTACGCGAAGAAATTGTACTGGCGCAAAAGGCACAAAATAAAAAAGGCGTGGGTTACACACCAAAATTGCACCGTCAAAACAGATTGGGCGGTATTTTATGGATTTTGAAAAACTATCCTGAATTATCAGATGGCCAGGTTGCCCGCCTGATGCGCAGCACAAATCCAACGGTTGCATCGGTACGAAACAAAACGCATAAATCTTATTCGGCAATTCAAATTCAAAGTCCAATTGTGTTGGGTTTGGTTTCGGAATCTGCATTACATGATGCCGTGGCCAAGGCAAATAAATCAAACAAATAATAACACACAATCACATAACACCAAGAAGGTTTGTTTATGGCTAAGAAATTGGACGAGGCAACAAAATTACTGATTGATTCATTGCCGGAAAATCTGCAAAAACTGGCCTCGGGCGCAATAGAGGTTGGTTATTTATCAAAAATGGATTTTGATGCCGCAACCGAAGCGGACGAAGTACCCAACGAAGAGCAGGGCGAAGTTCTGGATTTTTTCCAGCAAGATTTGGGATTGGAAATTTTGGAAACTGATAATTTCGCCCAAAGCATGGAAAAATATTACGATGACGATTCGGATGAACCGTTGGACAAAACACGCAACCTGTTAAATGCCGACGCGGAACAGGTTGATGTTAATGACGATGATTATGAACATTATGCAAAACAATTGGAGCGCAGCCAAACGGGTAATTTGGTACTGGGGGTCCAGGATTCCGTTCAATCATATTTAAAACAAATTGGAACGGTGCAATTGTTGACCGCCGCGGGCGAGGTCGCAATCGCCCAACGTATCGAAGCCGCATCCCGTTTAATGGTATACGGATTATGCGAAAGCCCCATGACAATCCAGGCAATGTTGGATTGGTATCAACAATTATTAAACGAAGATATTCGTTTACGATATATTGTAAATCTGGAAGTAATGTATTCCAGCGATTCAGAACAAAAATCATTGGCCGCTATTTCCGAAACATTAAAATCCAAGGGTGTCGAACATGTCGACGAATTGGATGACGATGATTTAGATGACCTGGAAGAATCCACCATGTCCGACGAAGATGATGATGATGACGATGACGACGAAGATGATGACGGCATCAAAAAAGAAGATACGCCACGTGGAACATCCGGGGTTCCAATTCCTGTAATGGAAGAGGCCTTAATGCCAATGGTCATGGAATTATTCGGCAAAATCAAACGCATATTTAATAACATGCAAAAATTACAGGCCAAACGTTTGGAAAATCTGGAGGCATCATCAAAACCAGACGAAGCATTAGAGAAAAAATATACAAAAATGCGTTTAGAATTGTTTGAACATGTCAGCAAAATCCGTCTGAACGATGACCGTATTGCGGAAATTTTGGAACAATTGACCAAACGCGACCAATTGTTAATGGGGCTAGAGGGCAAATTATTACGTCTGGCCATGGCGAACAAAATAAAGCGCGAGGATTTTCTGGCCGAATACACCGGCAATGAAATTAACCGCAATTGGGTAAAAAAATTAATGCGCAGTAAAAATCCCACATGGGCCAATTTTGCGAAAAAGCATGAAAAAGACATATTAAAAATTCAGGAAGATATTACCGACATTGCGAATGAAACCGGTCAACCAACCGCAGAATATAAAAAGGTTGTCGAATTGGTTCGCCGTGGCCAGGCCGAAGCCGCCCGTGCAAAACGCGAAATGATAGAGGCGAATTTGCGTTTGGTTATAAAATTTGCAAAAAAATCCAGCAATCGTGGATTGGGATTGGATTTTTCTGATTTGGTCCAGGATGGAAATATTGGTCTGATGAAGGCTGTTGATAAATTTGACTATCGTTTGGGTAACAAATTTTCAACATATGCGACAAACTGGATTCAACAGGGCATATCACGCAGCATTGCCGACCAGGCACGCACAATACGTATTCCTGTGCATATGATTGATAACATTCACAAAATACAACGTGCCACACGTCAATTTATGCACAAATATGGCCGCCAGCCCACACCCGAAGAATTATCAAAAATAATATACTTGCCCGTGGACAAGATTCACAAGGCGTTAAAAGTAAACTTAAAACCAATATCGCTGGAGGCACCTGTCGGGACCGAAGACGACAGCAGCCGCATTGAAATCATTGCGGATGAAACGGCCAAAAATCCATTTGTATCGGCCGCACAAAAGAATTTGCGCAAAATCGTAACGCAAATATTATCGGAATTGGATCCCAAGGAAGAAACTGTTTTGCGTCAACGTTTTGGGATGAGCACCAACAAAACCAGCACATTGGAAGAGGTCGGCGAATATATCGGCGTAACCCGTGAACGTATTCGTCAAATTGAACAAAAGGCATTGAACAAATTAAAGCATCCAACACGTGCACGCAAATTGCGCAGTTTCTTGGAAGATTAAATACTGCACGTCCCACAAACATGGGGCGTGTTTTTTACATAAAAACACAAGGGGTACATATTATGAACACAGGATACATGATTGCCGTCGAAGGTGCTGACAAAGCGGGCAAACACACCCAGGTTATGAACATTATAAAATATCTGCGCGCACGCGATATTGCCGCCGAAACATTGGATTTCCCGCAATATAACGCTTTCTTTGGGCGTATGATTCGTGACTATTTAAACGGCAAATTTGGTGCCACACGTGATTTGCCGGCCGAATATACCATGCTGCCGTATGCATTGGACCGACTGCAACACCAGCCACAAATTTCCAAATGGTTAAACGATGGGAAATGGGTTATTTTGGACAGATATACATACAGCAATTCTTTTTCTGTTGCAAAATACCCGCGTGATAAATGGGACGAAAAAATAAAATTTATGGAAGATTTAGAATTTAATCAAATGGGTATAATTCGCCCAGATTATAATATATACCTGTATTTGGATCCGCGTGTCTCATATAACACGCGTCACAAAGGGTTAAAACAATATCAAAATGGTAAACCAGACATTCACGAAAGTGATTTTAAATTGCTGTATGATGTTTCGAACGTATACAACCAAATTGCGCGCCAAAATCCGAACACTTGGACCATTGTGAACGAAATGCGTAATGACGGTACCCGCATGAGTATTGACGAGGTTTTTGCACAATTGCGCCCGATAATCGATAATTTAATAACCAAATCACGATGACACACCCCGTTATTCCATGGCATTCTTTTTCTTGTCATTCTGTGGCGATAAATGTTTGTCATCCTGGGGCTATAAGTATTGTCATTACATGGCGTTCTTTCTCTTTGTCATCCTGGGTGCGGGGCCCTGTATTCTTTGTCATCCTGGGGCTATAAGTATTGTCATTCCATGACGTTCTTTCTCTTTGTCATCCTGGGGCTTGACCCCAGGATCCAGGTCATCAAAACTTATTTGCGTCAGCAAATTCAAATTTAATATGTGTGGTATATAAAATATATGGTCATTATAAATTTGTCCGCGCGTTGCACGGGATTTTAATGACCTGGACCCCGTGGTCAAGCCACGGGGTGACAGGCCGGCGGTGGTAATCGCACCGGAAAACGCACCAATGCCCACCGCCCCTGCTTATGGGGGCGGGGGGGGGTGTCGTGCTTTGCACGACGGGGGGGGGTGGGGAAATCACGAGTAACAAGTTACGAGTTACCAGTAACCCCCAAAAAGGACCACGCAACGACAATGGGGATTTTGGGGAAATGTTTTAAAACATTATTGACGGCAAAGTCATTTTTTTGTTACACTTTGTACGACACGGGGGATTTTATGTATAAAATTCTAACACTTGTTTTATTATTCGGGCTTTTTTCAAACAATGCGTTCGCTGTATTTAGCGCATATATAGAAGACGATATGAAAGAACAAGAAGGTTATAGATGTGGCACTACTGCATGTGACAGCACAATCAGACAAGATTCCGGGGTCCCAGATGCAGAAAATTGCGAAACATCTGCGCGCGGATGCTTTCGACAAACAGGACTGCCAAACCAGGGAACTACGTATGGAACAATATACAGTGTCACATATTGCACGTCTTGCAAACCGGGATATGAATTAAAAACTATAACCGCCGATTCAAGCAGAGTTTACGAATGTTCGATCAGTTATGACACATGTGTAAAATCAGAAACACCACCAACTCCGTCTGAACCATGCGAAGGGTTGCCATGCGAGGGCTATACAGAAAGCAATCCGGGGACAGACCCATCAAATCCCGGACTTGAAATGTGGTGCAACAAAAACAACAACCGGTGCAATTATCGTTGTGCCGACAACTATTATAATGCATTTCCATCATCAAACCCTTTGACCGGCGGTATCATTTGTAAAGCCTGTCCATCTGATGCTATATGCCGGAATGGAAATGTATGTTGCAACACTGGATATTATATGACCAGAACCCTTGAAACAGAAAATATTCTTACCAAATTCTATGTATACAACTGCCATCGTTGTCCAAAATTGGGCGATGTATACGGCACAACAACCGGATGTCCCATATTTGGCAATAATTCCAATACAACAATTACATCGTGTTATATACCTGAAAATACACCTGTGACAATTGAATCGGGGACATTCACGTTTTCCGAACCATGTTATTATGAAAATGTTACAATCACAGGTCCAGTTACCGGCAATTAAAACAAAATGAATTAAAAAATTACATATCGATTCGAAAAAATAGTTTGCATAAATTTAAATTATGCAAAATTATGCAAACTATATTTTATACAACTAAAATCAAAATTACACATGCCCCTTTAATGCAATATAAATCTGGCCCAGATCTGTTTTCGCCAATGTCCCGGCCAGTTTATCTGTGCCGTCGGCCTGTTTGGCGGCGGTTAATATTTTATCAAAACTGCGCACAAATTGCGTGGCCTGGGAACGGAATACTGTGTCGGATTTTAACATTTCGCGCACCTGTTTTTTGTCGGCATTGGTCAAAACCTTGGCAAACCATTTGGAAAATATAGTCTTGTCGCCGGCATGATATTTTTTCCATATAACATCCGGTATTTCAGCCCCGGCCGCGCGGGTTAAATCCAATGTTTGTTCATGTAAATTTTCAAACATCCGTTCACTTTGCTTTAAAAAATCAGATGTATTAATGCGCCCATACGATGATGCAGTGCCCGGCGTGGTATTTATTGCATCCATTGGGGCAGTTGCGCGTGCAACCATCATTTGTTTATTCAATGTCTGCATGGTATTGACGGCCTTGGTATAATCTGACATCAAATCTATCATTTGTTGGCGCGATTGTCCGGCCAAATCCTCCAGCTTTACCGCCGAATTTGCAATGGTTTCGGTCGATTCCGTAACTGTCTGTTTCATTAATGCGATTTTTTCATTCAGATTTTCAACGATTTTCTGCAGATTATCACCAGTGTTCACGGAATCGCGCGCCAAATCGGGCAGGGCCGAATAATATTTTTCAATCAATTCCGATAATGGTTGTAATTGCGCGGTGGTTTCAGCCGACATTTTAATCAGATTTTCTGATTGCCCGGACAATTGTGTATGCGCCGTATTCATTTCTATTAACGTTTCGCGTACACCGGTTGCCATGGCGCGAACCGATTCCGAAAATGCACCCGCGGCACTACGCGTGTTTTCCAATGTGGAATTTGCGACCCCCGACACAGTTTTTAATTCACCAACAATGTCATTCGTAAAACCGGTAATATCTTTGTTAAAATGATTGCATAATTCGGTTAATTCTTTGGATATATTACGCACGGCGGATTCGGTTGATGTTGCCGATGACATTAATGTCTCGACTGCGTCGGTTAATTTGCGAACCTGGGATTCAATTGATGTTTCGCTTAAACGAACCTGGCCGGCAACAACATTGGCCGTGTTTGTCAAAGTATTCATTTGACCCGTTAACTGTTTTTTGGATTGTTTGCCAAACGCATCCAATTTTGCCAAATGTTCATCCAATAATTTATCTGTTTTGCCCAACGTTTCTTCGTATCCTGTGGCGGCAGCCTTGATATTTTCGAATCCGTTCACAACATTTTCAGATAAACCATTCATGTTCTGCTGCATATTTGTATATTCAGAATTCAAATCCTGCATTTGGGCAACATTGGAATCAAATTCAGACTTTAATTTTTGTGTCAGTTCATCACCCGACGCAATCCATCCCGCGATATTTTCCTGAATCTGGGCAACACGTTCGGTTACATCGGTGGTTGTTGTATCAATACGCGCCAACAAATCATTCACCGTGGCATTAAATCTGTCGGTTGACATTTCTACGTCTTGCCATCCGGTTGATTCAACAATGCTGCGCAAATCTGAAACCGTATTTTCCAACCGCTGTGACATAACAGAAATTTTTTTCGTCGCATCATCGGATGTTGCGGTTAATCGCTGGTTCTGTTCGTCCAATGTATTTTTTAATTCTGTGGCCACCGATATTTGCGAATTTAACGCATCACGAATATTTTGAAAATTAGTTTCCATTTTTATCATTTCGTCGGCCAAAATATTATTCAGCACACGCACCGCATCCTGGACCCGGGCGCGTTCGGGCCGCGTCATTAATTCCAATACAGATTGCATAACCCGCTGGGACCGACGCGAAACAAAAAACAGCACAATTAGTGCCACAAACAGCAATCCCGCAACCGCGCCCGCCACAATTAAAAAAATCTGATTCATTTCCATAAAATCCCCCCGTGGTTTTATTATAAAATATAAAACAATGCCACTGATACCACCAATTTTCATTCAAAACATGTGGCATTGGTTATATTCTTGCAGTCCTGTGAAATTTATACTAAAATTCCAAAAATAAAGCAAGGGGTATAATGACCAAAAAATTCAAACTTTCGCATGAACAAGATGTCGCCGCAAATCCATCGGAAAACGTTTGGGTCCAGGCAAACGCCGGAACCGGGAAAACCAGCGTTCTGGTTCAACGTCTGTTGCGCATATTATTCCGCAGCCCCAATATCGATGATTGCGGTATTTTATGTTTAACATATACCAAGGCCGCAGCCGGCGAAATGCGAAACAGAATATTACGCGAACTGCAAAAATGGGCAATGTCATCGGACAATGAACTGTGCGAATTACTGGACAATGTCGTTGAAAGTAAACCTGTAAAAAACGATGACGTATCACATGCCCGAACAATATTTTTCAAATATATTGATAATCCGGACCTATTAAAAATAAAAACAATTCATGGATTCTGCGAAGAAATTTTGCATCGATTCCCGATTGAGGCCGGCATATCGCCCGCATGGTCATTGGTTTCGGATGACACACAACGTGCTTTATTACAAGATGCGTTTTCAAAACTGATAAATTCATCAAATAATGAACACATAAACAATGCGTTTACACATATTGTCGGACGGATTGATGAAACACGTATAGGCGATTTGCTGTCAATATTATGTGCACATTATGCAGACTTTTTTCAAATAAACGATTTTGATAATTATCGCAAATATTTTATTGATACGACACGTTATTTTTTACAATTGAATACACCAATTCAAACGGAATTTTCCACGGAAAAATTGCAAAAAATCATCGAAATTGCATCTGATGAAATAAAATCGTCAAAAAAGCCGGCACAATATATGATAAATATTGTCAATTCAACAAAACAATATATTGATAAAACGATAAATTTTGAAAAATATAAAACAGCATATTTAACCGAAAAAGATACACCAAAGGCCGTGGTATCAAAAAAAGACTTTTTAAGCGAAGAATTAAATCGCGTATATCAATTAAATCAGCGCATATTAAACACACAAATCTTTGATGACTCGTTGGCCGTATTTGATTTATCGGCGGCATTTGCACAAATATACAAAGACATAAAATCACAACACAACCTGTTGGATTTCGACGATTTAATTTTGTATACCAAAAAATTATTTTCCACACCCGATGTTATGGGATGGGTTTTGTCGCAACTGAACATCCATTTATCACACATATTGGTGGACGAAGCCCAAGATACCGCGCCCGCACAATGGGACATTTTACGAATGCTGGTGGACGATTTCTTTACCGATGGCGACACATCTGCACACACGCATTCAATGTTTGTTGTTGGCGACACCAAACAATCAATTTATGGATTCCAGGGCGCGGACCCGCGCGCATTTGCGCACAACCACAACGAAATTGCAAAACAAATTGAACAAAATTTGCGCACAATTCGCGAAATACCATTAATTCAAAGTTTCCGTTCCGCACCACAAATTTTGTATGCTGTTGACACCCTGTTTAACGATGCCGAAACCATTGAAAAAACAGGCTTTATAAACAACACACACAAATACGTACGTTCGGGTGTAAATTCATTCGTTGAACTGCACAAATTAATTGACGGCGACGCGGACGAAATTGATACACGCAAATACGTACAAATGATTGCACAAAAAATTCAATCCGTGTTACGCGACACAAACTTTACCCCCGACGATATAATGGTGTTGGTGCAAAATCGCGAACCGATGGCCCCGATTCTGGTACGCGAATTAAAGCAACTGAATATTCCCGTCGCCGGCAGCGACAGAATTACGTTGCCCGATTTTCCGGCAATTCGCGACTTGTTAAATCTGGTTCGGTTTTGCATAAACAATGCCGACGATTACAGTTTATGTTGCGTGTTAAAAAGTCCGATTTTCAGATTGACCGAACGCGATATTTTTAATATTTGCCAAATAAAAAATAATGCAAATAATCAACAAAAACATATAAATAACACATCTGCACCAACAACAGTTTTTAATGTTTTGGAAACAACGCATCCGAATATATTTAATCGGTTAAACCAGATACAAAAATGGTACGACACATTGGCACCATATTCGTTTTTTACAAATATTTTGAATTCAAACAATACGCGCCAAAGTATTATTGCCGCATTGGGCGAACAAGTTATTGACCCACTGGAAGAATTTTTAACAATTTGTTTGGCATACGAACGCACACAAAGCGGGACACTAAAACATTTCTTGAAATGGTTCGTCACCAGCGGCAGCGTTATCAAGCGCGACATGGATAACTCATCAGGCGTTCGTATTGTAACCGTTCATGGCAGCAAAGGACTAGAGGCCCCAGTAATATTCTTAATTGATACGGTTCGCACACCAAAACCAGAATCAATATTTCCAATTACCCCGGAAATGCAACCGGCGCACCTGCGTGCGCAACACGAAAAATTTCCCACACCGTGGCTGTGGGCACCGCGGCGCGACAACAGTGAATTGCGCAAAATTGCCGAAAATGAATTAAACAAAACACGCATCGCAGAATACTACAGATTGCTGTATGTGGCAATGACACGCGCAATAAATCAATTATATATATATGGTTTTACATCTGGGAATCGTAATGCAAATGATTTATCATGGCACACACAATTATGGCGCGTGCTGTCCACCGCACCCCGTGCCATCGTAACCGACAAAACAATCAGGATTGAAAATGTCTGATACATTACGCAATATTTTATCACAAAACGAACACATGCGCCACGCAACCGACATTGGCCGCGCCAAACATTCAAAAATGCAAAATATAACAATAGATGGACGCAATACGAATGGCGATTCTGAAATTATTGAACAAATATTGTCACACCCAAACCTGGTACCTTTTTTTGGTCCGGAATCTAAAACCGAGGTTCCAATTGCAGGACATATCAACGGTCGTTTTATCAGTCGGCGCATCGACAGAATGACAATTAATGACACAACAAAAAGCATTCAAATTATGGATTATAAAACCGACACAAACAAAAATGAATTTCATGACAAATACATTGCGCAACTGACTGAATATTCGAAATTATTACACGAAATTTACCCAACATATCAAATTACCGCATACATATTATGGTTGCACGATTTTTGTCTGGAAAAAGTTTTATAAAATTCCTTGAATTTCGGCATATAATCCGATTATAATTTCACCATGTTAACACGTTTATACATTTCCAATATCGTTTTAATTGAAAAACTGAATCTGGAATTCGGATCAGGGCTGAATATATTAACCGGCGAAACCGGTGCCGGCAAAAGTATATTAATGGATGCACTGGCGTTGGCACTGGGTGCCCGTTCGGACGTTGGCCTGGTGCGGCACGGGTGCGAAATGGCATCTGTTACCGCGGAATTTGATACCGCTGATTCCGAATTACAAACATTGTTAAATGATAACGGAATTGAATTTGATGGCACATTAATATTGCGCCGCACATTATCGTCGGACGGCAAAAGTCGCGCATGGGCAAACGACACCCCCATATCAATTAAAACATTAAAGCAAATTGGTGACAATTTGGTCGAAATTCATGGCCAATTTGCAAATCACACATTGCTGAATCCAATAACACACCGTACATCATTGGATTTATTCGGAAAAAAAATAATAAAAAATTACAACACGTTATTACAGCAAGTTAAAGAAAAATATAACGAATATCATTTGGCCGAACAACGATTAAATGAATTAACCGACATGCTGCAAAAATCGGCAATCGAACGCGAATTTTTGGAACACAATGTTCGCGAATTGGAATCATTAAATGTAAATGTCGGCGAAGAAGATGAATTAGCCACACGACGAACCGCAATGATGAACGCGGAAAAAGATGCCGCAATATTATCCGATGCAAATACCGCAATGAACCCACGTGGCGAATCACTGGATGCACAAATTTTTTCCGTGGCACACATTCTGGAACGAATAAAAACTGAACCAAATCCATATTCCGAACAAATAGACGCATTATACAACGCGGCCCAAATTGTATCCGATGTTGCCGGCAAATTAAATCCGACCGAAATCAGCACAGATGATTTGGACGCAATCGAGGAAAGATTATTCGCCATACGCGCTGCGGCGCGCAAACACCGCGTACCAGCCGATGAATTGCCACAAAAACTGGAACAAATGTCTGCGCAATTGAACGCAATTGAAAATTCCGACACAGAATTAAAAAAATTGCGTACAACCGTTAAAAACGCGCGCGCCGAATTTGATGCCGCCGCCACAGAATTAACATCTGCACGAAAATTGGCCGCCGAACAAATGCGTTCACAAATATTGGCCGAATTGCCGGATTTAAAACTGGGCGGCGCAGATTTTATAGTCCAACGAACCGAAACAACACCATCTGTAAACGGGGTTGATGAAATAGTATTTATGATAAAAACAAACCCAGGTATGCCATTTGCGCCACTGCACCGTGCGACATCCGGCGGCGAACTGGCGCGTTTGATGTTGGCATTACGGGTTGTATTGGCAGATGCCGGTACATCACACACATTTGTATTTGACGAAATCGATACCGGCATCAGTGGTGCAACCGCATCCGCAGTGGGCAGCCGTCTGAACAGATTGGCCGCCATGTCCCAGGCTTTGGTTATCACTCATTCTGCCCAGGTTGCAGGTTTTGCCGATAAACACTTTAAAATTTCAAAACACAGCGAAAATAACAAAACAATTACAAATGTCACCGAAATTACAGATGACGCACGCATAAATGAAATCGCCCGAATAATCAGTGGCGCGGAAATCACGCCCGAATCCGTGGCAACGGCACGCACACTGATTAAAAACAATTGAAAACCGATAAATTTTATTCAATAATATTTTACGACATATCCAGTGGATTGGCCTAGAACACCAAAACATTGAAATACCACGAATATTGTCCCGACAAACCTGGTCGGGATGTCGCCACTCGCAAGATGGCGAGGGTCATCAATGTTTGACTGTTCTAACTCCCGACCACTGAAATATGTGGTCTTTTTTTTACACAAAGGATAGGAAAATATGTCAAAACGTAGAACTTTTGCCATACTTTCTGTTGGGGTGACATTGACACTTTCCAACAACGCACTTGCGGGTCCATTCACAGACATCAACAAATTAGGCGATTTGATGATGGCGATGGCTCCTGCATATGCATTAGGTATGACAGTAATGGAAAAAGATTGGTGGGGCACGCTGCAATTGGCGGAATCGGTCATCGCAGCCCAGGTCGCCACCGAAGGTATAAAAATGCTGGAAATCGAGCAACGCCCCAATGGATCGGATTGGAAATCGTTCCCCAGCGGCCATTCTGCGGGCGCGTTTTCGGCCGCCATGTTTGTACACAAACGTTATGGATGGAAACCCGCACTGATTCCATACGCAATGGCATTGGTAACCGGGTGGTCACGCGTACATGCGCGGGCACATTATTGGCACGACGTATTGGGCGGTGCCGCGGTCAGTGCACTTTTTACATGGCTGTTGGTTGGCAAATATGACAACCGTGTGACAGTTGCCGCCGATGGCGACGGATTCAAATTAGGTTTTCGAATGCAGTTTTGATTACCGTTTGATTTGCACAGGAATAATACCGTCGGCAAATTCGATTGATGCAGGCTGTGCACCATCTGCGCGACTGACAATCTGATTTTTTTCATCGCGCACAATTGCATAGCCACGCGTCAACACATTTTTATAACTTAATGAATTTAACATTTGTCCCAAATGATTCACAGATTGCGATAAAGTCTGCATTTTATTTTGCAATATGTTTACAAATGTTGATACAGAATCCATACGCTGATGCGCCGTGACTATTTTGCCATTGATAATAATATTTATCGTACGGGTTAAATCGTCCAAACGCTGTTGACGTTCCATAATCATTTGTTTTGGGTTCTTAATTATAATTGATTCCATGCGATTTTTCGCATTGGTCAAACGCGTTGTAAAATTATTTGACAATCTGTGCCACAAATTATCCAATTCCTGAATCAAAGACAACTTGGTCGGCACAACCATTTCCGCCGCACCAGTGGGCGTTGGCGCGCGCACATCGGCCGCGAAATCAATCAACATCCAATCGGGTTCATGTCCCACGCCGGAAATCAACGGTATTTCACTGGCCGCGGCGGCACGCACAACAATTTCTTCGGAAAAAGGCAACAAATCTTCCAGTGCACCACCACCACGCGCAACGATAATCACATCAACATTTTTCACACGATTGAAATATTCGATTCCGGCGGCAACCTCGGCCGCGGCGGTCGCGCCCTGAACAGTGGCGGGGTATAAAACAACCGTCACAGGGAAACGTTCACGCAAACGGTTTTGAATATCTTGAAACGCGGCACCGGTTGGACTGGTTACAACACCAATACGCTGGGGCAGGCGTGGTAACGGCTTTTTCCGTGCGGCATCAAATAATCCTTCGGCGGCCAATTTGCGCTTGCGCTCCTCCAGCATTTTCAGAATCGCGCCAACACCCGCCATTTCTATTTCTGAAACAATTATTTGATAATTACTGCGTGCAGGATAGGTTGTAAAACGCCCGGTAACAATAACCTCTATACCATCCTCTAATTTAAATGGTACAGGTGTGCCACGCCAAATAATCACTGATATCGCCGCCCCGGCATCCTTTATCGTCATATACATATGCCCGGACGACGCACGCGTAATTTGCGACAATTCGCCACGAATTCGGATACGCGGGAATGCAGTTTCAACGACATTTTTTAACAATGCCGACGCATCAGAAACACTGAACACCATATCCGATGATACAAATGGTTGTGGTTTTTCAATCATGAATTTCGTCCATTTAATGCCTTGCGTATTTCGGCAATAAATTTTTTCTTGTTCGGTGTTTTCATATCACGCATGCTCCGGTTAATTGGGGTTCCCAATTCATACGGCACACGTAATGGTGCAAATTGATCACCCGTGGCATCAAACGGTTCGTCAAAGATTTTATCGCGCATAAAAACAACCGGTGCATGTTCCCACGCGCCCAATTTTATTGCCGATGGTACCCACAGTTCATCACCGCCATACAATTCATAAACACAAATTGTTGACAATGCACAAAAGCCCTTTGGGTACGGAATAAATCCATTAAACGGCAAATTGCCAACGTATTTATTACGAAACACTGGGTCCTTATACTTTTCGCGTAAAACATATGCAATGTCATATAATGAATGCTCTGCGCAAATTTCATCACGGGCAACTCTGTCTATTTTTTTTGCCTGTTCCAAAACCTTTTGCGTTGCCGCATCATATTTTTTTAAATAATCATTCATAATAGAAAATTATAACATATTTTATATAAAAAACAAATTTTATAAATCTGTCAGTGGCCAACGGGGGCGGGGCGCAACAGGCCCGGTTACCACACGGCCCAATCTGTAATTTTCCAATCCCGCCCACGCAATCATTGCACCGTTATCAGTGCACAAATTCATTGGCGGTGCAGCAAACACAACATGATGCTTTGTTGCCAATTGTTCCATTGCTGCACGTATTGCGCTGTTTTTTGCAACGCCACCGGCAACCACCAATGTCCGTGGTGCGGCATTAATGACACGCGCGTCTTTAAATGCGTTTTCCAATCTGTTAATTATGCAATCAACCACGGCCGCCTGAAAAGACGCACAAAAATCATTTATAAATTCATCGGAATACGGCGTTGTTTCGTGTGATAAAAATGTGCGCGCAGCGGTTTTAATACCACTGAACGAAAAATCACATCCCGGTTTATCACACAATGGTCGCGGAAAACCAAATGCACGCGCATTACCCGCTGCGGCGCGTTTATCAACAATTGGCCCACCCGGATACCCCAGTCCCAACATCTTGGCAATTTTGTCAAAAGCCTCGCCGGCACTGTCATCCAACGTTTGACCAATCATTTCATATTTACCAACACCGCGCACCAATAAAATTTGACAATGCCCACCCGATGCCAGCATCAATAAATACGGGAAATCCACATCAATAACCCCATCGGCCCCCGATGCAGATGCCGCATGCAGGCGCGGCACCAATGCGTGACCTTCCAGATGATTTACCGCAACCAATGGTTTACCGGTTGATTGCGCGATACCGGTCGCGGCCATCCATCCAACCAAAACCCCGCCAATCAAACCAGGCCCCGCAGTCGCGGCAATAACATCAATATCATCAATCGTTTTACCGGCATTTTCCAATGTTTTTTTAATAACCTCGTCAATTGCCAAAATATGTGCACGTGCCGCCAATTCAGGCACAACCCCACCATATTTTTGATGTTCCGGAATTTGCGAATATATTATATGTGATAGAATATTTCTGTTTGAATCAACAATGGCCGCAGATGTTTCGTCACACGACGATTCAATCCCCAAACATAAAATTTGCCGGGCTGTATTTTTGTTGCCTGTACCGGCACCATCCAATGTTCCCATATCCATACGAATTATTTCATCTGTATTCATTTTATTCGCACCAATGTTATTCCAATATTGTTATCATCCTTTGCGCGTTCCGACACATAATTATAAAAATCTGTATCCATCACACGCCCATATTGTGACGAAGCGTGACGCAATATACCATTCGGTAACAAAAATCCCATGTGTCGAACCGCTAAATCTGTTCCTATTTTATCATTTTTTTCTGATTTTCCAGCAATAAATAACACAATCAATGGCTCAGACACATTAATACGTTCCAATTTATCATATGGAATATATTCCAAATTAACCGTTTCAATCGGAAATATTGCATTAATTCCATGAACTTTATACAGCCATTGTTGTTTATCAATCGCAACATGACGTACTTTCACAGCCCCATATTTTGAACTGACATTTTCAACCAAATTTGAATTATTAATCAGCCAATCAGATTCAATAAAATGATTTCGACATAAAAAATCAACTTTGCCGTTTTTGTATCTGATTTTATTCAATTTATTTACGTTGCCATGCGCCAATACTGTTTCAACAAATGTAACACAATCAAACGCATCATCACGTATTAATGGATCCATATCTGGGGCCATATTTTCACCCAACGGATCCGCAACATAACGCGCCCCCAGATATTCATGTCCGATATCAAAATAATCCGCGCCATTGCATCCAACCAGCAATAAAAACGCTACCAACCATTTCATTTTAATTATTTTGATTGACCTGGATTCCGGTATAGCACAACGCCACCGCGTCACGCACCGCCATTTCGCCAGAATCCGGCAAAGTAGCAATTTTATCAACACATTGTACCAACAAATCCAAATTTTCATCAGATGCCGCCAATATTTGTGCGGCGGCGGTCCGCCGATTTAAATCAGCACTGCGCCATTTTTTTAAATTTCCATTTTCCAAATCACTGTTTTTCACGGCAAAGAAAAACATAACCACCACAAAAACCAATACCGCAATTCCAATTACAAACTTTAAATATTTTTTTATAAATTTCATACTTGCCCCCCATAAAAATTATTCGCATTTAACCAACCATAAATCATAATCAGCATTTTGCAAAGGGTTATCCCCGGGTTCATTCGCACTCATCCAACCGCTAAAGATTTTGCCTTCGTCGGATTTGTCTATTTCAATAAACATAAAAAAATCTTCGGCATCAAACGGGTCGGTCTGTTTACACGAACGCACAATCATATTCAGTTTTTCATATTGCACATTTTGCCCCACGGGCATATTAATTGTTTGAACCTTGCCAGCGGCCTTGTTCATTATTCGTACGGTTGCAGTTTGCCGGTCAACATACGCATTGGCGCACATTGGCGCAACCATAAAAATCGTCAAAAAAAATCCACCCAGTAATAAATTTTTCATATTAAACATGTTACAGTCCACCCACAATAAAGTCAAATCATTAAATATCAAAAAAACAAAAATCCCACGATTGTGGGATTTTTATCATAATATATTGCGATATTATTTATCTGCGTTTTTTTCTGCTTTTTCCCCAGAAACCGCCGACAAATCTTCGACAATACGTGCCTTTTTACCGGACAGACCGCGTAAAAAGAACAATTTAGCACGACGAACCTTACCGGTGCGAACCTTTTCAATTTTTGCAATTGCCGGGCTGTATAATGGGAATTTACGTTCCACACCAACCCCATACGATTCACGACGCACAGTAAACGACGCATTGTTGCCATTGCCGCCATCGCGCGCGATAACAACGCCTTCGAACACCTGAATACGGAATTTATCACCATCCTTGATTCTGACATGCACTTTGACAGTATCCCCCGATTTAAATGCAGGGATTTTTTTGTCGCCGCGCAATTTTTCGACTTGCGCCTGTTCGATTTTTTTAATAATGCTCATTTTTCATTTTCCTTTATTAAATCCGGACGACGTTGTTTTGTTATTTCGTCCGATTGTTGTTTCCGCCACCGTTCTATATTGCCGTGGTGACCGGACAGCAGGACTTCTGGGACATTATGTCCACGCCATGCCGACGGGCGGGTGTATAACGGCCATTCCAGCCCCCCGATTTCAAAACTTTCATTAAGTGTGGCATCTGCGCCACCGCCCAGGACATTATCCATCACACGAACCACACTGTCAATAAAAACTTGCGCGGCAATTTCACCACCCGACAATATATAATCGCCAATGGATAATTCCATTATATCATATTCATCGATGATTCGTTGATCAATTCCTTCGTATCGACCACAGAGCAGGGTATAATTTGCATCCTTATCCCCGGCAAATTCGCGTACCAATTTTTGTGTTAATCGCGGCCCTCGCGGCGAAAAATATATTATTTTTCCGCGATTTTTGATTGAATCTATTGCATTTCCCAAAACATCGGCACGCATTACCTGGCCCACGCCACCACCGAACTGTTCATCATCAACACTGCCATAGTTATCATGCGCAAAATCACGAATATTTATTGCGTTATACGACCATATTCCATTGGACAAAGCGCGTCCAACAACCCCGCCGCCCAACGTGCCGGGAAACATTTCCGGAAAAATGGTCAATATATCAAAATGCATGACTATCTGATACGATTTTTGCACTTTTTGCACAAATAACTTGCCAATTGAATCGCATTATCTGTCATTTCGTCGGATTCAAACGGCTTGACCGACATTACCTTGATTCTGTCTGGTTCCTGGTGCAGCAATTCATGATATAAACCACACCCGTTCAAAAATTTGAACACAGGGCACAATCCATTGGCATCGGCACATTTTGCAAAAATGCTTTTTCGACCAATTTCATCAAATCTGAATACCATTTGTATACTATTGTTTTCCATATCAATCCTTTGATTTATCGCATTCTGTTATGTTTACAAGACATGCAAACATGTTTCATTTTGTCTGTGAAATCAGATGAATATTTTTGCCAATCCCTTCCACGGCGTTCAATATCAACATCAAATTCCAATATACGTTTTCCATCGCCACAAGACCATTGTTTAATCGGGTTATTATCATTTGTTACATGATCACATATTGGACATTGTGCGGCAAATTCATTAAACGACCGACAATCTAAATCGCACGACGCATTTAAACTTATTCCGGCCGGGCGCACATGAAAGCACGCTGTCATACTTTCCTGTTTTACTTCTGCTTTTTGTTTTTGTTGTGATTTAAACATATTATATTCCCCTGTTATGTATAAAAAACTAACGTTCCGCCATTTTTATATATTCCACCAAAACGCGTTTTTTTAATGACGGAATTTGATTTAATAAATCATTTAATGGTCCAATAATTTTACCATTAAAACACATAAATGCCCCACGACATGCTTCTGCATTTCCATTATCAGTTTTAACATGTGGACATGTTGCATTCGCCGGAATAATTTTACGTCCCCATCTGTCGGAACTATAATCCATAAATTGCCGACACGCATGCACACAGCTGCTGTATCTGGGGGTGTTTTTACGCACCACCGGTGGTTTTGGGAAATAAATATTATCAAAATTTTCGTGCTCGCACACAAAAGTTTTTGGCATTGGTTTTACTTCTTTTTTCATTTATCTATAGCCTCTTTTTATAAACTTTTTTGTCACATGACACGTGTAAACAATCCATATCTAGATATAAATTGTTTTGTTTTCTGTATCCACAGTCGCCCCAACAAACGACACCATTTCACCGTTATTCAATTCCAATATATCGCCACCACCATAATTTTGAATATCGTCAACGATGCCTATTTGTGCACCATCACGCACAACGCGCATACCAATTAAATCGGCATGATAATATTCACCATCGGGCAGGGCCGGCAAATCATCACGATTTATAAACAATTCCACGCCACGCAGTAATTCCGCATCATTACGATTATTTACCCCATCAATACGCGCAATTATAACGCTGGATGCAGGTACCGCGCGCACAAAATGAAACGCTCCATCTGATAATTTGGCACTGTGTACAGACAGTGTTTTTAAATCTGTTGGTGCCGCTGTATACGTTTGAACACGCACTTCGCCACGCACACCCTGGGGGGCAACAATCTTTCCAATCAAAATCTGTTTATTATCGGACATATTTTTTATCTTTGCCTTAACGATTTTGCCAATCGCACACAGATATCAGGATTTGCCGGACATTCACCTTTTTTACATATATTTGCATGCAGTTGATATTTCAAACTATAATTCAGTTGTCTGTGCCATTCTGATTCACGATACAAATATCCGCATGTTATATTGGGATTATGTGGGCATCTTAACATATTAATCACCTGAATATAATTTTTGCCCGGGACGCGCCCGGGCATTGTGCAAAATTATTCGGCAACCGGGGCAGCTTCTTCCGCCACGGGGGCTTCTGTTGATTCTTCGGCGGCCGGTGCTTCGGCTGCTGCCTTTGCTGCGGCTTCGGCTGCGGCCTGTTCTTCGGCTATTTTTGCCAATTTATCTTGTTTGTCTTTGATTTTCTGCAAAGTTTTTTCAGATTGCAGATTCTTTTTCGTCTGGTTTGGCACAACACGTTCAGCAACCAATCCGGCCTTGGCCAAGAAACGATATACACGATCAGACGGTTTGGCACCTTTGGCCATCCAATCTTTGATTTCATCAACTTTTAATACAACGCGTTTTTCATTATCGCGCGGCAACATTGGGTCATATTTACCGACCGTTGCCAAAATATTACCGGAATTACGCGCATTGCGTGAATCTGTTACCACCACATGATAATATGGGCGTTTTTTTGCACCAAAACGCGCCAATCTGATAACTGTTGCCATAATTTTGCTCCTTGTTTATTTTTTAACTTTTTAACCCATACAGAAAACCACACACCAAGGACGAACACTCGTCGGATGATGTACCATACGCACACCGCGTACTGGGGTAACAACAATGGCAATCTGTGGGATTTGCGTTGCACAGTATGCATTACAAAATCAAAAAAGTCAAATATTTTATGATTTTTTACGTGAAATATAATTTTTTATGTTATACTGGACAATGTAAAACCATTAACCCAAAAGGAGAAAGCACCATGAAAAAATTATCATTATTGGCGTTGACCGCTGTTGCATTGGTGGCATGTGGCGAAAACAAACCAACGCCGGCCGACTATACAACCGTTGAATCCGAAATCACCAAAGTTACAAATTTAAGCATATTGGCATTGGGTGTTGGCGGTGATTATATTGTCGCATTACCAGAAAGCGATGCATTAACAGAAATCGCGTCCAAGGCCAAAACTGTTAAATTCCTGTCCGTGGAAGATCCACAAAATTACCTTACCGAAGGTAACTGTTTGTTGAATATTATCCCGGCAAATACAATGGCGGCAATGAATACGCCTGAAAACACATGTAATTTCCGTCTGTTCTGTGGTACGGCTGATGATATCACAAACAACGAATTTTATGCCGTTGAATTATGCTCTTCTGCGGAATAAAAATATCATTAAAAATAAAAAAAATCCCACAATTGTGGGATTTTTTGTTTTACATTAACGCCGGTTTAATACCAACCACGCAGTTTCATTGCGCCCGCCACGCGTTTAATCGAATGCATATATGCGGCCTCGCGCATGGACACGTTATATTCTTCTTTGATTGCATAAATCGCGTCAAATGCATCCTTCATGGCGATTTCTTCTTTTTGTTCGACTTCTTTTTCGCCCCAATAATAACCATAGCGATTTTGAACCCATTCAAAATACGAAACCGTCACACCACCGGCATTGGCCAAAATATCCGGAACAACGGTCACACCGTTTTTCAACAATATTTCTTCGCCTTCCAGCGTTGTTGGGCCATTTGCACCCTCGACAACCAATTTAGTTTTGATTAACGGCGCAGTATCTTTGTTAATAGTGTTTTCCATTGCGCACGGCGACAATACATCAACATCCAATCCCCAGAATTTTTCAATATCAATTTCGGATGCGCCCGGGAATCCCTTGATGCTGCCTTTGTTTTCAGCCTTGAACTGCATCAATGCATCAATGTCGATACCGTTTTCGTTATACAGTGTTGTATTCCATTCCGCAATCGACACGATTTTTGCGCCCATGTCATGGCTGCATTTTGCAGTAAAACTGCCCACGTTGCCAAATCCCTGGATGGCGATGCGCGCGCCACGCATTTCTTTGCCTTGTTTTTCCAATGCCTTGGCGATGATAATGGAAATTCCCAATCCGGTCGCGGCATTACGGCCCTTGGACCCCGCCAATTCCACCGGCTTGCCGGTAAATGTGCCGAACGAAGATTCCCCAGATAATTTGATATATTCATCAATCATCCATGCCATAATTTGACCATTGGTATTAACGTCAGGGGCGGGCACATCACGCTTTTCACCCAAAATCGGATAAATCGCATCAACATAACCACGACATAAACGTTCCAGTTCACCAGTGGACAATTCCTTTGGGTCGACAATAATTCCGCCTTTGCCGCCGCCATACGGAATACCGGTCACAGAACATTTGAACGTCATCCAAATGGACAGGGCGGCAACCTCGTCACGTGTTACATTCGGATGAAAACGCACACCGCCCTTGGATGGGCCAATGGCCGTATTATGCTGGGCACGAAAGCCCGTAAATGTACGAATTGATCCGTCATCCATTTTAACTGGAATCGAAACCTCTATGATACGTTGTGGGTATTTCAAAATTTCATAAACATCCGCCGGCATACCCAATTTTTCACACGCAACCTTAACACGCTGCTGGGCACCGATTAACGGATTCATATTTTCACTTGCCATAATTAATCCCCCTTTTTTGGTTAGTATAGCAATAATGAATCCTAGGACTATCTGATAAAAAAATCAATCACAAAAGCATTAATCTTTTTTTACTAGACTTTTTTATATAAGTGCTATAAAATCCCGCGCAACAACTACCAAAGGTTGAAAAATGTCACAACCCGAACCGATTATTTCTATAATTATTCCTGTGTACAACACGGGGAAATATTTGGCCGACTGCCTGAACAGTGTTATTAACCAAACTTTTTCCCAAATCGAAATAATCTGTGTTAACGATGGCAGCACCGATAACTCGGCCGACATTTTAAAAACATATGCCGCGCGTGACAGCCGCATAAAAATAATGACCCAAAAAAATTCCGGTGTAATATCGGCACGAAACAATGGAATCAGCCGCGCACGCGGCGAATATATACTGTGCCTGGACAGCGATGATAAAATTGACAAACACTGTTTGGAAAAACTGTATCGTACAATTACACATAAAAAATGCGCAGTGGTTATCCCAAGTGTATGTTTGTTCGGGCGCGCAATGGGAATTTCAGACCTGGGACGGCCAACGGCAAAAAACATGTGTTCCCGCAATCGGATTTATTCAACATGCGGTTTATACAAGAAATCTTTTTGGGAAAAATATGGCGGGTATGATAAACGTTTTGCCAATGGAATCGAAGATTACGATTTTTGGATGAATTTTATCCAGGACAAACAAAAAATTATAAAAATCCCCGATGTATTATTTTTCTATAATGTAAAACCCGAAAACGAATCACGCGATGAACAAACTCGTGGTTATCACGCTGAACTAATCAGCCTGATGTGGGCAAAATATCCGATTATGCGAAAATATAACACCTCCAGAAAATTGGGTAATTTTATATACCACGTTTCCAGACGCAGAAAATATTTCCGCGTTGTATACATATTAAAAATACCTGTATTGATTATTCCGCGCACGGCGGCATTATCATGGGCCAAAAAGTTGGTTAATCAATTAATTTATCCGCGTCTTATGGTAAAAATGGCAAAATATATGATGAACCAACAACTATCGTGGCGTGATACGTTTGTACCACTATCTAATCGGAATTACAAACCACATGCCGACGATCCAAAAATCATCGCATATTACTTACCACAATTTTATCAATTCCCACAAAATGACCAGTGGCATGGTCGCGGTTTCACAGAATGGACAAACGTAACCCGCGCGACACCGCAATTCATTGGTCATTATCAGCCGCATTTACCAATTGACGTTGGGTTTTATAATCTGAACGACACAAAAATTATGCATCGCCAGGTTGAATTGGCCAAACAATATGGAATTTATGGATTTTGCTATTATTACTATTGGTTTCATGGCACAAAACTGATGGACAAACCAATTAAAAATATGTTAAACGACAAATCATTGGATATGCCATTTTGTCTGTTTTGGGCAAACGAAGATTGGACAAACACATGGGGCGAAGCCGCCGATCATGGCACAACAAAATATGATGCAGAAACACATCCCGACGAAGCCGAACGGTTCTTGGACGACATATTGCCATACTGGTCTGATTCACGATATATCAAAATAGATGGGCGACCCGTTTTGATGATCTATAAATACAAACGAAATATGTTACCCGAATTTGTTAAACAATTAAAATTTTTATGCACAAAACGCGGTATTCCCGAACCATTTATAATGATGTTCAGTGATAATAACCTAACATGGAATCCATTTGACTATGCTGCCGATGCCGCGGCCGAATTTAATATGGTTATGGGGGCCCCAATACCACCCAGACATCCGGACACACGCGTTTTAAATAAATCGGCAATTTTGGTTAAATATGACATCGAAAAATGGATTGAAAACCGTAAGTATATGTACAAAACAGATTATCCATTATATCGGGGATGCATGACAAATTTTGATAATACTGCACGCAAAATTTATCGTGGCGCATGGCATTTACCAATGACCCCGGAATTATATTATAAATGGCTGCGCGATATTATTGAATGGACACGCGATTATGGCGAACGGGGCAAATTCGTATTCGTTTCCGCATGGAATGAATGGGCCGAAGGAATGCATTTGGAACCCGATCAAAAATATGGATATGCATATTTGCACGAAACCCGACGCGCATTGGAAAACACACGCAAATAATAAAAAAAACGACATTACGTCGTTTTTTTTATTATTCTTATCTGGTCAATTTAATAGAACGATTAAATCAACTACTTTTTTCACTGTTAAAATTTTTATTTTTCAATCAGTATTCCTTTAATTTTTCCTTGGATTTCTAAGCGGTTTATGAATTTTTTACTTTAAATACTTTTTGCTTTGTACCGACATGAACACAATCGTTGGTTTATGCAATATTCATTTTGATGCATTTTATATACAAATGCATTTTGTACAAAAAAAAGGAAAAGTTATGAAAAAAACATGTTTTTTAACATCTCTGTTTGCAATAAGTATTTCCTGCGCGGCCCAGGCTGCAACGGATGTTACTTTTGCAGGAAATTATACAAAAGAAGACGGTTCCACCATTGCCAGCGTGTCAGATCCTTTGGCGGACACAACATATTCTTATGAAGCATCTGACGGCTCCACTGTTTCTGATGTCGCATATGGAACAGATCCAGATATGACCAAGTTTACATACACGGACAAAGATGGCGGCACCGCAGATTTTTCTAATGGAATTCCGGAACAAAGTGACTTTACAGGAACCAGTGTCGCTGCGGGTGATGTAACAACAACCCAGGAAATAGTTGCCGGGGCTGTTATGGACAGAAATAACTATTCATACGTAAATGGTAACGGCGAAACCGTTGCGTTGGGTGAAACCGCACAAAATATGGTCACAGAACAAACCCTGTCTGAATATGCAGGCGGCGCGACAATTACAACAACAAACGGAACGGCCAACATTGGTGGCGAAGATGTAACCAACCTGGACGGCGGTATGTATACAGCCACTTTAAGCACGGGCACACAATATAAATTGTCACCAGATGGTTCACAATTATTGAATATGGACGGTGCAATCCAAGAACCCGATCCAGATTCTGAACTGGAAACATTGTTTGCAAATTTAAAAGGTGCCTATGACGCTGACAAAGCTATATTTGATGCAAATATAACGGAAACTGCTGATAAATGGGCAACAGAACAAACAAATTTTGACGCGGCAAACGCGGTATTTGAAACTGACAGCAACACAGTCCAAGATTTGGATAATAAATATGCAACAGTTGGTACAGCTGCGGAATTACTGGCAAATGCACAGGCCAATCAACAAACCGCGGCAAAACAACAGGTCGCCGAAGAAGCGTTATATAATGCCGCCAAAGATACATATGATGCACCTATTTTGGAAACAATTGAAAACGGTGCAAATTCTGCAATAAATGAATCTTTGGCCGAAGGTGGCGCAATATCTGATGCAATAGCAACAGAAACAGATCGTGCCACAGCCGCAGAGGAAGCATTGGACGACAAAATTGCGGCCAACACAGATGCAATTGCCAATGAAACAGATCGGGCAACTGTGGCAGAAGAAGCATTGGATGACAAAATCACAGCTAATTCAAACGCAATATCTGCAAATTCAGATGCTATAACAGCTGAAACAGATAGAGCAACCGCTATTGAAAACGCATTAAGCGACAGAATTACAGCTAATTCAGATGCAATTGTTACCGAAAAAGATCGCGCAACCGCGGCAGAAGAGGAATTGGACGGCAAAATTGCAACCAATACAGCAGCAATCGCACAAGAAACGACAGACCGTATTGCTGGCGATGAACTGACATTGGGTGCCGCAAAGGCATACACAGATGCACAAAACGAACTGACATTAAGGGCAGCAAATGAATATACAGACAATCGTGTTAATACTTTGGAAAAAGAATTATCCGCTGGTATAGCAAGTGCTGCGGCTATGTCTTCGGTTGCTGTGTCCGGCGTATCCAAGGGCGAAGTATCTGTTGGTGGGGGTTATGGTTATTATAATTCTCAATCAGCGGTTGCATTGGGTGCAGCGATGGGATTGACCGACAACTGGTCAATAAATGCTGCGGCCGCATTATCAGACTCTAACGTAAGCTTCAGAGCCGGAACAAATTATAAATTTAAATTGTTCTAAAACTGAACTTACATTAATAATCAAAAGTTGTTTACTTCCTGCCTTCATCGGCAGGAAGTTTTTATCATTATTGTTTTATTTTCTGATGCGGGCAAAGGGAAGCAAAAAATAAAACCGACCCTGTGTCGGTTTTATTTTTTGGTGCGGGCGAAGGGAATCGAACCCTCGTCTTCAGCTTGGGAAGCTGACGTGCTGCCATTATACCACGCCCGCAATGTTTGTGATTTTATACGCCGCCAAGCCAAAAGTCCAGTATTAAAAATTAAAACAGTCGAATTTTTATAAATAATTAATAATCATTCTGTTAAATCAACCACAAATTAAATAATAAAACATGGGGGAAATATCATGTCCACTATTGGCTATATACGTGTCAGTTCCAACAAACAGGCACTGGAACATCAAAAATACGAACTGCAACAATTTGCAAAATCGTCAAAAATCCATATTGATAATTGGATTGCCGAAACAATATCTTCGCGTAAACCATTATACAAACGAAAATTGGGGAACTTATTAGAAAACTTGAATGATGGCGATATTTTAATTGCATGTGAAATATCACGTCTGGGTCGTTCGTTATTGGAAGTTATGAAAATTTTGGAAATTTGCTTGAATAAAAATTGCCAGGTTTGGACAATAAAAGAAAATTATCGTTTGGGAAACGACATACAATCCAAAGTCATGGCATTTGCATTCGGACTGTCCGCGGAAATAGAACGTAATTTAATCAGCCAACGAACAAAAGCATCCCTGGAAAGCATTCGTGCCCAGGGTAAAAAACTGGGGCGACCATTCGCAGCACAATCAAAACGATTAAAATTAACAAAGAATACAACAAGAATAAAAAAATTATTAGATTCCGGGGTATCAAAGAATCAAATATCAAAGATAATGAACGTTCAAAACATAACCCTGCGTAGGTTTATAAAACGTATGGGATGGTAAAATTTAAGTATCTAATACTTACGTTTATATCAATAAATTATCAATATTTAATACCATAAACAGCACATCCAGTCCAAGAAAAGATATCAAAATCTATTCCGGCTCTTTTACCACGGCATTATCTAACCTGCTAAACAATGAAGAGATAAGGCTAAGAGCATCTAAGCAATGTTGTTCCGTTATAACGCCGGTTTGTTGCAGTTCTTTTCTAACAACATGTGCTATAGGGTTTCTATATCCTGCAATAACACCTTCCGATAGTAATTGTTGTGCATCTTCTAACCAACCAATAACCCCGGTTCAAATATTTCATAGTCTCCAAAAAACGTTCACAATTTATAACAAACATGTTATTTTCTGCCAAGCAAAGCATCAAGACAAACAGATTAAAAATTGGGTAAAAGAGAGGCTTAAAAAGAACAAAAAAACGCAAAAATACGGCCACCTTCGCCCGCACAAAAAAATAAAACCGACCTCGCGTTGGTTTTATTTTTTGGATTTTGGAAACAATAATGGTGTTCTTTTTTTATATTCAACATATTCGTCTTTGAAATCGTTATATAATCTGGGTTCTTCAAATTTTTTTACATGCCACACCATATACGAAACAAATACAATTGGCACAATCAACGCAGAATATGAATTAAACAACAACGCCAACCCAACATAAAAAACAAACGTACCAAATAACATTGGGTTACGTGTATATTTATACGGTCCCTGAACAATAAGTTTTTTTGTGCGTTCGCCCAACGCAATATTAAACCCGTCTGTCGGACATCCGCGGCCAATTTTTACCATATCTATATTCGACCAAACCATGAATACCGCACCAATTAAAACAAAAATCATTCCCACAATACTGACGATTAACGAATCCACAGGCACAACAAAATTAACCGCAACAGCATACATCAACGCTGGGAACAACCCTAAAAACAACAAAAACCCAACAAAATAACCAAATATGTTTTTCATAGTACCACTCGTTTGCAGTAAATTTAACGTGTTTTTTCGCCACGTTTCTGCAATTCATTTGCTAATTCATTTTGCATTTTTTCTATCTTTGTCTGCGTTACGCGAACTAATTTTTTATTTGCTTTGTTACTATTTATACTTCTGCGCAAAAATTCCAATCTGGTCAATAAATCATACATTCGATACTGTTTTGCTTCACGCATTAATAATTCTGTAATTCCCAACAATTCTTCCCATTGTAAATCATGTTGATTTACATTCGTACCGGTTGAAATATATTTTAATTTGTTTTTTCGTTTTTCGTTCATTCAATTTGTTCCGCGCTGTTTGTTGGTATTTGCAACGTTTGTTCCGGGAAAATTAAATTTGGATTTTCAATATTATTACGGTCGGCGATAATGCTGAACAACACCCCGCGACGCAGAAAATTACGTGCAATAATCCACAAACAATCGCCACGACGCACGGTATAATACGTATCATCATCGCCCGTCATTTCCGGCATAGTAAAATTACGGTTTACTTCGGAAATAGTCCGCCCATCGCCATCATGCAACCGAACAGTTAATTTATATTTTTGCCCAACTTGTAATTTACCAACATCCGCGCCCAATCCGAAATGTTTATGATCAGACACCCGTGCAAAGCCCAAATATTTATCATTTAATGATAATGATACACGCAAACGCGGCAATGCATCACCGGTTATAACAATACGTCCGGTATCTAAATAATCAATTTTTGTTACAGACAAATCACCATCAACCAACATTGTTGGGGCCTGTAATAATGTACTGCCGTCATGTGTCATCAACAACGAAACAGAATTTTTATATCCGCGTGGCGAAATATATACAAAAACATTTTCGTCAGATTTGATGTTTTCGGAAACGCCAATCAATGAAATTGTATAATTTCCAACATCCAATGCATGGGCAGGGGAATAAACAAACTCGCCATTTTTATTTGTGCGTTCTGTTGCGACAATTTCGCCATTGATTACAATTGATACATTGGTATTTGCGCGCCACCGTCCGGCAACAACAATCTTGCCTGTCGGTTCAATACGAACAATATCAAATGTCGGCACGGTAATTTGTTGGACAGTTTCTGCAACAATATGCGAATTTTCCGCCGCCGCCACAGGTGGCACAATTACGACTGTTTCCACAGGCCGATGGAAAAACGCAACCCACACCGCAATCAAAACCACAACTATTGCACATAAAACAGGGAACCAATATGCACACAACCCACTGCGACGCTGGGGCTGTACTATAACATCGGCATTTTCCGCATTGGCATCATCATTTTTCTGGGACGGTCGGGCAAAAATATTCAGCGTTTTCAAAAAACGTCGTGCAAAATTTCTGCGATTTTCCATCCAATCGTTTTGTTGCGCAATTGCGTTATTAATTAAATCATCTGTTGAACGCTTTGTTTTTCCTATATTATTGCCGGCCATGATGCATATTCTCCTAAAATTTAAACAAATTAATATCTGGACAAATTATTACAAATATAATTTCTTTGTCAACTTATTTGTGCTATAATATGGTGGAAATATCTTACAAAGGGAAAGAAATGAAACGCATTGGAATCCTTACCACGGGGGGTGATTGTTCCGGTCTGAATACCGTAATCCAACGATTATATCGCGGGGCCACATTACGCGGATGGCGTGTTATTGGTATTTTGGATGGCACGGACGGATTATGCGAAACGCCACCACGTGTAATTGAATTTAATAACGAAACATTACCAATCGAATGCGCACGTCTGGCGGGCAGTTTTTTGCACAATGGCCGCGCCGGCGCATTAAATTTTGAAACGGCGGCCGAAACCGGGCGTTTATCGCATTTTCATAAACAATTGCGTAAATCGTTATTGGAATTAAAACTGGACGCTGTGGTATTAATCGGCGGCAACGGCAGTTTATCTTTGGCATGGTGTAACCGTGAAATATATTCCGGATTGCAATTGATATGCATTCCGAAAACAATTGACATGGATATACCATTGACCGACAAAACGATTGGATTTAACACCGCAGTCCAACAATTAACATCTTTTTGTGATCAATTAATGCTGACCGCACGCAGCCATCACAGATGGTTTGTTACCCAAACAATGGGACGCGATTGTGGCCAATTGGCGTTAAATGCCGGTATCGCCATCGGCGCAACGGCAATTTTAATCCCAGAAATAAAATTTGATGTAAATTCATTAATTGAACACATTAAAAATTCACCGCGTGACTATGGAATAATCCTGGTATCCGAAGGAATATCATTACGCGGTCATTCCGGCCGTCCGGCTGATATGATTTCACGAAAATTAACGGCCGCCGGTATTGAAAATCGCACGGCATACCCCGAACACACCCAGCGTGTTGGCGACACAACTGCCGCCGACCGTATATTGGCGGCCCGCATGGCAGATTGCGCATTGCGTGCAATTGAAAACAACGAAACATATGTTATGACCGCCATTAATAATTGCGTATGCGAAACGGTCAGCCTGGCTGATTTCTTTAACACTGGTGACATCAATACCGACCCGAATATTCCTGATTTAAAAACATCGGACGCATATGTTTCACCCGATGATCCATTATTAGAAATCGCAACCAATATGGGAATTTATATCGGCGAAACAAAATAATTAAAAACGGGGCATTCGCCCCATTTTTTATTTCAATTTTCCACAACAATGTTTGTACTTTAATCCCGAACCACACGGACAGGGCGCATTTCTGCGTGCCTCGCCGGCGGCATTTAATGCGGCATCATGTTGTGCACGTTCACGTTCCGTCGCGGCAACATCGTCACGCGTTAATTCCATCCGGCAAATATACGACACCGACATTATTTTAAAATTATTTATCGTATTTTTAAATAACTCCAATGCCTCGCGTTTATATTCGTATAACGGATTTTTCTGGGCATATCCGCGCAAACCAATCGCGGTCTGCAAATAATCCATTTGTTGCAAATGGCGTTTCCACACGGAATCCAACGCCCCCAGCATCATTTGACGCGATGCCATCTGCATCAATTCAGGCCCATATTTTTCGGCCTGGTGCCCGTAACGACGCATGGCCAAATTATACAAAACCTCGTACGCACGACGCTCAGAAATCGTTTCATCAGTTTTCCATTTTTCAATATCTGTTATATCCAATGCGAACGCACGCAACATCGCATCATGAATTCCGCGCACATTCCAATCGGCCGGATGCGATTTTTCAGGTATATTATTTTCGCAAATCATTTCGATGACATCGCCAATCATTTCGCGCGCCAATGGCGACAAATCTTCGCTGACCATCAAATCGTCACGCTGTTTGTACACCACACCACGTTGTTCGTTCATAACATCATCATATTTCAATAATTCTTTGCGCGATTCAAAATATCGTGTTTCCACGCGTTTTTGTGCTTTTTCCAATGCCTTGGTAATCCACGGGTGCGTAATAGCTTCGCCCGGTTTCAAACCCAACGTGGTTAACATTCCCTGTAACCGCGCCGCGCCAAATATGCGCATCAAATCATCATCCAATGCCAAAAAGAATTTTGAATCACCCGGGTCGCCCTGGCGGCCGGAACGCCCACGCAATTGGTTATCAATACGGCGCGATTCATGACGTTCTGTACCAATAACATACAAACCACCCGCATCCAAAACCTGCTTTTTATTAGCCTCTATGCGATCATAAATTTCTTTCTTTTTGGCATCAAAATCCGGATCTTCGGGCGACAGTTCCGCGATTAATTCCTCGGCATTTCCACCCAGTTTAATATCAGTTCCGCGCCCCGCCATATTGGTTGCAATTGTAACCGCACCAGGTGCGCCCGCCTGGGCAACAATTTTCGCCTCGGATTCATGGTGTTTTGCATTTAACACGGCCGGGCTAATCCCCAAACGTTTGCGCACAATAGCGGCCAATTCTTCGGATTTTTCAATCGATACAGTTCCCACCAACACAGGCTGCTTGCGCGACATACAATCTTCGATTTGTTTAATAATCGCATCGTATTTTTCATCTTTGTTGCGATATATTTCATCATGATGATCAATACGTGCCACCGGACGATTAGTCGGGATTGACACCACACGCAATTTATATATTTCTTCGAATTCTGCGGCCTCGGTCATGGCAGTTCCCGTCATACCCGACAGCGTTGGATACAAACGGAACAAATTCTGATATGAAATACTGGACACAGTCTGATTTTCCGGTTGAACCTTGACATGTTCCTTGGCTTCGATTGCCTGGTGCAACCCTTTGCCGAAACGCCGCCCGGTCATAACACGTCCGGTAAATTCATCGACAATTAAAACCTCGCCATTGCGCACGACATAGTTAACATTTTTCTGATACAAATGATGCGCCAACAGCGACTGTTGTATATGCATAACCAACGCCGCATTTTCAGACGCATACAAATTATCACCCACCAACAAACCGGCATCTTTTAACAAACGTGTCGCAGTATCAACGCCGCTTTCGGTCAATGTAACATGTCTGTCTTTTTCGTCTTTCTTATAATCATCGGCCCCCAATTGCGCAACAACCGCATCAACTTTTTCATATAATTCGCTGGTATCTTCGGACGGGCCTGAAATAATCAACGGGGTACGGGCCTCGTCAATCAAAATACTGTCCACTTCGTCAACGATTGCAAAATATAACGGACGCAACACCTGTTGAGCCTTGGAAAACTTCATATTATCGCGCAAATAATCAAATCCCAATTCCGAATTAGTCACATACGTAATATCGCACGCATACGCATTGCGGCGTTCATCATCAGTCATATCATGCTGAATAACGCCGACGGTCATTCCCAAAAATCGATAAACCTGACCCATCCATTCCGCGTCACGCGATGCCAAATAATCATTCACAGTAATCAAATGTGCACCTTTGCCGTGCAGGGCCTTTAGATACAACGCCAATGTTGCGACCAATGTTTTCCCTTCACCGGTTTTCATTTCCGCAATTTGACCATTATTTAAAACCATACCACCAATTAATTGCACATTAAAGTGCCGCAGCCCAATGGACCGTTTTGCCGCCTCGCGCACCAGGGCGAACGCATCAGGCAAAATATTTTTTTCTTTTTCGCCGTCCTGTAAACGTTTGCGCAAAACATCAGTCTGGTCGCGCAATTCCGCATCAGACATTGCATGATATTTTGGTTCCAAATCATTAATCAGTGAAACAACCTTGTCATAAGATTTAACAATTCTGTCGTTGGCCGAGCCCAACAATTTTCCAATAACATTTTTCAACATACCAAATTCCTTGTCTTTTTCCCTTGATGGTATAGCAATTTTGCACCTTGCGGTCAAGATACTTTATGATATAATGCAATAAAGTAAACAAACAAGTACGAAATTGAAAAAATTATCGACATCAGGGGGGTAAATATGCGCGAAACGAACATACGCCGACTGAATCCGGCAAATATAACCAGTGAAGTTTTTATTGTTGCGCCGACGCAAATTGAATATATTTCCCAAATTTTTGCGGACTCGGTTGCCGACACGTTAAATCTGCGTACATTTGCGCAAAAAATCCGCCAGATTGCGGAACAGTCCCTGCGCACGGCACTAACCGCCGCCCGCCACCAGGGGGAATAGACCAAACAATAAAAATGTCATTTTGACGTGCTGCGCACCCATTGTTATTGCGCGGGGGGGGGCTTATTATTTGTCATCCTGGGGCTTGCCCCAGGGATTCAGGTCTTATAAACTCGTCGCGAAAGCGACACTTATTTTTATTCAATTTGATATTTGCTGACGCAAATAAGTTTTTAATGACCCGGCCCCCGTGGTCAAGCCACAGGGTGACAGGCTGGCGGGGTGGTTTATCACAACGGAAAACACACTAATGCCCACCGCCCCCGGGCCCCGCGCAAACAAAGTTTGCGTGGGTGGAACCTGGGCGGGGGGGGTGTCGTGCTTTGCACGACGGGGGGGGGGGAAATCACGAGTAACCAGTTACGAGTAACCAGTAACTAAAACGGGGCATCCGCCCCGTTTTTTTATTCCATACTGTCATCATACACGGAATACGTTGTTGAGCCCAACTTAATCCGCAACGACCCACGCGACAAATCCGTTCCCATGTTACCATAAAATGTCGTGCCATTAATTCCGACATGCAATGCATGGGTGGTCTTTTTATCACTGCGCAGATATAATGTATCGTCGCCAATATGCAACACGCGCCCGCAATCCCCGTCTTCGTCCGCACCGGCACCAAATCCGATTGTGGTCAGCCCAGACGCACATGGGTTGCGAACACCGGTGCTGCCCTGGGACACGGTGGACGCTGCCGCCCAATACCCCGGCGTAACATCGGAACACGATGTCGCATTTTTCGTGGCCAAATATTCACCACCATCGCACGAAATCTTGCAGTCATTGACATTATCATGATTTGATGGCGATGTCCCGGTAATTGTGTAATTTGTTAAACAGTTATTCACCGGACTGATATCACCCTGGGATACCGAATGTGCGCCAATATACCAATTACCCGACGGTGTCGTGCAACTTGTCGCATTTACCTTGGCAATTCGTGTGCCGGCATCGCACGAAATAGTGCAATCACCAACCGCATCATGATCGCTGGGCGACGTTGTACGTGGTGTTGAATACCCTGCGATACAATAATTCATATAATCATCACTGGTATCGCCCGCATTCACAGTATGCGTTTTATCAATATACCATGTGCCCGCCTTTGTCGTGCATTGTTCATATGGTGTGAACACCCCGGTACCCGGTTTGCAAGTTATGCGACAATCCGAACGTTCATCATGATACACGGATGCGCTGCCCGCAGTAATTGCATACCCGTCGTCACACAATGTACAGTCTGTATTTCCCGTGCCCTCGGCATATGTATTGCCAGTACACAGATAACAACCGTTAACACTGTTGTCATCGATATTCTGAAACTGACCGGCCTTGCACTCGGGGCACGTTGCGCCACTGACATAATGTCCGGCACGCGCGGTAACCTGACTGGGCGTTTTGGTGCAATTGTCATCATTTGATGTGCACCCAGATTTGTGGGCACCATCGGCGGTACCATCCTCGTTCGAATATGCCGTATACGAACATGTTCCGATCGAACAAGAATTCCATGCCGTCACACGGTAACATCCCGATGGCACCGAACCGTTTACCTGGCTGCCGGTCCATGGGCGTTGTTTAGTATCACTGTAACAATCAGTTATGGCATCGGAACCGGCAACAGAGTTCGGATACCCCGATGGACACGTATCACATGTGGATGTTGATCCATAATTAACATCATGCGCCCCCATATACGTATCGGCACTGCACTGGGTCGCAGTGCTGGCATTTGCGGTACCCACATGATACCCACCGTCAACATTCATCACACATCCATTAATATTATTTGCACCACTGCCATCGCGATAGCCCGCCGGGCATAATTGACATACTTTTGACCAATCCGCAACCGGATCAGATGCAACGGAAGTATCCAAATACGCGCCGTCCACGGCCGCGCCCTGGGTCATACCACCGACACCCCACGTTGTTGGACTGGCCGCTGCTTGTATCAAAAAAGATTGCTCAACGCTGTTCGGCGCACAATACTCGTTTACCGCATGCGCATCATACGAAACCTGTATACATCCACTCCATGATGTTGCCCCGGCAAATTCCTGGGGGAATTCAAATCCATCCGTCAGTGCGGGGCAACTGTCGCATGTGGACGTTGATCCATAATTAACATCATATGGGCCCTCCTTGTACGTGCCGGCTACACACTTGGTCGCGGTGCTGGCATTTGCGGTGGCGACATGATACCCGGCATCAACATTCATAATGCATCCCTGTTCACTGGTGGCGGCCGGCCCATCGCGATAACCCGCCGGACATTGGGTACATTCAGCCACTTGGCCACCCTCGCTGTATGTTGCACCAGTACACGGAATACAAATTTGCGAAGCATCTGTATTATCTGTATCTATATAGTTAACATACGAGCCCGGTACAGCTCCAACAAAAGCCGATATAGAAATACGTCCCCATGTACCATCTGCATTTGCAGTTTGTATAACTGCTGGCGAATTCTGATATGTAACAGATGCACAATCTGAATCAACCGTGCTGGCATCAGAAGTCGCTTGGAAACACTCTGTAATGGCGGTTGCCGGTATCGGCGCGTAATATTCAAGCCCGTCAGTCAATGCCGGACATTCCGAACAGGCACTAATCGGCGTAACCCCCGAACCACCCTTATACGTTCCGGCCGCACACGGTCGCCACACTGCATACAAATTTACCGTTCCAATTGAACTGATAAACATTGACCATGACCCGGTGGTAGCATCCGGATCGGTTGACCAACCAATTAAAACATAACCCGCACGATAATAAGTTGTTGACGTTCCTTTATCCAGAGTACATGCCACGCCCTGATTGCATGTTTTATCCGCCGGGGCGGTGCCCGACCCGCCATTTAAATTATACTTAATCGTCACACCGGCCCTTTTGGGGCAATATCGTCCACCCTGGCACGAATAACCGGTCGGACATGGCTCACATTTGTTTCCAACAGTTAAACGAGTGGTTGATAGCAACCGCCCGTCACGGTAACTTCCGCAATCATCAACGTAATACCCCTGTTCACAACTGGTATATTTTTTCATACTGGGGCAATAATACGCGCCGGCCAATGCATTACCCGCAAAAATCAACATAAACAAACACGCTAAATACCGCAAAATTCGTGACATAAAAATTTCCTACCTTCTGAATCTTTTTCCTTTTTTCATATTATTTTATAAAAAATGGCATATGTGTTGCAAGTCAAAAAGTATTTTCGATTGAAATTCGCAAAAACAATGATAAAATTTTATTCCAACGCAGACAGACAAAGCATAGCTGATACCAAATTCATTTGGATCGGAGGAAAGTCCGGACTGCATGGGACAGCATATCGGCTAATGACCGAGCGGGGCGACCCGACGATTAGAGCAACAGTGACGAATCGATTGAAAAATATCGGGTGAAACGGGCAATCTCTATGCGCAGCAACCTCAAATAGGTTCCCAATTGTGGGTCCCAGACACGGGAACGGGTAGAGGGCTTGACATTTTGTGGTAACACATTATGCAGACTAATTATGCTTGCTACCCTGGGCTGGTTGAAAACGACTGGCCCAGGGCAGAACAGAATCCGGCTTATCGTCTGTCTGCAAAATCCGCCATCCGGCGGATTTTT
>CALXMY010000005.1 GCA_944389595.1 uncultured Alphaproteobacteria bacterium | reverse complement strand
CATCCACCACAAAATACAACCGCCCAACGGGCGGTTTTATTTTGTGTATGGGACTAACGTTCCATGGCTTTTTTCATAATAATCTGTTGATTCCTAGGCGCGTGCATAATATCACGTTGATTTAATAAACGTCGATAATATAAGGAACCATAATCATAAGTTCCATAAGATTCGTAATTTAAATTTTCTAAAACTTCCCTATCAAAAGATTTTTTATGATGGTTTTCTTTATATTTTTGCCATTGTTTTGTATCATTATACATTTCGGTTATATCCGGTGCAAAACAGTCAACAAATGCCCGCCAATCAGGGTCATTCAAATCAACCGGAATTGCGGTATCACCAGTTAAAAAATATGTCGCAACAACCGGATTGGTTACCGGTGACACCAATGTTTCCAGATATTTTGTATCCGGGTCTGCTAATTTCGATTTTATTGATAGAATGGGGTCATTATTGTTCAGAAGTTCAATCCCAAAATCAAAAAATTTCATATTTCGTGGCGATGCTTTATATACAGTTATAAATCCGATATCTATGTCTTGTTTTTCCCCATTTGGTAATGTACGTGTCAAATAATTTGGGGTAAAAGATTTACTTGACAAGTAATAACTATGCCCAGAATATGCCATTGCATAGTCAATATCATTTGTGGCATATACCTTGCCTGTGCGCCCGGCACGTTTGGTCGGGGTGGCATACGGTGCTTTTTTATCGGAATACATAAAATTATGTCCGCGAAATAAAAATTTATTGGTATCGCTATATTTTTCCCTTAATTCAGAAATGGAAATCCCCGTATTTTTTTGCATAATTATATCAAACATTTGCACTTTTTTTGCCATTTCATTTGTGTATGGTATACGTGGTTCTATTTGATAAAAGTATGTTGGGGTTATTGCGCCCTCTATTGAAACATTGGGAATATCGGAAATCAAGCGCAATACTTTGTCGATATTTTCGCGCGCCGTATCCGGTTCATAAAATGGGGTAATTAATTCAATATATCCATCGACCGTTTCATGCACAATATAGGTATTTGGATTTTCAATATCAAATTTATTTATATATTGTGCACCATCCGTCGAATGCACACCCCACATTGCGGCACATGGGTATCCATTTATATCTAATTTTGAAACTATTTTGCGTATAACATCTGCCGACCCAACACCTGAAAAAATACCAATTTTTTGATAAAAACATACCGGTTCGCGTAACCGTTGCATTCCAATAAAAGGCGGCAATTTTTTACGCCGTTCGGGCAGTTTTTTATTATTATAAAATGCTTTGCCCGGTATAAATAATGTTTTTCCTTGTTTTGCCATGTCATGAATTATATCATATATTTTGTTAAATGTATAGTTTTAAACGAAAGGGGGAAAATGGTATGAAAAAAACATCTGTTTTAATTACATTGTTATCTGTGCTGACCGCATGTACAACAATAAATCCATACACGGGTCAATCCCAAACGTCCAAGGCCGTATGGGGCACCGCAATTGGTGCGGCAACCGGCGCGGCAACGGGTGCGTTGGTGTCAAATAATCATGGCGCGGGCGCATTGGTCGGTGGTCTGGCGGGTGCGGCCGTTGGTGGTGGCGTTGGATACTATATGGATACCCAAGAGGCCGAATTGCGCGCCGAATTGGCATCAACCGGGGTCAGTGTTATTCGTGATGGTGATAATATTCGTCTGGTTATGCCGGGAAATATCACATTCAAAACGGATTCTGCGGACATAAATGCCGGATTTTATTCCACATTAAATTCAGTGGCCAAGGTTTTGAATAAATACGATAATTCAACCGTTATGGTTATGGGATTTACCGACAGTACTGGTGCCGCGTCATATAATCAGACATTGTCACAAAATCGCGCAAATGCGGTTGCGGCGTATCTGCAGGGCCAGGGCGTAAAATCATCACGATTTGAAATTATGGCAATGGGTGCATCAAATCCAATTGCGGATAATTCAACCGCCACCGGTCGCCAGCAAAATCGCCGTGTGGAAATCAAGATTATTCCAAACAAATAAAATAATCCCCACTATTGTGGGGATTATTTTTGGTGTTGTTGCCATCTGTATGCGGCATTTATATATTGTTTCGCCCTGTTTATATCAAAAGTTTTTGTGCCGGGTATTTTTAATTTACCTTCTGCATCAATCCATATATCTGTTCGGTCACCGGCAACCTTTGCGATTTTATTCAAATTTTCAACAACGTTTTCCGGGGACAATCCGCCCGCGTAACCCTGGGGGTGCGATTCAAACAGTGGTGTTCGCCAATTTCGGGTCGATTTTCCGGTGCCACCAGACGTGTCGTATAAAACAGAAAATTTTGCCCCTGTTTTATCCAGTTTGTGCATTCTGTGATATTCTGGGGCGGCGTATTGAAAAATAAATTCCCGATTTGGCGAATTTGTTAACAGGGCGGCGATGTTATCTGTTTGAAATTTTTTCGTTTTACTGCCGTTTATATTTATTTGCCAACGGCGAATTACCGGTGTTCCGTCATAACGTGATAAAAAGAACATATCTATTAATTCGGGTGCCAATATTCCACGACAGAATTTATCGCACCAATCCATATTTATATGAACAGCAATGTTCGGCGCGGTTGGCATATATAAAGATTCTTTTAAAATCTGGGTAAACCATTTATATCGCGGCATATTAAATGACATTTTTGATGGGTGCGCCTGTACCGCGATTTCTGTGTTTGGTGTAAATTGTGACAATTCCAAAATATCATTAACAGGTGTATCTTCGCGTGGGTCGGAACAAGTTATATAGCGCAATATCATTTTTATCCCTTTGCATTATTTAAGCGTAATTGTCCGCATGCACTGCCGATATCGTTACCGCGTTCGCGCCGTATACGGGTATGGATGCCGTTTTTAATTAAAATATCCTGGAATCGATGTACCGCATTGCCAGATGGCGATATAAAATCGCGTTCATTAACCGTGTTCCATGGGATTAAATTTACCATACAATTTTTCCCACGTAATAAATCAGACAATTTTTCGGCATGTTCAGATGTACAATTTAACAGTTCTGGGTCACCATTTTCGCCGGGCACCGCCAATAATATATATTCAATCATCAATTGCCGATTGTGCAGTTCTGAAAATTCAAATGCCGCATTCAATACATCGTTTAAATGATATTTATTGTTAATTGGCATTATACGACTGCGTAATTCGTCGGTTGGTGCATGCAGTGAAATGGCCAAATTTATTGGCCGGCCCCATGATGTTAATTGTTGTATTCCGGGCACAATTCCGCATGTGGAAACAGTTATTTTGCGCCACCCGATTCCCATATCTGAATTTGCACGTTCGATAAATCCAATAACATTGTCCACATTTTGTAACGGTTCACCGGTTCCCATAACGACAATATGTGACACATCGCCATTATTTGCGTCACCGTTTGGACGAATGGGGCGGGGCGATGTCATATCATTGCGTAATTCCCATTGGGCCACTAAAATTTGTGAATAAATTTCATTTACGGTCAAATTACGTTTTAATCCCAACAGTGTACTGGCACAAAATTTGCAACCCATGGCACACCCGGCCTGGGAACTGACACATACGCTGTTGCCATAACTGGTGCGCATCAACACGCATTCAATTTGTTCGCCATCGCCCAATTCCAATAAGAATTTGGTTGTTTGTCCATCGGACGATTCCAGTTTTTTTACCACATGCACCGGCAAGGTTTCTGCCACTAAATCCAAATCGTGTCGCAATGTTATGGGTAAATTTTTCATCGATTCGAAATTTGGTGCACCACGATTTAACCAATCGCGAATTTGCCTTGCACGAAATTTTGGTTGGCCCATATTGGTAATAAATTCCAATAATTGCGCATCAGTAAAATTAAATAATACCGGTTTCATAATTGATATCTGTCATCATTTATTACAACAACAGCCTTGCGCCGCAGTTGTTTTAATTGTTGGTCTGCGATAAACATAGATTGTTTAAATAATGTGTTTTGTTTTATAACATCGTCCAATTTTCCGTATTCATCCGTCTTTTTTGCGTCGCATACCAATAATACCGAACGATCAACCACCGGCGACCATGTATATCGCGGTAAATTCACGACGCGTTCGCGAATATCGGCGGCCAATTCATATTGCAGCGCAGTAAATTTTTGTGGTACCCCGCCCAAATCGCGCGCCATTTGCATTGCGTCGTCACAGTTGGCGGGTTTTGTCAGTTTTGCTGCAACATCGGCCGGAATATCAACCAAACGTATAATTGTCATTTCAATGGGCAGCCCCTGTTCGCGTGCGATATTATTTCGTTCGGTTGCGATTTCGGCATCGGTCACATCAACAGTTGGCAGTATTGTTCGTGCAACAACAATTTGCCATGCAATTTCGGCACGCAGCGCGGAAATAGCCATTGCGCGTTCGGTTTCTGATAATTCGCCCAGGTTCATTTTTTGTAATTCTGTGTTAACAGTATCATCATCTGGCACGGCATTAAAATTTTGTGCATATGCAATTTTCACACTGTCATCAATAATGTTTTGCAGTGCCACACGCCGATTATCAGTTGATATTTTTCCCTGTTTATTCATCAATGCAACGCGGGCCGTTACATCGGCATCAGTAATTGGGGTGCCATTAACAGATGCCACCACAGATGCCGCATATGTTGGCATAACCGTTATTACAGATAATATCGCGACAAACAATTTTTTCATACTTTCCCATCCCTTTTAATCTTGTTTAATAGCGTTGGCCATCAATGCTCATTCCGAATTTGAATTGGAACGTTGTTGTTCCAACATAGTCATTCTTTATCGCATTATCATGACGATATTGCAGCGACAGATAATAACACGGATGTGTATAGAATATACCGCCGGTATGACGTTGGAATCGATTGTCCGTTATATTATATACAGCATTGAAACGCACCGCCCAGCGTTCGGTTATTTGCAGCCCAACCCCGGCGGATAATTCGTGTATATCATTTGCGGCGGCATTATTTCTGTATGTGTCAATAAATTGCTGTGACCACAGGTGACGCAAATTTAAATAATTTTTTGATGTACCAATTATTGCCGATGTTTCAATATGTTGCAGCGATAAATCATCGCGTCCCAAACGAAAACGGGATGATATATCAAACCATTTTACATTGTCGTATTCAATGCGCCCAACATAATCAGATGCACCATCGTGAAAGCCTGTATTTGTATCAGTTGTTAAATTATGTGAAAAATCGTATGTTTGCCCGACGAATATTTCAAACATTTTACCGCTTTTGTTAAATGCGGCATATCGCACACCATAATCAGCATATGTTCCGTTTTCCCACAAATCCAACCCGGAAAAACGATTGTATGAAAACAGTGTTGTGTCCGATAAAAATGTTCCGGCCGAATCATTATTTAATGCAAATTGATTTTCATCTGTTTCGCGCATTATGGTTAAGCGTGCGCGTGGTTCAATAATTTGTGTCCATTTTGTTGATGGATTAAATAAAGGCAGCCCCCATTCCACATAACCACTGGGTAAAAATCTGTCCTTTAATCCGGAAAATTCGGCGGCATCAATCATTTCAGTGTTGTGAAAATTATATACATCATATCGTGCGGACAAACTGGCCGTGATTCTGTTGCCACCCCACAATGTCCATGGTGATACGATGCGGGCATCACCGATTAATCGCTGGGACGCGGTACCATCACCCGAAATACCCAAAACATCGGCATCAAATGTTAAATATGTTTCTTTGTATATAGGTGCCGTTTGATATGTTGCGCGTACGTTTGGTAAAATGTTTCCCGATGGGGTTGCATGATAACGATTGCTGCTGCGCAGTTCCTGGAATATATGTGCATCTGCGACGACATAGCCCGATTGCCCAAACAATTCAACCGATGCCCCAGAATCCAAATATGGTTGATTGTCATAAAATCCATATTTTTGCAGAAATGTTTTATCAGATGCACGTGCGATATATATTTGGGCACGCGCATATTCACCCAATTCGATTAAATCGTTATTAAATATGTACCAACGATTTTCGCCGGCCTTGTTATGCGTAAATGCGGCGTTTGTACGGTATTGGGAATGTTCCATATTTAAACGATGTTCAAATTGGAATAATGGATTTTCCTGGGTTAATACCGATGTAGTAAATGTTAAATCATGCGTATCAGATATATTTATATACAACGGTATATTTATCTGGGTTCCCATATTATTTGTGGAACTGAAATCAGGCATTAAAAAGCCCGTTTTATATTTTACACTGGGGTCTGGCATTTCAAAATATGGCAACCAAAACACAGGTATTTCATACGCATGAAATACAGGATTGAAAAATTGCAACATATGGTCATCCATATTGTGAATGATTTTGCGACTGGAAATTTCCCATGCATTACCATATGCATCGCATCCATCGCATGCGGTAAATTCTGCATTATATGCCGTTGTAATTATTCCGTCACGTACAACATCGTCGGATTCCACATACACATGATTACCCAACCATAATTTAATATCACTGCCGGTTATGTTGTCGCCATTTTTTGACAGGTATGAATCTGTCAAAGTCATACGTTGACCGCTTTTATTAACAATTTCGGTATTCCCGGATGTTTTTATGGTATCAGTTTTTACATTGTATTCAATTTTGTCGGCGGTTATTGTTTTTGGTGTTTCGGTATCAACACTTAATGCGTACGCGGTTCCGGACGCTGTCATAACCGATAAAAATGCGATAATCTTTTTCATTTTTTACACAATGCGTACAATATTATACCCAATAAAACACATATTCCAAATGCCAAAGCCAAAAATCCTGTTACGCTGCCAATCATATTTGATAAAGACATAAATGACGACATAACCACCGCCATTGCCGCCACGGCCACCGCCGGGGCAAAACTGGTGCGGCGACGTAACAGCGATGACCGCAGTAAAATTGTGGCGCACAATGCCGCCAGTATCAAATTCATAATTGGCCCCAGAAAACGACTGCATAATTCGGCCAATACCATTTTATGCTGCTTTTCTGATGGGGCATCCAACACCGAACGAACCAATAACCCGGTGGGCACGCGGCGCACACGGAAAGAATCACCGCCCTCTTTATCAGATACGTTTAAATCCATATCAAACGTATCAAATGTTCCGGTTGTTAAAGTTTCACCGTTTGCCTGTAATGAGCCATTATTCATAACCAATGATAAACCACGTTCGGTTGAAACTAATTTACCCTTTTCTGCAAATATCGTAATGGTTGAATCATTATCACGCATATCAGATAACATAACCTGACTTAAATCATGACCAGATACCTTTTCCACGTATACAACCAACCCATCGGTAATTTGTGTAAAGGCCGATTCCTGGATTTTCATGTGTGCCAATCCGTACCGCAAATTCCATTGGGTGGAATAAAATAATGCCTGGGTTTGTGGGACAATCCACACATTTAAAATGAAATGTAAAACAGTTAATATCAATGCCAATGTCAAAGCCGGGCGTGCCAATTGCCGTGGCGACAGACCAGATGCCGTCATAACGGTTATTTCATTATCAGAAATCATTTTGTTATATACGAAAATAATGGCGATAAATGTCACAAAAGGTATAATAATTGACATTATAAACGGCACCATTAAAATCGTCAGCCCCAAAAAACTTGTTAATTCAACGCCGTAATTTAACAGGAATTTCATCATGGACATAATTTGCAACATCCATGCCAGCCCCGTCAGCACCAGTAACAGCATTATAAAAATCGCGACCAATTGACGCGTGAAATATTTTTTCAGTATTCTCATGCTTTGCAGTATAAATCCCAAAACCCATACCGTCAATTATATTTATATAATCAAAATTTAAAATATGGCAAATTGTACAGATTTTTCTTGATTTTTTCCGATTCGATATACATAATACATACGTTCTTAAAAGTTTTTTTAAGGGCGGGGTCGAAAAAACCCCGCCCTTATAAATAAAAGATAAAAACCAAATCGAAGGAGAAAAACAAATGTCTTTTGTTTCTATGCCCCGCCAAGATTTGCTGTTGGCAATTGATTCATTGGCCCAGGAAAAGCAAATCGATCGCGAAATAGTTATTGAATCTCTAGAGGCAGCAATCGCAAAAATCGCTAAACACAAATATGGCGAAGAATTTAATATAGTGGCCGAAATCGACCGTAAAAACGGGGCAATACATGTAAAGCGTTTGTTCGAAGTTATTGAATCCCCACAATCACGTGGTGATGAATATGATGCAAATACCATGTTGACCGTGGATGCGGCAAAAAAATATGCCAAAAATCCCCAGGTTGGTGACATTGTCGAAGATTCTTTGCCGGAACCTGAATTTGGGCGTATGGCGTTCCAAACCGCGCGCCAGATTATGACGGCACGTGTGCGTGATGCTGAAAAGGGTCGTCAATACGAAGAATTCAAGGATGAAATTGGCGATATTGTCAGTGGCGTTGTAAAACGTATCGAATTTGGTAATGTTTTTGTTGATATTAATGGCAAGGCCGAAGGTTATATAAAAAGTTCTGAATTAATTCCTGGTGAACGTTTGGGGGTTGGGGATCGTGTGCGTGCATTAATTATGGACGTTACGCGTTCAAATACCGGGCCGCAAATTTTCCTGACCCGGACGCATCCGATGTTTATGGAAAAATTGTTTGTCCAGGAAGTGCCCGAAATTTACGAGGGGGTTATCAAAATTAAATCTGTGGCACGTGCACCGGGCAGTCATGCAAAGATTGCCGTCGAAACCCAGGATCCATCCATTGATGCGGTTGGTATGACTGTTGGTATCAAAGGTACACGTATTCAACCTGTGATTAATGAATGTCACGGCGAAAAAATTGATGTTATTTTGTATTCTGATGATCCGGCGGTATTTATTGTAAATGCAATGCAACCGGCCAAGGTCGCAAAAATCATCGTTGACGAAGATACCCGCAGTGCGGCCGTCGTTGTAAACGAAGACCAACAATCATTGGCAATTGGTCGCCGCGGTCAAAATGTACGTTTGGCATCGCAATTAACCGGATGGAACATTGATGTTATGAACGAGGTCGAAGAACAGGAACGTCGCGCCAAAGAAGTCAAAGAAAAAACAGAATTGTTCATCAAGGCATTGGATGTCGATGAAATGTTGGCGCATTTATTAGTTACCGAAGGTTTCCGTTCAATCGAAGAAATCGCCTTTGTTGATATCAGCGAACTGGAAAGCATTGATGGATTTAATGCTGAATTGGCAACAGAATTGCAAAATCGCGCCAAAACATATTTGCAAAAGCAAGAAGAACAATACAAAGACGATGGTCATAAATTGGGAATGGCGGATGATTTATTAGACTTTGATTTTATTAAACGTCCGATTATAATGCAATTGGGTAATGCAGGTATAAAATCATTGTCTGATTTGGCGGATTTGTCCACAGATGAATTAATCGAAATCTTGGGCGAAGACACAATGAGCCCGCGTTTGGCCGGTCGTGTCATTATGAAGGCGCGTGAATTGGCATATGGAATTACGCAGGGCGAAGAATAATAAAAAACGGGGGTATGTTTTATGGCAACATTAACACTGGGCAAATCTGTAACGATTGATCAGGTGGCAAGCAAAAAGGGCGATTCCGTATTTGTTGAACGTCGTCGTCGCGTTGTTGCCCCCGGCAGCAAAGAATTACGTGATGAACCGGAAACACCGGCCACCCCGCGTAATGCCGCCGATGAAAAATTGCGCGCCGTACTAGAGGCCGCGCGTGCCCGCGAAGAGGAACGAAAAAAACGCGCCGCCGAAGAAGAGGCACAACGTGCCGCACGCGAGGCTGAAATCGCACGTGAAAATCGTGAATACGAACAGGTCAAAGAACAATTGGCTGCCCGTGAAAATGTTGCCGATGATGTCGCGATTGTTGAAAATATTGCACCGGCCACATCATCAAAAAAACAATTTAATTCATCGTCGCAACGTGCAAAATCAAATCGCGATGACGATATGGATGCTGCCCGGACATCTAAATTTAATAATCCTAAAAAAGAATTTAAAAAGACCGGTAAAATATCATTGCACGATATCGTAATCGGTGGTGATGACGATGATGACGAAATCGGATTACGTGGCGCAAATCGTCGTCGGTCCGAAGCATCGTTGAAACGTTTCCGTGAAAAGGCGCGCGCAATATTTACCGCCCCGCAAAAGGTGGAACATGTTGTAACATTGGGCGATACAATCACGGTCAAAGATTTGGCCGCGGCCATGGCGGAAAAGGTTGGTAATGTTATTAAAAAATTGATGGAAATGGGAATGATGGCATCACAAAATCAAACGATTGATGCCGATACCGCCGAATTAATCGCAACTGAATTCGGGGCCAAGGTAAAACGTGTTGATGTAAAACCATATGCCGATCAATTGGAACGGGCACCAAATCCTGATAATATGAAGCCACGTCAACCGGTTGTTACCGTTGTTGGACACGTGGATCATGGTAAAACATCGTTATTGGATGCGTTTCGTCATGCCAACGTTGCCGCACGCGAGGCGGGCGGTATTACCCAGCATGTTTCCGCGTACGAGGTTAAAACAAAATCTGGGGCAATGATAACATTTTTGGATACCCCGGGTCATGAAACGTTTACCGCAATGCGTGCGCGTGGCGCACAAATGGCAGATATTGTGGTATTGGTTGTGGCGGCAAACGATTCAATTATGCCCCAAACGATCGAGGCCATAAATCATATTCGTGCGGCAAATGTTCCGTTTATTGTCGCGATAAATAAAATTGATTTGCCGGATGCGGACCCCACACGCGTGAAAACAGATTTATTACAGCAAGAGGTCCAGGTCGAAGAATTGGGTGGCGATGTTCAATGTGTTGAAATTTCCGCAACAAAACATATTGGTCTGGATAAATTGGAAGAGGCCATATTATTACAGGCCGGCATCATGGATTTACAGGCCGATCCTGATATGCCCGCCGTCGCATACGTGGTAGAGGCTAAAATGGAACGTGGCCTGGGGGCGACGGCAACGATTCTGGTACGCCAGGGAACATTAAAAATTGGTGATGTTTTTGTTGTTGGTGAAACATTTGGTCGTGTGCGCGGGTTGATAAATTCATCCGGTGAACGCGTAAAATCTGTTCATCCTGGTCAACCGGCCGTGGTTTTGGGACTGCACAGTGTCCCCAGTGCGGGTGATGATTTGCACGTCATGGAAACCGAGGCCCAAACCCGCGAAGTCGCAGAATATCGCCTGCAAAAGGCACGTGATCGCGCAAATGCGGTAAAACGCACATCGTTACAGGAATTATTTGCAAAACGTGACGCGGATAAAAAACTGGTATTGCCGATTGTGTTGCGCGCCGATGTCCAGGGCAGCGTAGAGGCAATAACCGATATGTTAAAAGATATTCATACAGACAAGGCATCTGTTGAAATTCTGTCATCGGGTGTTGGCCAAATTACCGAAGGCGACATCCGTTTGGCCGCTGCGTCCGGGGCAATTATAATTGCGTTTAATGTGCGTGCGGATGCAACTGTGCGCGATATGGCGCGTTCATCGGGCGTTGATATTCGTTATCACAGTGTTGTATACCGCATCACTGACGAGATTAAGGAAATCTTGTCCGGCAGATTGGCCCCCGAAAGACGCGAAAACTTTATCGGGTATGCCGATGTAATTGCATTATTTACTGTGGGCAAGGGCATTCGTGTTGCTGGTTGTCGCGTATCCGAAGGTATTATTAAAAAGGATGCTTTTGTACGTTTGTTACGTGACAATGTTGTTATATATGACGGAAAAATTGGCGAACTGCGTCGTGAAAAGAACGAGGTTCGCGAAGTATCCGGTGCCGGCGTGGAATTTGGAATGTCATTTGATAAATATAATGATTTAAAAGAGGGCGACCGCGTCGAATGTTACGAGGTCGAAGAGGTTCGCGCCAAATTATAAACATATAAATAAAAAACGCCCGTTTGGGCGTTTGTTTTATTTGTTTTCAAATGGGTTTTCATCCTTCTTGTATTCAATTATAATTGGTAAGTGTTCCCATTTTAATTCAGTGGCCAATCCGCGCCGCAAATAACGTGTGTATGATTCCGGTATATCGGATGCGCCACCAACATTAATTGTAATTTTCATTGGATGCCGTCCCGTTTGGCGGGCAAATTTTATTTTCATTGGGCGTTTTAATCGCGACATTGGCGGTTGACGCGATTCAATCAATTTTTCAACGATTCGGTTAATTAAACTGGTTGGTGCGTCGGTGTTTGATATATCCCATTGTTCATATATACGCCGAAACATATTTTTTACACCGCTGCCTGTTTCGGCCGAAATAGCCAATATTAATGGTTTTATTATTTGATGAAATGAATTTGTAAATTGATGTTTTAATTTTAATAATTTTTCATCGCGTAATTCTGGTTCCACCAAATCCCATTTGTTTAATGCCACACATAATATTTTTCCGGCCGTATAAACACGTGCCGCAATCCCCAGTGCCTGGTTTTCAATATTTTTTGTGGCATCGACAACCAATATAACAACATCGGCCTTGTCAATTGCGTCCAAAGATTTCAGTGCTGATAGCGTTTCTACATCATCTGTAACGCCCGCCTTGCGCCGCAGACCGGCCGTATCCATTAAAATAATATCGCGGCCATAAAAATTTGTTGGGATTTTTACAGTATCGCGTGTGATGCCCGGGGCATCAATTACAATTTGTCGCCGTTCACCCAAAACCTGGTTTACCAATGTGGATTTGCCAACATTTGGTTGACCCATAATGGCAATTTTTAATTTTTGTGTTGTATTTAAACTGACATTATCGGTATTGGGTTCTATATTATCGATAAATTCATATATTGCATCAAAACCAGTTTTATGTTCCGCAGAAATTGGTACCGGTTCCCCAAAACCTAATTTATAAAAATCATTTAAATCAGACAATCGTTTGGCAGATTCGGCCTTGTTCGCAACCAGCATGACCGGTGCACGTGTTTTCCGTCGAATGGTGCGCGCCCAATCCAAATCGGCCGGTGTTAATCCCGTGCGACCGTCAACCACAAACAATATTGCATCCGCCGATGCAATTTCATCAATTGCAATATTTGTTGAATCGGCCGCAATTCCGGATTTGGCATTTTCCAATCCGGCCGTATCGACAATTGTCCACGCACGGTTTTGCATTTGCCCGCGAATTGCGTCGCGTGTAACACCGGGACGATCATGAACCAACGCATCCCGCGTTCCGGTCAGCGCATTAAACAATGTTGATTTGCCGGTATTTGGCCGGCCTGCGATTATCAGTTTCGACATGATTTTTTCCATTGATTTTTTTTCATTATAAAGCAAAAATATAAATAATCAAATGGGGGTGCGAAATGATGAAAAAAATCAAAAACGGTCTGAAACGTATCAAAGACCTGTTGATAAATCCAAAACGCTATTTTACCAAAATCGTTGCCGACGGCAACATGGAAGAGGCCATGTTAAAGGCGTTCATATACGGTTTGATTGGCGGATGCTTGGTTTTATTATTGCGTTTGATTGGCGGCGCGACGGTCACAATCGGTTCGGTATTTACCGCATTGATAATTGTGCCTGTGTTGGCGGTGGCATTATTGTTCGTTATGGGGGGATTAATGATGCTGGTGTCCGAAATTACGGGCGGTGAACGTGATTGGGAAATCGCTATCAAGGGATTGGCATCTGTATTTTTTGTTTATCCATTGGTGTTGGTTTTAAATGCATTGGCGTTTAATTGTACATCAATGTGGATAATCAGTTTGGTTGTTGATGTATATATATTATTCTTGTTTTACAATATTGCGCTGTATTGCATGCGTGGAAAGCGCAGTAATGTAATCGTTGTTATTGCAATATTGGCATTGTTTTTGGTGACAGTATACGCCACAGATTACCGCATTGGATGGTTTATGTTGAAAAACACCAGTGCAACATTGGCGTGTTTGTTATAATCTCACAGGTAATATAAATATAAAAAAAACGCCATTTTAATGGCGTTTTTTATTCAATTATTTCACCATTTTCGGCATTTATTTTTATATCACCAACAGTTATGATTTTGTTTTCATAAATTGGCGCGACCTGTTTTTTTATTTGATTGCGCCAATATGCGGCCCCATCAGATGTTCGAATGGCATACAAATAATTGTCCGTCCCAACAACAAATGCCACATTATCGGTTACAATAAATGGCACGGCAACACCAATATCAACACACCACTTTTTTTCACCAGATATCATATTTATACGACAAAATGCATCGCCCAAACCACCGACATACAATGCGCCATTATGCACAACCAATGGCGCAATTATATCAACAATTGCCGCACCGCCGGTCATGTTACTGCGCCGAAACACATCGGCAATCCACATAACACGCCGTGAATTCGGGGCAATTTTTACAACTTCGCCGGTGGTCAGCCCCGCATACACATATCCATTTGCGCAAATTGGGCTTTGATTACTTTGTACCGAATTATTTGTTGGAAATCCGCTGAATATTTTCTGATTACCCTTTTTAATTACGTTTGATGAATCCTGGGTATATGGGCAATCAGTATTATCAATGCTGGCAATATTATCAGGCAAATTTTTAATGTCGGTATTTAATATGTTTATGTTATTTGTATTAAATACCGGCGTGCGCACGCCCGGTAATATCGGGTCGTGTTCCGCACATCCCGCAACCAACAACATGCAACAGCAAAAAGCACCAATTTTTCGCATATGATTTATTCCGTTTGTTATCTTAATGACTGGGCGGTCGCAGAAATCATCGCCGGTGCCGCGTCATCATTAATAATTATATCCAACCATTTATTGGCATTATCACGATCGCCTGTGGATAAATACTTTTGTGCGACGGTCAATCGCCCGGTGTAATAATATGGCGATTTTTTTGTATTTAACGGTTCCAAATATTTTTCCACCTCATCAGCGGTCATATCATCCCCGCGCAGTCCGATAATATGCAACCGTGCCAAATCGCGAAAATCGTGCGAATTACCGTCATTGGCCAATTTTTCCAGATGTTCGATATTTTCATCTATTAAATATGCCTGGAATAACGCCAAATCAGCCGTTGCCCCATTTGCATTTTCGGCGATTGATGCCAGCATATTTGCATCCATTTTTTGCACCGCCAATTCATAATTTTCAGCGATTGCGATTTTGTGCGCCCGATATGTACGAACCCCGATAACAATGGCTGTTACCAAAATCAGTATAACCAATGCCCCGGCGATTATGTATCTGGAATATTTCCTGATAAACGCGGTGGTTTTTTCGTTGTTAACTTCCTCCCATACCTCGCGATACAGTGCGTCTTCGGCATATTCTTCGCGTGTTTTTTTAACTGGTTTCAGTTTTTTATTTCTTTCCAATATGGATGCCATTTGAATTTTCTCCTGTATTATGTTGGCTTGATAAATCTTATTTTATTGATATACTATAAAAGTTATGAAAAAGCAAATCAAGAACGCTTTACCAGTTGTACAAAATCAAAGCCTGGTTGCCGCCCGTGGGGTGAATGACGAAACCAGTCTGGCCCAGTATATTCAAAATATACAAAAATTTCCGATTCTGTCCGCCGAACAGGAATATGAATATGCCACCAAATGGGCGCATGACCACGATGCCGATGCGGCGGAAAAATTGGTGGCCAGTCATTTGCGCATGGTGGTGTCGGTTGCATACGATTTTAAAAATTACGGCGTGCCATTTTCCGAATTAATTGCCAGTGGAAATATGGGATTGATGCAGGCATTACAGAAATTTGACCCAGAACGTGGTTTTCGTTTTTCAACGTATGCCATGTTTTGGATTCGTGCGGAAATTTATGAAACAATTTTGCAAAATTGGTCAATTGTAAAGATTGGCACATCCGCAAATCAAAAACGTGTGTTTTTTGGATTGAATCGTGCACGGCGTGCGCTGGGGATAATGGATGGTAATTTGTCGGACGAACAAACCCAACAAATTGCCGAATATCTGGATGTCCCGGCCAAGGATGTAACCCGCATGTCAAAGCGTCTGAATGCGCGCGATGTTTCGTTGAATGCGCCGGTACGTTCGGATGATGACGGTGGTGATGTATTATCAAACATGGCGGATGAAAAAAATAATATAGAAGACAGTATGGAACAATTGGAATTTCGGCGGCGCGGTTATGAATTATTACAAAAGCATTTGGCCGAATTACCGGAACGCGATCGCGAAATATTGCGTGCACGTCGGTTGACCGATCCGGTTGTTACATTGGAATCATTGGCCCAGAAATATGGCATATCGCGTGAACGCGTCCGCCAAATAGAGGAACGCGCATATAATAAATTACGCGATGCAATCTTAAAAGAATCCAAGGAATAATATATGAATCTGATGGCAAGATATTTGTTCGTTGCGTGCGTTTGTGCCGCATTAGTTCCAGTCCATGCGAACGCGTTGGAATATACAAATGGTCGGTTTGGAATGCGCCTGAATGGTTATGGCACCGCGGGTGTATTGGAACCTGATTTCGATGTGCCCGATTTTATTGGCGATTGGCGTGTTCGTGCGGAAATGGATTATTTGGTAACCGATGGTAATAAACTGGGGCTTGTGTACGCAATTGATGCCGCCGCCGTGGACGAAGATAAATTTCTGCGCGAGGCATTTACATATTGGCAAAATTCAAATGTTGGTCGTTTTGAAATTGGTTTTACTGATTCCATTGCGCGGAAATTGGGGGTTGGGTTGCCCGATGTTGGCGGATTGCGTGTGAATGATAAACCGCTGTTTTATAAAAAAATATCGCCACATGGCCCCGTTATTTCCGATACAACATTGACCACAGGGCGCAATTCATTGCGGTTAAATTATGCCACTATGCCTTTGCATGGCGTTCAATACGGATTGTCTGTGTCCGGATTGACCGACCATTATGATTATGCGGTTGATGCGGGCATAAAAATTCGCCGTCCATCGGGCAAGGTTAAAACCGCATACGCATTTGGCGCATCATTTATGTCCCGCCCGGATGGTTACCGTACTGATGCATACACCCCGCGTGTATATGCCGATTGGCGTGCCCAGGTATCTGGGGGATTAAATTTACAATATAACAGTTGGATGTGGGGCTTAACCGCACGCATTGTATACGATGAAAATCCGATTGGCCCGATATCCGATGGTTTGGCGGTTGGCACGGGAATCAGTTACGATATTTTGAATTACAGTATATCATTAACATATATCTTTTCAGATACGGGGATTTGGAACCGTGATGTTGACGATTATATGGATCATACGGCAATCGCATCATTTCGATATAAATACAGCGAAAACGTTGATATGTGGGCATCGTTGGGTATGACAACCAAAACCCCATTTATGGCCGTGGGATTGCGATTGACATTTTAAAGTTAATCGCAACTATTTAACCACCGGTGTCAATTCTTTCAATTCGTTGGTTTGTGGAATATATATGCGTGGTTTGCCATTGTACCCCAATGCCGCATGATGCGATGGAATTAAAAATTCAGGCAACGGGCTGCATGCACCCATGGCCATAAATTTGGATAACCGCGGGTCTTCGAACGAGAATTGTTTATCTGCCTCAATCGGGCGGTGGTACCAGCCCTGGAATATCACCAGTTGTTTTTTGTGGTCCAATTTCATAATGTCCATCGGGCTGTACAGCGGTTCTTCTGATTTTTCTTCTTTTTCCTTGCCATCTGGGCCCTTGACCATTTTGATTTTAATTTTATCACCCATCATATCGGAAAAGCGTTTTGCCGTATCAGGGTCATTTTGGCGCATAACAATTTTTGCGGCGGTGGTGGAAATAATGGTGGCGGCGGCATCCGCACCGTATTTTTCCTGAATCTGGTGCAAATCTTGGCCGATAATCAAATATGAAATTTTTTGCCCACGCCCCAGGTCGGGTCCCTGAATCACGGCCTGTAATTTTTGCATTTTTGGCATTTCGTCCAACACAAACAGTACGGGACACGGCCCCATGCGCACACCATTGTTTTCGGATTCTGGTGGGTTTGATAACAGGAAATTGGTCATCAATTCGATAAATATGCCCGTAATTGGATTTAACGCCTGGGCATCGACCATGTTAATCGACAAATATACCGTAACCGGTTTTATTTTGCCATCGGTTGGATCACGCATTCCGCGCAAATCGGCAAAATGAAAATCGGAATGACTGGTGCGGTTGCGTACGGCAGCATTACGGAATATGGACAGACCCTCCATCACGGTGGATAAAATAGAACCGCGTTCCTTGTCCGGTGTGTTTGCCAATTGGGTTAATTCCAAAACTGCGCGGTGTGCGTATGCGTATTGACGGGCCTCGTCCACGGCGGCCATAAATAATTTATTCATTGGGTCATCCAATGCAACCATTTGATCGCCTTGGCGGCGGCGTTCTTCCTGTTCCTGGGCAATGGCAATTTGACTGCCGTTTAACCAATCCAAAATCATTGAAAAAGAAGCCTCGCGTCCGTGCCATGCGTCGGGTATTTTGTCCCATGTGCCAATATGGACATAATTCATTTCATTTAATTCCTTGTTTTGTAACAATGCATATGCGGCATAGGCATTTGGATCGTTCATCATGGATAAATAATAATCACCCAGAACGGCGGCATCTTCGTCGTCAAATGTGCCGGATGTTATGCGTGCATAAAAATAATCATCGGCCTTGGCACGTTCGACCTTGGATACTATAAATTGTACCAATCCGGATAATGCCGCACGCCCAGAAATTGTCCAGTGCGGGTCGGCGGATGATGCCTCTTTATCAGAAATCAAAACATTGCACATGGAATCGATATACAAATCGCGCTGTTCCTGGTTAAATGGTACGTGTTCGGGTGACAACGGGTTCCACGATGGGTAATATATACCGCGTTCGGGATCATCCTGGCCCGCCCAGTTCATGATAAACACCGGGCCGATCGTCGCACGATACGCGGATGATGCCTGATACAATTCGGGTTTTGGGTCGTTAATAATCATTGATACAGAATTGCATTCAAAAATTGTTGGTAACACAACACCATAGGTTTTACCGGTTCCCGGGGGCGCAACGCATAATGCCGATAAACATTCGTTCATCATTAATGGCTTTTTCTTGAAATATCCCAACACCATCATAAAACCCTTGAACAAGCCCATTTTTTCGATGTCTTCCTTGGATGCCTTGTTGGAAGATTTGTCATCGAATTTATCGTTACCGTATGGGTTAAATTCCTTAATCAAAGTGCTGTCCGCCATAAAATAATATGCAATAATTGGTAACACCGGCACAATGCACATAATATCAGTCCGCATCATCGTGCGAATAAACCATGCCGGAATTTCCGCCAATACAGATACCCCACCACTGGCAAGCATATTTTGGAAATACAGCGATGTCCAATGCGCGGTGGCGGGCGACCAACCGTATCGCCAAATATGTTCAATCCAAAATGATAATCCAAATGCGATTGCACATACCAACCAAATACCCACCGCCCACCGCAGTGACCAAAACAGTGATGCCATGGGGGTGCGCAAACTTTCCTTGTATGCGCTGGATTTGAATATATTCAAACCTTTGCCTTTGCCACCGGCGGATAAAATCTTGAACTTTTCGACCATTGTGTTATGATTATATCAGAAATTTACATGATTATAAATCAGAATTAAAAAAAGTTTATGAAAAATATCCCGCGCGTTTTTATGGGCGATAATATCCAGACTGGCGATACAATCCCGGTGGCGCGTGATATTGCGCATTATTTAATACGCGTGATGCGGCGGCATGATTTTTTGGCGTTCGGTGGCGGCGCGGAATATAATGCCACGGTTTCAGATGATGGAAAAACAATAACAATTGGCGAAAAAACGTCACACATTGATCCGTCAAATGGGGTTACACTATTATTTTCACCCATTAAAAAGACGGACGATTTATTAAATATGGCAACGCAAATGGGGGTGGCGGCGTTTCAGCCCGTGATAACCGCGCGCACCGTTGCAAATCATATAAATTGGGCACGTATGGAAAAAATAATAACGGAAAGCGCGGAACAATCAAACCGTAACAGTGTTCCAAAAATCTTACCCGTTAAAAAATTTGATGAAATTGATTTGTCGCATGTTGTATTTGCCGATGAACGTGCGGCATACGGGGCCGAATTACCAACCGTTGCACACGGTGCGAAATATATTTTTGTCGGACCCGAGGGCGGCTTTGCTGATTCTGAATTTGCGGCGTTTGATGCGGCCGGGGCCATTGGTATTTCATTGGGCAAAACAATTTTGCGCGCGGAATTGGCGGCCGCAATCGCAATCAGCCGGGTATTAAAATGACAATACGTATTGCTAAATTTATCGCAGACACCGGTTTCGCATCGCGACGCATGGCCGAAAATTTAATCGCCGCGGGTCGCGTAACGGTTAATGGTAAAAAAATAGATACGCCGGTCACATTTGTTGATGATGACGATAAAATCGCTGTGGATGGTGTATTGCTGGGCACACGCGCGAATACGGAATTATATGCTTTTCATAAGCCATTGAATACAATGACAACCACGCGTGACCCAATGGGGCGAAAAACGATATATGATGTAATGGATGCGCAATATAAAAATTTGAAATATGTTGGTCGGTTGGATTTTAAAACCACTGGGTTATTGTTATTAACAAATGATGGTAATTTGGCGCGTAAATTAACATTGCCGTCATCAAATATTGCACGTGAATATATCGCAACGGTTTCAAATATTGATATGGATGGCATAAATCGTGCGCGTCGTGGAATTACTGTTGATGGGATAAAATATCGACCAATGAAAATAGATATTGTTGATAAAAATATTTTGCACATCACCGTGACCGAGGGCAAAAAAAACGAAATTCGTATAGTTTTGCGTGCATGTAATTGTCCGGTGACAAAATTACATCGTATATCTTTTGGTCCGATTCAATTGGGAAATTTATCTGTGGGAAAAATTCGAAAAATTAATCAGAAAACAATTGACGCGTTGTTAAAAACTCTCTAAAATTCCAAATGAAAACGGAAGGGAGATTTAGCATGAAAAAACAAACCGCCAAAAAGAATTCAAATACATCGAAAAATACACGTGGTGCGGCAAAATTTACGCCAAAGGTTAACGCCACACGTGCGCCATCTGCGTCTGGGTGGTCGGTATCAATTTATGTGTATTGGTTTATAATTTTATTCTTTATTGCGGCAACGTTTTATATTCTTGGGCGCAGCCATGGCACATGCCCGGATGTAAACAGTCCAAATAATGTTGAAATCACCGAAGAGGTTTTATTGCAACCCGCTGATTATTATAACAGCGCGCATGAAAAATTGGTTGCCGGTAATATTACCGATGCGATTACAGATTTGACAACGGCAATTGATGCGGGCAATGCCACTGCTGATATGTATATTCTGCGGGGCGAGGCATATATGCAAACTGCGGATTATCGTAATGCGTTGGCGGATTTTAATGCGGCAATTGAATTGGATTCAGTTAATGCCGTGGCGTATTATGATCGCGCACTGTTAAACATTCGACTGGAAGATTACAGTTCCGCCATGGCCGATATAAATAATACCCTGGCGGCCCAGGCAACAAAACCGGCGGCTGTTTTGCAAATGCGTGATTTGTATGCACAACGTGGGCGTTTGAATTTGTGGCTGAAAAATTGGCAGGGCGCAGTCGCAGACTTTACCAATTCATTGGCCCGACCCGAAGGAACAGTGAATCCAACCGTATATGCCGACCGGGCCGAGGCATACACACAAATTGGTAATTATCAGGATGCAATTAATGACTATGCGGCGGCGATTCGTATAATTTCCGAACAAATTCAGGGCGCAACAACCGCGGCCGAACGTGAAAATCTGTCCAGCAATGCAATGGGGTATTTTGAAAAATCTGCTGCATTGAATTTGGCACTGGGGGATACCGAATCTGCGCGCAGCGATTTGGATTCTGCATATACAATTGCGGCCGCGTTGGTCGACCGGGCCAGTATGAACAGAATCGAAAATTTGATTTCTGATTTACAGTAATTAAATATACGTATAAAAAATCCCGTGAAATAAATCACGGGATTTTTTTTATTTATTTTTTTTATTGTTTCGGATGTTCATCCAAAATTGCGGTAAATGTAGCCTCGGATACTTTGCGACCACTGACCAATGCGATTCCATGGAATTTGTATAATTTTAATTTGGACATTAATAATTCCACGTGCAGTTCCAAAACATCACCTGGTTTTACAAAATGCGAAAATTTAATTTTTTCCATTGTTGTAAAATAACCCAATGTTTTGCCATCGGTTACACCCAACCGCGACAATGCAATAAAACATGCCGTTTGGGCCAATGCCTCGATTGTTAATACGCCCGGCATAATTGGGTTACCAGGAAAATGCCCCGTGCACCAAAATTCATCGTCACGAACATATTTTATTCCAACGCCGCTGTTTTCGTTATATTCGCGAATTTCATCAACCAATCGCATTGCGCCGCGATGTGGAATAACTTTTTCAATACCTTTTGCATCAACCATTTAATTTCTCCTTAATGTTTTGCATTTTTGCGTAACCATGCATAATGGCGCATAAATTCCGTGCCCGGACCGGCCGGATAGCCCATGTATCGCGTGCCGTCTGGAATGTTTCTGAATACACCACTGTGTGCGCCAACCTCGGCATCGTTGCCAATATGTACGCCATTTGCAATACCAACCTGGCCCGCCAACAGTGCGCGGTCGCCCACAACAACGCCGCCCGCCAATCCAACACCAGATGCCAAAAAGCATTCGGACCCAACAACAACGCCGTGTGCAATTTGACACAGATTATCAATTTTTGTCCCGTCGCCAATGCGGGTATCTGTCATTGCGCCACGGTCAATACATGTGTTCGCCCCAACAGATACACGATTGCCAATAACAACACGCCCAACATGCGGAATAAATACATTGTGCCCATTTTGGCGTGTGTAACCGAATCCGTCCTTGCCTATGACCGCGCCGGCGTGTATTATGCAATCGCTGCCAATTGTTGCATTTTCAATATGTGCACTCGTTTGAATAATTGTTCCCGCGCCAATTGTGACATTACGCCCAATATATGCACCGGGATATATTTTCACGTTTTCTTCAATAACTGCGCCGCGTTCAATTGTTGCATATTGTCCAACATACACGGTTGCGCGTTTACGAAAAAATACGCCACGTTCAATTGTCGCACGCCGACTGATTCCAAAGCGCGGCGGTTCGCGGTAAATTTCGCCCAATATTTTAACAATATTTCCACGCGGACTGTCCGTGATTAATAATGTTGCGCCATGCGGGGCATCGTTTACATGTTCGGGTTGTACCAAAATCACAGATGCGCGAGTATTTTTTAATACATCAATTGGCAGTATTTTAAACGCGGCACTGTTTTGTTCCGTGGAATAAAATGCCAATTGCCCGGGGCGTGCATCGGCAATGGGTGCAACACCACGTACCACTGTTTCCGCACTACCGCGTAATTCCAATCCGAATTTTTCGGCCAATTGTCCGGCTGTTGTTTGTGTGGCCGCCGGCATAAACCAAGATTTCATTTTGCTTAACATACTGCGATTATATTCGTTTTTTTCAAAAATAAAAGCAGAATATGCATTTATAAAAAAACACCGCCCCGGGGGGCGGTGTAGAATATTTATATTTTGTTTAGAAACCCTGTGGGGTATCCATTTTAATTTTTGATACTTTTTTATCCAGTGCGGAAATAATTTCATCCGTTATATCCAGATTTGTCGCATTTTGTCCCAAACGGGTAAAGCGGCCATCAATCACCATGGACAAGTTTTTCTTTGCAATCACGCCCTCTATAATCGGGTTCAGATGCTGTTCCTGGATGTCATTTAATGCCTTTTGGAATGCGATTTCAATGCTTTGTGCGCGTTCTGTCAAATCGCGTTGCAGTTCGTTTACACGATTTTGGTAATCAATAACGCGGCGTTGCAATGCATCACGTGATAAAACATCCTGGGATTTTTCGATTTCTGCCTTTTCCGCCTCTAATTCTTTTTGTCTGGATTCCAATTCGTCGCGCAATTCGTTTTCATATTTGGTGCGTTGTGCGGCCAAATCCTTTAACACGGCGGCATCTGTTTGAATTGCATCCATACGAATAACCGCAATGCGCAAATCTGCCGCGTTCGCAGCGTCCGTGGTAACGGTTTCCATTGCCTCCTCTACAGTGGCACCACCACCGCGCAATGCGCTGATTCCCCATATACCCAATGCCGCAACCACGATTACAATTGCAGCAATGATACCAGTTTTAACATATTTTTTAACAGCCGGATTGGCCTGTGTTTTATTTGCCATAATTTCCATCCTTTTTTATATTGTTATGGTTGCAGTATAGCAATAATTTTTAGAAATTGAAAGTGAAACTTATTCCATTTTTATCGTGCCGGCACCAATCGTATTTCAACCCGCCGATTGGTCAAACGGCCGATATCATCCTGGGCTGCGATAGGACGTGTGGCCCCGCGCCCGACGATAAACATCCGTGTGGTATTTATCCCATGTTGTGATAAGTATACGCCAACGCGTTGGGCCATATCCAGTGACAACGCACTTGCACCGGCACTGGCCATTGCATCGGTATAGCCCGCAATTTCCAAAAATGTCGCATCATATTTTTTCAAAATTTTTGAAATTGTTTTTAATGTATCTGCACCGTCGGCGGAAATATCGCCAACATTTAATTCCATAATTGCATCACGCACCAAAATCACCACAACATCAGTTCCCGCACGTTGGACGGAAATTCCGGGCTTGCGCAGTGCGTCATATAATTCATATTCTAAATTTGCCATGTAATTTACACTGATGGCCGTATCATTTTGAACTTTGTCGCCATATTCCGCCGCGGCCGGTGAATCAATCGAAGTAATCAGTTTCCCGCCCGATCCCAAAAATACGGGACGTTTTGCAATACGTGCGGTTTCGGTCATGTCGGTAAAACTGGCACCACGCAGATATTGTGACCATGTGTGTCTGGCCGGGCTGTGATATTGCATACATCCGGTGCAAATAATAACAATTGGCAAGATTACAAATTTAATAAACTTCATTTATTTTACTATGAACGAAATTTGATTTATACTGGTTGAAAAACAATTATTTGTTTGTGATGTTAATTCAACATTATTAACCAATATTCGTTCGGCCCATTTTGGTGGTGTGGCAGTAAAATATTGGCATTCACCTTCGCTTAATTGGGTCAAGTTTATTGAAAACGCGCCGCCATCGGTGGTTGCTGTTACAGACCAATCATCGCCCCCAATTGGTGCGTTTGTGTTATTCAGTGCGCCTGCCTCAACCAAATAATTTACAGATACACCCGCATAATCACCGCGCATTTCCATTAATAATTTTGTATTCCGCACCAATTGTTCCAATTCGCCCGATGCGATTTTGCGTGCCTGGTTATTACGTATAACATTATACATCCCGATTGCAGCCGCACTCATTAATCCGGCAACCGCCAACACGCCAATAATTTCAATCATGGATGCACCGCGTTCATGAATCATAATTTTCCCCCTGTTTATTTTATACCGACAATTTCCGCATCTGCGAATAAATCCATTGCGCTGGCAACCATCGGATCTGATTCTAATTCTTCCTTTTTCTGTTCGGTAATTGTATGCGTATGTGGTGATTCTGTTATGCGTTCCAGTGTCCATGCGTGTCCCGTTTTATCATTTAACCACACAGACAATTTATGTGCAAAATCTGCGTCACCACGACGGTCAAAATATTTTAATATGTAATTTGATATTTCAACAACTTCGATATTACTGGTGTAATATGAATACAACAAAATTTCCTTGCTTGCCTGCAGTGCATTTGCCAAATCATTTGCATTTTGAATTGATAATTTATCATTATTTGTCGTGTGTTGCGCATCATTTGTTTGCAGGTTTGCGTTTGGTTGCGCCGATTTCGTTTGTTTTAATATTTCCGGTACAGATGGCATGTCGGCAATATGCATTAATCGAATAATTAACATGTCAAAACATTGCTTTTGATTACCCGATGCCTGCATTTCCGGCACAGACGCAACCATAACCTGCCATATGCGGGACAGTGCATTTAAAGATATACGTGAATTTATTTTGTTTATTTTATCACGTTGATCCGCGGTATACGGGGAATTAGTAACCGTGCCCGCATGAATTGCCGGGTGCATACGTGTTGCCCAATGTGTCCATTCCATCATGTCGGTCAACAACATTGATAAATCCGCGCCATTATTATATATTTCATCGGCCTTGGCCAATGCGGCCGATGTATCGCCAGATAATAATGTTTCCATAAAATCGACGACAACACCACGATCGGCGCGTTTTAACATATCCAGTACAGATTTTTCATCAACATGCCCGCCGGTTTGTGCGATTGCCTGGTCCAATAAAGACAACCCGTCACGCACGGAACCATCGGCTGCGCGTGCCAGCAATTCATTTGCGGCATCGGTTAATTCAATTTTTTCCTGTTCTGCAATCCATGCAAAATGTTTTTTTAATGTTTCAATGGGAACGCGTACCAAATCAAAACGCTGGCAACGTGATAAAATTGTAACAGGCACCTTGCGTATATCGGTGGTTGCCAAAATAAAGATTACATGTTCTGGTGGTTCCTCTAGTGTTTTTAATAATGCATTAAATGCAGGAACCGATAACATATGCGCTTCGTCGATAATATATACCTTGTACCGGCCATTTGTTGGGCGGTATTGTACGGCATCCAAAATATCGCGCATATTATCAACGCCCGTATGTGACGCAGCGTCAATTTCCATTACATCAATATGTTGCCCGGCGGCAATCGCGCGACAGTTTTCGCACACCCCACATGGTGTTGCGGTTGGGCGATCGGACGATAAGCAATTTAATGCCTTGGCCAGGATTCGCGCAGTACTGGTTTTCCCAGTCCCGCGAATTCCGGTAAATATATACGCATGTGCAATACGCCCGGTATTAATTGCGGTTGTTAATGTTTTGACCAATACATCCTGGCCGATTAAAGATTTGAAATCTTGGCTGCGATATTTGCGTGCCAATACTGTATAGTTGCCATCCATTGTGTAAACTTCCCTTATGGCACCAGCATATCAAAACGCAGTTAAATTTCAAGAATTAAAGTATGAAAATCGTACCAATAATACGAATTATTTTTCATTCGTAATAAAATCGGGGAACGAAATATCATCATCAGTATCGGTGCCATCAATTTGTTCGGCGGCATCAGGTATAACATCACCAGAACCAGATTTATCGCGCACATCACGTGTGGAATCAATTTTTCCCTGTTCGGTGCTTATAATACGGCCGTAATGTTCCGCCGCCTGCATCAGTCTTTCGCGTTCGATTTCATCGGACGTTTGACGTGCCTGGTCCATGTATTGCTTTCTTTTTTGTCGCCATTTGTGACACCGCTGAATCATCAGCCCCACAGACGATTGATTTTTTTTGTTTTGCATATTCGTTTTTTTGGTTATATGGAAATTTATTTGACACACGACGTAACAGTTTTGTCATTGTCAACGCATTGGATGATAATGTATCTTAAAACTGATTGCAATATTTTTTTTCAATTGCTAACATTTTTTTACGTAGGAGGGATGTTTCCGTGCGGCAACAAAATGGAAGTTTTTTATTACAGGCATTGTTGGCGTTGGCGCTGATATTTTCTTTTATCCCGTTTTTCGCAGAACGATTGGCAATGCGTGATACAAATTCACAAATGTATTCATCAACACAAAAGATAGAGGTTGCACAAACTGCCGCACGGATTTTTGTACGTGAACAATTAAATGAATTGCCGTATAACACAACTGTAATATCTGGGAATACGTTTTCTGATTTGTTGGAATCATATGGGCTGCCATTGGGATTTGTGCCACGTACCGCATTGGGCCAGGATATTTCATTGGTTATAAATAAAACACCCGTGGCTGTGACCGCATATTTACAATTAACAGGTGGCGATTTATCAGATGTGCAATTGGCGGAATTGGCGCGGCGTATTGGTTTTTATGCGTCGGTATCGGGCGATGCGATAATTGTTGGATTGGCGTTGGATACCGCGTATTCTGATGTCGTGCGCCGCAATGAAACAAATCTGGACAACAGTGCATTTTTAACAGATTTAGATATGGGGGGCTTTTCATTCATTGGCGGGGGCGAGGTTTTTGCCCGTCACGGTGAATTTGAAACAGGGCGTTTTGATACCATGTCAATATACGGTATTGATGATGGGCATAAAACACGCAGTAATATTGATGCGATTGCGGCTGATCGTGCCGTGTTTCAAAGTGCGCCTGGTGAATCCGCATTATCATTAACACGTGGCGCATTATATGTTGGTGATATATCGGCGCGTACTGTTTCGGAATTTGGTGATACCGGTAATTTTACATCAAATGCGGCAGGCGCATACGAATTTTCAATGACGGCCGGCCGCACCAGTTTTACCGGGCCACTGGAATGGAATGTTGGTGGCGATGTTATCAGTGAAAATATAAATTTTAATTTGGAACGTTTGGATATTGAATCATATATTGATGCGTCGCGCGGCCAGGACGTATATATTGATCCAGATGATTTGGAATACAGTTCGCGCAGTGGAATCGAAACAAATACAATTATTACATCAAATATAACAATGCGTGACCAAACGTCCGATGCATTGAACCAGGGTGAAACGGGTGCGGTTGTGTTGGATGTGCGACCGGCGGGTACATCTGTGTTGCCTGATATTTTATTGGATACAATAAATAATGATGTGTTTGAAATTATCGATAAACCTGCGGACGACAGTGATAAAACCATAGAATGTCGGAATATTGTAACCAAATATGGTGCGCGTTATAATACAAAATCTTTATCGCAATATATAATATGTCAATATGTGTTTTGGCATCGTTTAGAACAACGAATAAATATGAAACAATGTTTAATGTCGGGAAATGATAACTGTATGTAAAACGAATTTTTTATCAGACTCGTATGGTGCCAGTATGTTGGAAGTATTACTGGCCATGGCAATTGTTGCAATGGCAACGCCTTTTTTATACAGCCAGATTTCCGATACAAATGACACATTGCGCGATATGGCGGCGGCAAATGAAATTATTGAATTGCGTAATCCGGTGTTGAATTTCGTGCGATTAAATCAGGGTGATTGGCCCGATGTGGCGCAAATAAAATTATCAGATGATGAATTGGATGAAATATCAACCAAACCCACGGCCGGATTTATTGATAAATATGTTGTCAATGGCGCAACAATAACCGATGTTTATTTGGCGTTTGATTTGGATGATACAGATTTACGAACAACACGTGTTGCGCGACATATTGGTACCGATGCCGCGGTGGTTGGAAATGATGGAATTGCATACGGGCGGACATGGGCGGTATCTGCACCTGATTTCAAGGCCGGTAATTTAATCTATCATATATCACATGATTTAGAAGGCGAAGATAAAACAAAATATTTACATCGTACTTCAACGGGCGAAGACAATCTGAACACAATGATGCGCGATTTGGATATGAATAAAAATCGTGTATATGATATTGGCGGTGTAATTGCAAAATCGGCCGATGTCACGGGTTTGTCGGCACAATTTGTAAATGCGACGGGGTTGGGGGCTGATACGTTATATTTTTCGTCCGGTGCAAATTTGGATGGCGATATGGCATCATTTGATTCCATGCGTGTAACGGGTGACGTTTCCGGGTTCAGAAATATTTACGCCGATACCATGAATGATGGAAAATATACAACATCGGGTCGTATAATTACCGACAGGGCAACGGTTGTAAATACGGTAAATATTAGTAATACGTTAACGTTGAAATCTGATGCCACACGAACAATCAGTGGTTTTACCGGTATTGTTGCGCACACGGTGATAACGTCATATTTGTCCACCGAAGAAATAATATTTTACGAGGATTTCGGCTTAACCGTATCTGGTGAATTATTAATGTCAACAACCGCACCAATCAAGTTGGGGAATTGGATTTTCCCATCATTAACACCGCCACGTTTTACGGTACTGAATTTGGCGCGTGCAACCGTGCCGCCATCACCATCGGCCGGTGAATTTGATGCGATAATGGCATCGGATTGGATGGATGCACCACCCCGGGAAATACAACAATGATTAATATAAAACGCATTTTTACAGAATCCCGAAATTCCCAACATGGTTCCATGATGGTTGAATTGTTAATGAGTGTCGCATTGGCCGCAATTATTATGCCGTTTATATTTAAGTATCAACAGGGGGTTGTGCAGCGGGCTGAAAATATTGCAATTACAAAACAGATGTCTGAAATACAATCTGCGCTGGAACGATACATATTTGATAATCGCGAAAAATTATTAAACACGGTTGGTCGAAATATTACGCGTGTGAATTTATCTGATTTGGCCCAGTATGGATTGGGGGCTGATTTGGTGGGTGATACCAGTGGTCAATATCAATTGCGTGTATTAAAATCAAACGATGTTGAAAATCGTGCGACGTTACAGGGAATAATTGTATTTTCATCTGATGAAATAAATCCTATGCGTACACGCGAAATTGTCGCCATTGGTGGTGGCGAAATGGGATTTATCGAGGGCAATCGTGCATACGGTACATTTGGTGCATGGCGCGCTGATACAATTGATTTGGGATTAAATATATCCGATGGCATTGTTGAAACAACCGCTGTTAATCGGGATAATGCGTTATATTTATATCGTGTTCCGACTGATTCACAATCTGATGCAACAATGCAATCAGCGTTAAATTTAGGCGGGCATGATATAACAAATGCGTCGTTTTTTGATACCGATGCGGCCGAATTTAGTGAAACCGTAACATTGGGCAGTGCGGTGGCTGAAAATGTAATATTTCAAAACAGAACAACATTAGATAATCAGATGGCCATTAAAAATGCGACTGTTTCCGGCGTGTTATCATCTGATTCCCGCACCATGGAGATTGCAAAGAATTTTGCACTGGCAGATTTGGGAAAATTTACCAGTTTTACAACCGGGGATTTATGGGTATCAAATATGACATTGGGCGGACTGTCAATATCTGATGCATATTCCGGCCCGGCCGTATTAACGGTAAATAAAACTGTTGATATGACGGCGGGTAATATCAGTGCAATGTTTGTTACCGTTGGATTTGCCGGGTCAATTACGCCGCGTTTGGTCGTATATGACAGAATCGAAGATTCAACCAATCCTGATTTTTATTGGGATGTTGCAAACGGAACGGCAAATATGTTTGATATGTCATTGGAAATATTAACTGACATGGCGGGCCAGGTTATATACGACGAAAACGCAACAGGTACCGAATCCGGGCAAATATTTAATGCGGTGGTTACAAATAAAAATGCCACGGTATCAGATTATATGAATGCGATTCGCGAAATTCAAACAACTGTGCGGGCAAAATATCGTATGTTGAATTTGGAATAATTTGTGGTATAAATTATCGTAATGAAAACAATTTGTGATTTTTGTAAAACAGAATATTCATTGGACCGCGTGCCAAATGGCCCTGTAAAGTGCGCTGTGTGTGGACATACGTGGAATGTGTCGATGCCGCCACGTCGTGGGTCTGTATTGGTTTTTATCGCGGCCGTATGTGCGCTGTTGGCGGCGGTTGTGTTTGCGGTTGCGGTTTTATATCAAAACAGGGTTGCTGAAATACAGGAAAAGCCATTAATCGCGGAATTGGTTGATGTCACAACCACAACTGATGACGATGATGTTACGCGATTTGTTGTATCTGGGCGTGTTGTAAATCGGTCGGATCAGATTTATGGTGTTCCTGGATTGGTTGTTATTTCATATGATGCATCGGGCAATGTAATTGAACGTCAACATTTTATGCCGTCGGCAACATTGGTTGATGCGGGTGGTAATGTCCAATTTTTACATACGTTGTCGGTGCCTGTGACAAATGTTGATAAAATTGCCGTTGAATTAGAAGCCCAGGAAAACTGAAATGAAAAAAATATTAATTGGGATTTTTGCCGGATTGATTTTATTAACGCATGCGCATGCGGCTGATACCGGCACACCCGGGGATAAACCTGTTGCCACACCACGGGTCAGCATTTTTTCCACCAGTACGGATTGGGAGGCTTTGACCGGTCTGCGTTATTCCGAATATCGCGGGGAATTTATTTCATCGTCTGGGATTGTTGGGCGCGGGTTGGTTTTGTATTATTTGGATGGCTTTCCATGTTATGGATTGGGTGATGGTGTTCGTATTTGGGTCGGTCCAAATAATAAGCATGATGGCGAGTTACGAATTGCGTGTCTGTATGCGCCGGATGAAATAAAATTTACATGGCGTAATGCCACCCGTGATGCGGACCAGGCACAAAGTACCGGAATTTTAATTTGTCCGGTGGAATCATCGGGACGCGAATTAACAATTGATTTGGCCAAATGCGACAGGGGCCCCGATTGGGATGAAATATAATATTTGAATATGCACGAAATACGTAAATTTATTGCCACAGATTTGGATGCCGGCACGCGCCTGGATAAGTTTTTGGTTACATGTATGCCCGAATTTTCGCGCAGTGAAATTCAACGATTTAATGTGTTTTTAAATGATACGCCAACACAAAAATTTTCGTCGCGGCTGCGTGCGGGCGATACGGTTGTTGTTGAAATTTTGCATCGGGAAACAAATGTGGCGGCGGAAAATATCTCAACCGATTTTGATTTAAATATTTTATTCGAAGATGATGATATAATTGTAATTGATAAACCGCGTGGCGTTGTTATGTATCCATCGGCCGGTAACAAAACCGGTACATTGGTCCAAAATATATTGGCGCATACACATTTGTCAACATTGGGTGGTGCAACCCGACCGGGCGTTGTTCATCGTTTGGACAAGGATACCAGTGGCGTTATGGTGTTTGCAAAATCGGATGCGGCGTTTCGCGGATTGGTAAAAACATTTTCATCACATGATTTAACGCGTAAATATATTGCCTTTGTTTGGGGTGTGCCAAATTGGGATGGTGCGGATATCACGGGTAATATCGCGCGTTCATCGCGTAATCGTCAAAAAATGACCATGGTTAAAACCGGGGGCAAGGTCGCGCATACAATTGTAAATGTTGCCGATGTATGGCCGCATGCGGGTGTTTCGTTGTTTCGTTGCACATTAATGACGGGGCGCACCCATCAAATACGTGTTCATTTGTCGGCGCATGGATTCCCTGTTTTGTGTGATCCATTATATGGGCGGGTGTCGTCCCGATTGGCCAGTGTGAAAAATCCGGAACTGTTGGATTTTTTAAAAACACATAACGGTCAAATGTTGCATGCCCAGATTTTGGATTTCGCACATCCGGTAACTGGCGTGCAAATGCATTTTAAATCGCATATGCCACCCGATATGATGGAATTAAAGGCGATATTGGACGAAACAGAATAATGGGGGCAGTGCCCCCATATTTTATAAAAAGTTTTTAATATTTCGTGTATTTTTTCTTTGTCTAGGTTATGATTTTATGTTATAATTAGTCAATAAGTATGGAGTGAGTCGAATGAATCTTCTGAAAAAAATATGTGGGTTTGTGGCGGTTTGCAGCATTGTTCCGGCGGCGTACGCATTAACGGCGCGTCCCGGTGCAATAATGACAACGACCGCTGCGTCGCGTCGTTTGCCGACGATGACGGCGTATATAAACACGTCTGTATCCGGCACGACATCATCGACAACATCGTCGTCCAGTTTGTTGGACAATGCCGAATGTATAGAGGCATACACATCATGTCTGGAGGATACAAATGCATGTGGTCCCAATTTCGAAGAATGTACCACTGATGTTTTATTCCATGCGCAAATGCCAAAATGTTTAAGCACATTGGCACAATGTACCGCATCTGGTATAAATGCATTGTTCGGAACGTCATCTACGACTGCACTGTCCAATATTAAAACCAAAAATGAATATGACGAGGTTACTGATTACGTATACCCCACAGATGGCAGTGTTTTGGGTCAAATGATTGCCGGGGCGGCGATTTCAAATACATATAATACCAGTGACTGTGTTCGTCGCTATACAACATGTTTACAGCGTGATAATGTTTGTGGTGCGGATTTTGAATTATGCACCACCAGCAATGAATTCAGAAAACAAATGGTTTATTGCGATTCGACGTTGGCCCGCTGCCAAAGCGAGGGTAAAATTGAATTATTCGGCTCTACAAATACCAAGGTTGCACCATCCGGAACCAGTCGTATCGGTATTATGATATCCGAGGGTGCGGCACTGGCCGCGGTAAATGCGGTTTCCACATGTTACAAGGTTGTCGATCAATGTATATTGAACGCATGTACACAAAATCCATATAAATGTATTGCTGATTCATCGGTTGCCACGGCGCAATTGGCCGATGCGATAAAGGCGGGTGTATTAAATACAAATACCGCGCAAAGCTTATCAACGGTTGCGCAAAATGCATCATTGGTTACACAAAGCACGTCTGCATTAACCAATTTAACCGAAACGATTACAAATTCGTCGGTTCAATCGTATATTAAAAATGAATGCTTTAATACAATTGGTTCAAATAAATATTGCTATATGACATTTATGGGCAAAACCCCAACTGCATCACAGTTAAGCGATATGGATGAACAAGAGGCTGTATTTGCCGATGCATACGCGGCACGTATGAATTCATCGATGAAGGGTGAAATTGCCGAAATTATGGAGGAATTTGATACCGAGGCCAAGGCAAACTGCAGTGAAACAATCGCGTCATGCGTCATGCGTGTTTGTGGCAGTGGTTCCGGTGCGGCATGTTATTCCCAGGTGTTTGGCGCAACGGATAAAACAATCAACAATTCCAATGTTTATGATGAAATTAAAACCGGGTGCGAGGCAATTGTTAACACTGATGCCAACTGTCAATATGCGGCCGCAAATCCGGACGATGTCGGCGGGTATTCATATTCGTATATTGACAATAATGCATTTGAAACATTATTCCCTGAATACAGCCGTCGCAGCGGTGACCCGATTGGTGTGATTGCATCATTGAATGCGTCATTGGCCACCAGTTACAGTGATGCTGCAATTGCACAAATGCGTACACGTTGCGAAAACGTTGCAAAAAGTTGTGTAAAATCGATGTGTGGTGATGAATATACAAATTGCTATCGCAATCGTACGGACATTTATTCATCGTTAACCAATACCGGTACGGCATCGTTCGATAACAGCATGAACAAGGTTGGCGGTGTGTTGGATTATACAATCGTGTTGGGATTGTGCCTGGACACGGTTAAAAACGCCGACGTATGCCAGGAACATTTGGCAATTGAAACGGCAAAAATGAATACTCAAAATAAAAGTTCCACATCATCATGGGGTGCGGGCACATCCAGTGTTCGTTCGGGTTGGTTGGATGCCGGTTCGTCGGTGACATTAAGTGATGTTGAAAATGGTACCCAGGTTCGTGCCACTGATATGAATGGAAATGCGTTGTGTCGTTCAGACGAAGGCAACCAGGGCATATGTGATACTGTGGCTGATAATGGCGAAGTGTTTGATGAACCGATTTATATTTCCAGCACTGCGCATCAACAGGATTTGGTTGTGGAAACAATGTTCAGTGAACTGATTTATGATTTGGAAAAAGAGGCCCAGGCCATATATAACAGCAAATTGACCCAGGAACAGAATATGTGCATGGCGGCAAATAATGGTGGTATTATGACAGGCCGCGACACAGGCAGCACATTTATGTGGGCCAAGTTAAGAAATAACCGTGTGCCAAATGATTATAATGTTAATGGATTGACACGTAACAATATCGACCCCAGTAACGAATTGTATGGTTCATTCTGTGCGGTGCGCGTGACAATTCAATCCGATGATGCAAAAATCCAAGAGGCCATGAGAAACGCAAATTGGACAAATGCATATTTCGCGGTTGGTGATTCCTTCACATGTGGCAGCTGGATTCCGGCCGAAGATTTGGATGACATTGCGCAATCTGTTGCCGACGACGCAACTGCATCAATGCGTGCCAATCAAAGCAGAACAGAATTCTGGACAACATTGTTGGGCACGGTTGCTGGTACGGCTGGTGGCGCATATTTGGGATCCGGCATCCAAAAGGGCACTTTGTTCAAAGGATTGTCGAATAATAAAACTAATAGTGAATTTGATTTAGACAAGATCACATCTTATATTAATCAACTTAATTCAACTATTAATAGTGCTACTTGTGTAACGAGCAAGAATAACGATTATTCATCTTCGTCCTATACCGGTTATACATATTTAACCCAGGTGCAAAAAGAGGCATATAAGTCTGATGATTCAAATATTAACATTGCATTAACTGATGTTAATACCAAGGTTAATAAATGGTTAAGCGAACTGTCTTCTTGTGAATCAGGTAATGGTAATACTTCTAATTATAATACTGCGCAAACGGATGCATTATCTGCTTTAAGGAGTTTACAATCTGCTTGCTACCAAGCCTCTAATAAAGCAGAAGAAGGTTCGTGGTGGTCCAGAAACGGTGGATGGGTATTGGGGTCCGCGTTAACTGGTGCGGCGGGTGGTTTCCTGGTTAACAAGGCAACCCGTGATATTCAGGCATCAAACCTGAGTGCCGCCGAAAAGGCCGCATACGATGAATGGATGGACGATATTGGTAAACATATCAAATGTTATATTGGCCCGGACGAGGCCGGTCAATACGGTGATGTGTTAAGTGTAACCATGGATTAATAAAAACGCCCCATTGGGGCGTTTTTTTCAAGGGGAACATAGTTACTGGTTGCTCGTAACTCGTTACTTGTTACTCGTATTCACCACCCCCCGTCGTGCAAAGCACGCCCCCCCCCGCCCAGGTTCCACCCACGCAAACTTTGTTTGCGCGGGGCCCGGGGGCGGTGGGCATTGGTGCGGTTCCCGTTGCAATGACCAGCCCGACGGCCTGTCACCCACGAAAATTATCATTTTCGCGGGGGCCAATATGCCGGCACCCCTCCGCAGAGGGGAACTTGGCCTTCGTCTCGTCGCGGAATAAGTTCCCCCCCCCCGTTGGAGGGGGCGACACCGGGCCCCGCGCGACGCGTCGCGTGGGTGGTAAGGGGCGGGGTGGTAAGAGGCTGGGGGACTGTGATCGTGACCCGGAATTTTTTATTTTATCTTTGCGCCACGTTTTAGAAATTCAATCTTTTTGCAAATTTGCGCATAATTTAAATCGTTACGCGACAGTTTATCATTTATAAAATCAATGGCCATTTTTATTTGTTTGCTGGTGTAATTATTTAAAATATATCCCAAGTTATTATTTGATTGATATAATACCGTATTCATAATTTTTGAAACATATCGTGGCTGGTGCCAGCGTGGATAATTTATACGTAATGCGCCAATATCAACCAGTGTGTTATTTATAAAATTACACGAATTTCGGTCCACCAATGTATATCGGCATAAATTTTGATATGGTTTATAAATCCACGGGTCGGACATGGTATATTCTGTATACGGGTATATCAGGTATATTTCGCCACGTTGATTACTGATGCCGGCGGTGCATATCTTCCGAAACTTTGTTTTGCCATAATATCGCCGCCCACCCAACAAAAATGAATTTTGTAATTCGGTGTCATGATGATATGAACTTAGCAATTGGGCATCCCTGTCACAGTGATAAATTTTCCAAACATATTTTTTATCCCCCGGAATTTGGATTGTATATGTTTTGGCAAAATTTCCAGAATCCAAATACATAATTTCAACCGGCTGTTTTATAATTTCAGAAATTTTTTGTGTCAGTTCGGCTATTTCATCCGAATGCCGCCATGGTTGAATAGTTATTTCATCAGGGCTGTACATTTTTGTTGTCGCGCGTTTAAATGCCGCGTGCAATTTTTTTGTTGCCGCGCCGCGTTTGCTTTTATCAATATTTTTCAGCCACGAATACGGAAACGCACCCGGATTTTTATACCCGTGTGACACAATGGAATGCATTTCGTTCGGCCCCACGGGGTGACGTTTTAACCACCGGGTGCACGATTGTGAAACAAGTCGTTTACGTGGCAGCGGCATTATTGTTTGTAATAATTTAGATATTGTTGTTTCGTTTAATTCCTGGGACGTAGAGGCCGCGTTTTTATACTTGTCCTTTAACTGTTTCATATACTTTATATACGTTGGTATATTTTGTATATATTGGCGAACTGTTTTGCGAACATTGCTGTCGATTTTATTTGTTGTTAACAAAGTTTTACGCAGTGCATAACGTAATGTTCCCAAATAATTATAATCCGCATCACCATTTAAAACTTCATATTCCCATGCGGCACGTTCAAATTCCTGCATTAACAGTTTTTGGCGGCATACGGCAATGGCGGTGGCCAGATTTTTTTCCGTAACCGAATGATTTTTGTATTTCAAACAAATCTGATAATGCGGTGCCAATCCATCGGCATCAAAATATAAATTATATAATTTTGAAATTTCGACGTTTCCAATACGGCGCGGCTGCGTTTCGCAATAAAAGTGTAAAAATTTAGTCAGGTTAAATATTTGTGTTTCGCCGGCTGAATTTTTGCGTGAAACGCGACGTAACCTTGGCATTTTAAGTTCTATTTCAAGCCCCAGCGATTTCCATGAATGCGGTATTTGAATATGCGTAATATACTGACATCCACTAAACACATTATTGTGTAATTTTTTTATTCCTTCGCCCAGATATATTGATTCCAAACATGGGTTGTCCAGAAATGCGGATGTTTCGATTTTGTGCAATGAATCAGGTAAATGTAATTCGCGCAATTCCACCATATCGCATCCAACCCCATTGGCCACATCAGTCACGCCGTCGGGAATGCGTAATACACCGTTTGAATCCAAATCACTGGATGTCACAGATAAAAGAACATTGTTTTTTATAATCACATTTGCAATATTGCACAAAAATTTGTTTTTGTCAAATATATAAAATATTGTTAATTTTTATCTTTTATGATTGAATTTTTTATGTTAAAATTGGTGTTAAGAGAGAATATGAGAAATATATCCAGATTTTTATTATTTGCAATTATGTTGTGTGGTACGCCCGCATATGCGGCAACGCCTGTGGCCACCACGGCGGGCAGTAATTTAACCGCATTTAACGGTAATCCCGGTGCAACGAATAATGCGATGTGGAATGCATACATGAATCCGCGGTCAAATGGTGCGGCTGCGAATGCGCCAACGGCTGATTTTGGAAATTGTAACGCAATTATTTTACGTTGTGCCCAGCCAAAGTGTGCAAATGGGGGCTGTCCCACAATGGATATTGCCCGCCCAATAGTAGAGGGATGTGTCAAATCCAATTCATCATGCACACAATACGGTACTGAATTGGTCGAATATATTTCTGCACAGTTGGTATCTGATGCAAATGCGGCGGCACAAACGGCGGCGGCAAACGCACAAATGGCTGCGGCCCAGGCGGCGGCCCAACAAAGTGCCCAGCAAATGCAACAAATGCAACAACAAATGCAACAGATGCAGCAGCAAATGCAACAGCAAAGTGCCGACACTGCCGCCCAGATTCAGGCTGCTTTGGCCCAGCAACAGGCCGCAACCAATCAGGCAATTGCCGATGCGGCATCTGCAAATGCGGCGGCAATAAATAATGCCACGGCACAAATGCAAACAACCACAAATGCGGCCGCAACAACAACTGCATCCGCACCGGCGGCCGCGGCAACAACGGCCAGTGGCGAATTAACCACCGCACAAAAATTACAGGCACAAACCGGAATTGATGCAAACTTGTTGGCGCGCGAGCAAATTGCGGGACAAATATTAACCGAAATCGAAAATGCCGAAGAAAATTTGTTAAAGGCCGAAACCGCTATGCGCGCCGCGTTTGATTATGCGGGCTGTGACAGTTCGGGCAGTAATTGCACCGGCCCCAGACGTGTTTCCACGTTCAAGGACCGCGCAATGGAATTTTTTGACCCGTATAACGATGTGTTGGAAAACTTGTATGATGCGTTGATTTTGGCGCAATCGGTGGGTGTTGATATTACCGATATTTACATGATGTTAAATGGCACATGTAATGTGTGGGGGCAATATTTATGTGCCGAGGGCCAGGTTATGCACTATACCGGCGCAAATTGCGTGAATGGCAAATCGGTTGCGGTTGAATCCGGCGGTGGCACGGTGTTTGGTGGCGCAGATTGCAAACCGGGCCAGGTTGTTCCCATGTCTGATGGTGGATGCCAATTAATAAAAATGTTAACCAGCGAAGAAGAGGTTCAACGTAATTGGTTATACCCCGAAACGGGCGAAGATGGGGTCCAGGTTCGCGTTGGTTGTGCATCCGAGGCATTGGAAAATTCGGTTCTGTTCCGTAATATGAAACGCCAGGCCGATATTGATATCGAAACCCTGCAACGTATTATTGAACAGGATGCGCCCGCATCATATGGATTGGGCAGTTCGGTGCTTAAAACCAGCCGTACACCAACGAACGATGGATTGCCATTTTGTCAATTAAATGATGAAACGTATCATGATTTGCAAAAAATTGCATCGTTAAAGGAATTACCCGATAAAGTTTGTGTTACCGAACGTGAAATGAAAAAAATTGCCACCGATGGGTTACAAATTACACAAACAAGCGGTGAATCTGTTACAGCGATTCAGGAATTATGCAAGGCGCAGTATGGTGATGAATATGCAAAATGCCTGTGTGACAACAGCATCAGTAATTGGGCCAGCTGGGACAAAAATTCAAATGAATGTAAGTGCTTTTTTGACGATACAGAATTTGATTATTTCAGATTAGAATGTGTCAGAAGTGATGAAAATCTGGCTAGTACAATTGAACAAATGAAAACTGTACAAGAAAAAGTAAGCAGTATTAGTCTTCCCACACATGCGGAAACGAAGATTAACTTAGAGTTAAAGACACGATGAAAATAAAAAATGCTGTTTTATCGTTGGTAAAAATAACCGGAATTATGGCGGTAATGTGTGCGATTGTGCCCGCCAATGCTGCGCGCGATAATGGGTGCAGCGAAGATGATAATATTTATATCACACCTGAATTGGCGTTGTGTTCGTCACATGCATACAATATCGGGTTGGTTACAAATCCAGAAACCGCGGCTGATAAACAAATAATGCGCGATGTTGTTGCATTAAAATCCACCGTTATGATGCAACAAATGTATAAACAGTATGAATACCTGGACGCGACATTAAAACGACTGAAAACCCAATTGGAACGCGAAATATTAACGACCAAGCTGGAGGCCGCCGGCGCATCTTCATCCAGTTCGGGGTCATCATCTGGGTCATCTGTTGCCAGGAATTATGGTGTTGCGGGTGCCGAAAATTGCCGCAGCGGCACAACCGAGGATGTTATGAATTGCCTGTCGCGCAACCTGGAAAGAATTTCTGCCGCGGTTGACAGTTCTGAATTGGGGGCCGCAAAACGCCAAATTGAGACTGATATTCAAACAATAAAACTGTATGATGTATATTCACCGGGGCAGGGCGCAAGCAATATTTGCAAAACCGCCCAAGAAGAAGATTGCAAGGATTTAAAAACCAATCGAACAGATATGCGCGCTTGTATCGACAGTATGCGGGTATGTATAACGCGTAATTTGGAACAGTTACAACGTGGTACAAATTACAACACATATAACCCATTTATGCGATAGATATTTTGTCTGTGGACACATGTCCGCATTTCCTATGTATGTTGTTATTCCGAACTTAAAGATGCGTCATCCTGGGGCTTTCTTTTTCTTGCCATTCCGTGTACGGGGACACAAAATAATTAACCTTGTTATCCTGGGTGCGGGGTCCCCACAAAAATAATTGTTTTTGTGGGGTGCTGTCTTGACCCCAGGATCCAGGTATATAAACTTATTTGCGTCAGCAAATTCAAATTTAATATGTGTGGTATATAAAATATATGGTCATTATAAATTTGTCCGCGCGTTGCGCGGGATTTTAATAACCTGGGCCCCGTGGTCAAGCCACGGGGTGACAATGGGGATTAAGTATCTAATAATGCCCACCGCCCCCGGGCCCCGCGCAAACAAAGTTTGCGTGGGTGGAACCTGGGCGGGGGTGTCGTGCTTTGCACGACGGGGGGTGGAAAACACGAGTAACGAGTTACGAGTAACCAGTAACCAGTAACTATGTTCCCCCTAAAAAAAAACGCCCCAATGGGGCGTTTCCTTAAAACCGATACATAAATCCGATTTTTACCATCGGGTAAAATTTGAATTTATTTAATTCATCCTGGGCATCGGCCTGGGCTTCGGCCTTTACCTGTTCCAGTTCATTAACCAACATATCGTTTGCCACCGGAACCCATGTGCCGTTTTTGAACACCTGTAATCCATCCAATGGTACATCCAATCCCAATTGTGCCGCACGATTCGCAAATACTACACCGGCATCAAAATATATTTTTAATCCCGCAAATAATCCCAAATCAAATCCGGCACCCAAATATGGGCCATTATAGTCCCAATTCACTTCTGCGCCCGCATTAATTGTATTGCCGGTATAGCGGTAGTTTACACCGTTCAATTCAAATGCCAATTCGGAATCAGGCATCCAATCCGCTGTGCCGGTTAACTTTGCGCTTGCATTTAAATTACCAAAATAGTAACCGCCGCTGATTCTGATTCCGCCCAAAAACCATGTGTCCCCAAACGGGTAAAAATCAACCAATGCGGCGAAATGATGACCCTTGATTAAAATATCATTTATGGCCAATTCATCGCCCAATTCCAAATTTTCATCGCCAATAATGGAATCGATGCCGGACTTGATTGCCGATTTTAATGGGGCGGTTGTTGCAAAATCAAATCGCACACCCAAACGCTTTAGCCAAAAAGAATCAAAATGTTTATTGTTATACCCAACAAATCCGTTCAGGCCGCTGGTTGCCGATAACCCAACACCAATTTGCAACCCGTGTGGAAATTTAATTTCCGGATTGGTTACATTTTCATCTGTGACCACGGGCGTGGCGGTTTCGTCGGCCGCATCGTTTGCATCCGTTGTTGATGTTTCGCTTGCCGCTGTTTCGGTGGTGGTGATTTCTTCCTCGGCCAATGGGGCGGCTGAATCGTTTGAATCATCGGTGGCGTATGCAGGCAACGCCAATATTGATAGAATTGCAATTAATGACAGTTTTTTCATATGTTTTCTCCCTGGGTTTGGGGCGATTATACCAAAATGGAATACAATCACAATAAAAAACTGTGTAAATTTATGTTCAAATTTACCTTTTTTTATGATACTATTCAAAGTATGAAAAACAGAATTATTATTTTTTCGTCCCTGCTGTGTTTATGTGGGGCGAATGTTGCCACGGCATCCGAATGTATTGGGCCGGGCTGTTACTCGATTACTCCGGCACAAAACAGTGGACCGTTGGTATTAAGTATGGGGCCGGCACACAGTGCGCCTGAATCAATGCGTGCACAAATGCCAAAATATATTTATCCCGAACCCGAACCTCTGCGCGAGGTTAAGTTGCTGTCTATAAAACCGGTGCCATCGGATGATCGGCCACCTGTGTGGGATGGCACAATTGGGGAATATGACCCGCGTGGTTATGATAAAACGGTTGATTGGCGCGACGGTGTGCCAATTTGGGATGATTCCATCCCCAGTTACAAGTACAAGGATTATACAGATTGGTTCCTGCAGCCAATGCCGGAATTATACATTCGCGAATCGGATTCGCCGTATGAACCGGTTGCAACGGTCGTTGCCGAAAATCCAATGAAAAAGGATGAAATCAGCATTGTTGATTTGTATAAGCAAAATATGGCTGATGCCGCCGCAACACGTGCCCGGGTCGAAGAATTATTGCGCCCGAAAAAGCCGACCGAAAATTTGTGGGTAAATAACGAAACAATTGACGAAACAGAAACGGTTACGGAAACATGTGATGCGACCACATCGGATGCGTCCGAACAAATTGCGGATGATGCCGAAACAATTGCAAAAATTCAACGGCAATGGTTGTATCCTGATTCGGCCAGCGATGTTAAAACTGTAACTACGGAACAGAATGTCACAACAATTGATACTGCGCCGGTTCAACATATAAATATTCCGGCACCCGTGCAAAAAATTCCGTTGCCGGCACCGCGGCCCGAATACACGGCCCAGGATTTAACCGAATTGGTCACAATCACATTTGGGCGCAGTGATGGCTGTCCGTTTGAATCGGAAACAGAATGTGAAATTTGGCGCAGAAAGCCGATTATTCGTGAAACTGTGTCGCCGCGCAGCCCGCGTATTCGTGCCGATAAAATGGACGAATTTATTAATGCGGCACGCTGTAATGAAAATATAACGGCGAATAACCCGGTGGCCGCACCATTGTTGGAACGGTATAAAATGTTAATGTCGTCGGCAAATGCGTGCTGTACCGATGGCATGGCATATTCGTTGAAACAGGCGGGGGCATCTGATGGTTTGGTTTATAAATTTTTGGCCGATGATGCGAATTTCTATGGCTTTGGTGCGCGGTGCTTGATGATGACCGATAATGAATTGGATGAAAAATACCCAAATACCGCAACGGCGGCGGTCGCGGCCGATGTGCGTAATGGGTGCCTGTGCCGCGGGCGGCAATGGTTCCGTGCAATGTTGGCACCGTTTGAACAGGCATATGCCGAATTCCCGGAATTCAAAAATTACAAATTTAATTACACATACGTTGATGGACTGCAGCGTGAAATTACCGTATCGGTAAATAACGATGTGCAAAACGTATTAAAGCAATTATCGGTTTGTCCATAAAATCGCCCCGATGGGGCGATTTTTTTTATTTATTTTTTTCTTTGCCTGTTGACATAATGAATTTTGTACCTATATAAATTAATGAACACGCCGCGTTGCAATAATTCAACCAACGGCATATATCAGCATTTTTGTTCAGAAAACAACGAATCGTTTTGATATTAACGCAAAACGAATCAGATTTTACCGTTTTTCGAATCGTAAAATAATTTGAATTTGGTAAATCAAGTGAAAAAACAAAATTTTTTCATTTTGGTTAAAATGGCGGAAATCTGGCATTTTTTCCTGGTGTAAAAAGTTTTTTGTGGTTTTTTCAAAATTATTTTCGACAAAATGCTTGACTTTTTCGGAAAATGCGCGCATACTATGCGGGCTTTCAAGTTGGGAACAGTTCAAAAACAAATCTCAACCCCTGAAATTTCTGCGGTTTACGGAACGACCAATGAAACGGGTGTCTGTTAAATCCGCAAACATTGTGAATAAAAGCAGCTCATCAAATTCAAGAAGGGATGTGCAGACAGTTGAATTTGGAAATATCCAAA
>CALXMY010000004.1 GCA_944389595.1 uncultured Alphaproteobacteria bacterium | reverse complement strand
AATATTTATCAGCAAGGTCGCATACAAAACGGCTTTTACGATGCTGAATTAAATGTAATTGTCTTAGGTAGAAACTTTAATACAACAACTTTACCACACGAAATGTCGCATTTTTGGTTGAATACCTATTTTAAGTTGTTTAAGCAGGCACAAAAAGGACAAATACAAGTTAGCGAACAGTGGTTGACGGAAGTAAAAACCTTGTTCAATATGCTGGGAATAAATAAAAATCAAGAAAACTTGACCAGAGTGCAACAGGAAAGATGGGCTGCATTAAACGAAGGTGTAATTACTGGATATGCGGGAATACCGTCTGATTGTGCGTTGCCGATAACGGAATACCTGAACTGGATACCAGAAAAGTATAAATCTATTCTGCAAATTGGTTATTTGGATGAAAACGGGAATATCCAAAGACATCGCTGTTTCAACTATTGTTGATTACCGCTTGAAAGGCATTGGACCGGTATATGTAAAGATTGGCCATCTGGTTCGCTACAGAAAGGCTGACGTGGACAACTGGGTGGCTAATAAAGCCGTTGTAATTTCTTGATTCTTTCTACTGGATATTCATTTTTTTATCGGCATTGTTGTGTAAAAAGCAAGAGGCAAAAAAATGACAAAATGGCTATGTGAAAAGCGACAGTTCAGAGAATCCTGGATTCAAGGACTGAGATCAAAAGAACATATGCAGATAAGCGATGGAACCATTCCAGGGCTGTATCTGAGATATTCACCAGGGACAAACTACATCCGGTTCTACCTGGGATGCAGGATAGAGTTCAAACACAGAAACATCCTGATTGGAAAATATGGCGAAATAACTGTGCAACAAGCCAAGGATAAGGCCAGAGAAATGCGCTGGATATGGATTCAGGTATGAAAAGACAAGCAAGGACTTGAGAGAGCTGACCGTGAAATTCTTCTGCCGGAACGTGGAAAGCAATGCTGTAATCAAAATAGAAAATGTTGGCACAACAATAACGCTAGATTTCAAGGAAGAAATGCTGATTTAGGCAAAATACAGAATAAATATTGCGAACATTAAACAATCATGGCACAATAAAACAAAACTGGAAACAGATTACTATGAGTAAGAAAATCGGAATTATTGGCTGTGGTGTAATCGGGACTGTGCTGAAAGACTGGCTACGAGCTAATACTAGACATATTGTAAAAATTCAAGATCCAGCAAAAGGCTATTTGGACAATATTGATGATTGCGATGTTTATTTTATACAAATACACATCCCTACAGAAAGAAACGGCAAACAAAATCTAAAAAATTTAGAAAAAATAATTGTTGAGCTGCCAAATAAACCTATTTTTATTAGAACGACACTTTTGCCGGGAACAACAAACAAACTGAGGGCAAAGTTTCACAAAGATATTTATTTTATGCCAGAATTTTTAACAGAAAGGACGGCTCGCAAAGATTTTAATCAACAGCACATGGTATTTACAGGACGAAAAAATTTATTAAAAACAATATTTCCAAATAAACCATTTATACAAATGTCCAGTACAGAAGCAGAAATTGCAAAGTATGCACATAATGTTTTTGGGGCATTAAAAGTAACGTACTTTAATGCAGTATATGAATGTTGTTCAAAATTTAATGTCGATTTTCAAAAAGTTAGAAAAGGAGTTGTGCTAAGCAAATATATAAGTCCAGTTCATACTATGGTGCCAGGACCAGACGGCTCATTTGGCTATGGGGGCAAATGTTTTCCAAAAGATGTTCATGCATTTTATGTTCAAAACAAGCGAGAATCCTTAGGATATTTATTGAAAAAAGTAGTCAAACTAAATAAAAAGTTTCGAAGAAAAACAGTCTAGTGCTACTAACTTCTTGACAATACAAAAAAATATATTACGTTTTATTAAAAACGGATTTTATATGTATTTAACAAAAGCATTAGAAATCAGAGAGGCCTCATTTAAAATACTGCGACAGATGGGGATTCCTAAAGAGCTGCTATATAGTGTGTGTTTAATTCCAGATGATATAAAGTCTATTTATGATATTGCCAAGGATAAGGATATTTCATCTGTATTAGAGATAGGTAGTTTTGTTGGTGTTAGCGCAATAGTTTTATTAACATTATTTAAAAAATCGAAAATTTATTGTGTAGATCCATGTCTTTCTATAAAGAGCGATGCCAAAACATATGGAGTAGAATTAAATGAAAGTACAGATTACTATTTTCAAGCCTTAAGCAAGAATTTTAGTCTGTGTGATAGAATCACAAAAATAAAAGCGTTTTTTTCAAAAATACCCGATGATAATACCATAGCCTACCATTTGCCCAATAATCCAGATATGCTAAAAATTCCTGTAATATCCACTGTATTAGAACAAAAAAGAAAATTTGATTTAATATTTATTGATGCGGATCATTATGCGGAATCAGTAGAGTCAAACCTAAAACTAACAACAGAAATGTTAAATTCTAACGGTTGTGTGGTTTTGCATGATGTATGTGGTAAATGGGGAAAAGAAGTTCAAAAGGGTGCACAAATGTTTATAGAGAGAAACACAAGATATAAATTTTATATCCATGGGACTATAGGTGTTGTGACACGAAATGACTAAAACGGTAAGAACCAAGAAATGTTTGGATATTTGGAAAATTCCGCAAGTAACTTTTCTATGAATTTTACACCCTTTTTACTAATAGTCCTGTGGTGATTAACTATACCGATATGGAAGTCATTACGTTCAAAGCATTGCAATATCTGTCTAATTACGAAACTTTCGTCTTCAAAAGATTCAGACTTTGACCAATCTATCAGATCTACGTCAAAATTATAAGGTCTTTTTCTATCTGGTGAATAATTCCAGGCAGATACAGCACAATATCCGTTTGCTAGCAAAAAATCCTTAAAAGATTTGCTGATATTGTTCCAAGGGGGAATATACACATTTATAAACTGAGATGCAAATGTAGTTCGTAGGAAATCTCGCCCTATAAGCAATTGCCCCAATGACTCATTTGTATCGAATTCGCACTTATGGCCTTGTGTGTAGTTGTTCTGATGAAATAAACCATGCTGACATACAGAAACGTTCGTATATTGCTTAAGTGTCAGAATCATGTCTAGTGTTAATAATTTTGGGATAGCACCACATAACACAGGGACGTTATATTTTGAAAGGACATCAAGCACTATGCGCAGATTAGCACAATCATAAGAAACGTCATCCTCCCGCCACCAGAAAGAAATCTGTTGTCCAGAATGAAAATATTCCGATAATTTGGCTTGAAAATCAGTCCATTGTGTCATACTATATATATACAACAAGATATTGAATATGCAACACAAAATATTATTTTTATTAAAAAACGGCATAGGGTTTGGGCATTTTCGTAGGGCGTTGGTTATTGCGGAAGATTTGCGTAAAATGGGACACCATGTTTTTTTTATAACCCAAGCCAAATCTACAGATTTGTTTGAAAACAAGGGATTTGTGGTTTTTAATATACCGTTTATGCACAGATTACCATCCAATTTATCAGAAATATTTCTAAAACAACTGATAGATACAATAGTAACAGAGGTTAGTCCAGATATTGTTATAGAGGACACAGACCCAGATCCTGTGTATGAACAAGTGCCGTCCCTTAAGTATCGGCACAAAGTTCTTATTATGCGCAGAATAGAAGAAAATGCATTGGTGTCGATGCTAGACAATAAAAAGTTTGATCGCTTTGATAAGGTAGTTTTTCTGCAATCTAAGCAAGAATTATTTAATGACGTTGCTAACCCAAAATTGCGTTTGTGGTTGGAGTATGAAGAAAAAGTCAAATTTATGGGGCCTGTATTCTATAAGCCAACCAAACAGGAAATTAGGGACGTTGCAAACCGATATCCGCATAATGATAACCTGATCGTCTTTAATGCAGGTGCTGGCGGAGAACATTTTGGAGAGGGGTTTTGTAAAAAATTGTTTTCTGCTGCCATCTCTATTGCACCTAAGTTAAAGCAATGTATGATAGTTATAGTCAAAGGGAGTAACTATAAAGATGAGATTGTTGTGCCGAGCAATATAAAAAATGTTAGGATCGTAGAATTTGAACCAAATTTACCTGCTTTGTTTGCCATATCCAAGGTATGTGTTCTAAGGCCTGGGTATAATGCTGTATTTGAATCTTTATCGGGGAATGCGGATTTGTTGTTGATCCCAAGCGTTTCATATTTGGAACAACAAGAAGAATGGATAAAGCAATTGCAAAATAGATATACCAATGTGCATTCTTTACCAACAGATTATAATGATGACACATTGTGTAATCTTCTTAAACAAATAATTAAAACAGCAAGAGTAAAAAGAAAGCTAGATAATCATTCGTCACAAATTGCTCAGCACATTGTAAATTTTGCATCATTCAAATCAGGCATACCATTGTTAATGTTGACACCTGGTACAAAATTGCCAGACAATGTATTTATAGACATGGCACCTGGATATGGGAATGATAAGCCAACAATTGTCTTATATATCAACAAGAATAAAAAATATGATGATAGGAAAGCTGCGTTGGTAGAACGATCTGCTCTTGGTATTCAGATGCATACAATTCGTTCCGCACAAGAATTAGATGTATTATTGGAAAGGAATCCATTTAAACCGATAGCTATATTCTCAAAAAATAAATTAAAAGTCCCAACAAAATACAATCGGTTTCAGATGAATGTAAAAGATTTTGCATCTGTTACATTAAAGGAAGTGCTATGAATGTTACATTTATAATGACCGCTGACGGAACAACATTAAAAGACATAAGACATTTTATAAAGAAGAATATAAGTCAAAAAGGGATTTTGGATTTTAGACTATCTGAAGAACCGTCTGTTATAAGGATGGTCTCAAAATCTAGTTCAAACATTAAACAAAAGACAGCCAAATGACAGATTTGTTGACTATAAGAGATAAACTTTTACGATATCATGGCATAATGCCAATGATTGAATCAGATGTACCTGATAAATCCGTTTTGGTTATAGAACCAACCAACTGGCATGGCGAGGTTATTCCACCTGTTGTAAATTATTTCTTAAAAATGGGTTTCCATGTTGATGTTGTTGTTAGTGATAAGAATTACACAAATGATTTATTGAAAAACGTATTGTTAAATGAACATAGGGTTAGAATTTTTCATCTGTTTTTGCCGGCAGCGTTAAGCGATGAGCTATTTAGATGCAATATGCGGCGTTATAAATATATTTTCTTGACATCAACAGACGATTTTACAGGGGTGTATTATCCAAAGTTGTTCAAAGACAACTTTTGTTCCAAGTTCACAAAAAATAATATCTTTTTCATTGAGCATCAATGGGAACGTTTCAAGACTTTAACATTACCAAAAGAAAGAAAAGGATTTCTATCACACGCTGTAGCATTACACAAATTTCCTTATAGTAAAAACATTTCCGTACCTTATATATCACCGACTTTGTACTCAAACACGAAAATATCAAAGAAGAACAAACAAACACATTTTCTTGTCGCTGGCAGATTTGATGCTAAATGTAGGGACATGAGTCTTCTATTGCGCATATTAGAAAAACTAAACAAATCCGGTGTAACAGATTTTCATCTGAATATTGTCGGGCGTGTTGGACAAGAAGAATTGTCACCAGAATTTGTAAAATATTCAAATAACGTCTCTATTTGGGGTGATGTGACGAATGCTCAATTATATGAGATTGTAAAAAAATCTGATTTTATTCTAGCCTTGCTGTCAGAGAAAAATAAACAACACATATCTGATTATACAACGAACAAGACGAGTGGTTCCTTTGGACTATCCGTGGGCTTTGTTAAACCCGTAATAGTGAACGATTTTTTTGCGGCTAAACATGGTTTTTCCGAAGAAAATGCAGTGTTATATAAAAACGATGAATTAGAAAATGCTGTTATAAGTGCCATAAAACTAAGTCGAAGAAATTACAAACGAATTTGTAAGGGATTATTGAAGAAGAAACAAAAACAAGAAGAAGAAAGTTTAATCAACTTAAGAACTTTAATAAATATATGATGGGGGCTTTATGAAAACAATTTTAGTTACTGGTGGTACGGGATTTATAGGCAGTAATCTGTGTGAAAGATTATTACGACAAGGTAATAAGGTTATCTGTTTGGACAATAACTATACCGGTAGTGTAGAAAACATAAAAGAATTAAAGCGACACCCTAATTTTAGGTTTGTTTTACACGACATAATTGAACCAATCAAGATTCGAGCTCATATTGATCAAATTTATAATCTTGCATGTCCCGCAAGCCCTGCTGCTTATAAGGGGTCGCATAGTATTCTGACTACAAAGACATGTACGATCGGTATGATAAATGTATTAGAGTTGGCAATAAAAAACGATGCAACCATCCTACAAGCTTCTACTTCCGAAATATACGGCGATCCATTACAGCATCCCCAAAAGGAAACATATTGGGGTAATGTTAATCCCATCGGTGACAGAGCGTGTTATGATGAGGGAAAAAGATGCGCAGAAACATTGATGTTTGATTATTACAGACACAAAAATGCCAAAATAAAAATTGCACGAATTTTTAATGCTTATGGTCCAAAGATGAATAAAAATGATGGCAGAGTCATTTCAAACTTTATTGTGCAGGCACTTACCAATAAAGATATTGTTATATATGGTTCTGGCGAGCAGACTCGTAGTTTTTGCTATGTTGATGATTTGATAAGCGGACTTATAAAACTGATGAATTCTTCAAAGAGTGTAACAGGACCGATAAACATAGGGAACCCAGAAGAACTTACTATAAAGAAATTGGCTGAAAAGGTTGTTCGTATGACGAAAACCACCTCAAAGATAGTATCTAAACACTCATTACGTGATGCGGATGATCCAAACAGAAGAAAACCGGATATCACAATTGCTAAGGCAAAACTAAAATGGAACCCCACAACGAGTTTGTCTGAGGGGTTAAAAAGCACAATAGATTACTTTAAAACCGTTATTTAATTCTATTTTGTGCGTTTTAATGACTTATTAAAATCAGTTGAATAGCCACCAAGGTAGTATTTTAAGGTACACTTTTTTGTTGTGCCGATTTTAATATTTGGTCTAGAAGATATTATCTGATAAAACTTTTTGTCCTCAACAATATTCTTTGCTATGTCATCAGCGGAGTATTTTTCTGGAAATAGTAAGCTTTGCATAGTTTTGGTTTCTAGCAACCATGCACTGGTATCTACCGTATTATTATCAAAACCATCACGAAGAATATTGGAATCTTGATCTACAATACCACGTTTCACATAATCCTTATATTTGGCTTTTTGGGATGTTTTATCCGTTTCCCATGGCCAAAAGTTATCGGTAAAAGGTTTCCCATCAAATGTGAACAAGCGTCTCCAAGAATGAACAGCCAGCAAATTTTCAGTCTTTGCCAGGTTTAACAGTGTCTTAAGATGATCTGGGGTATATTCATTATCATCGTCCAACATTGCCAAATATTTGGTGTGAACACTATTGATGCCTTTGTTACGTAACCGGGCAATTCGTGCCGGACCGTTGACTTCCCTGGAAGTTCGTTTTACAAATTCCCACTGAATGCTATCATCAGTATGATAATTTGTTTCCAGGAAATTAAGTGTTTCTTTGCAATCGTCAATAATTATCAAATGGTTAACATTTCTTGCATTTTCTTGTGCTTTAACAGAATCAATTGCACGAGCTAATAATTTAGGGCGACCACGAGTAATTGTTAAGACAGTGATTTCCTTGTTGTAATAATAATTGTGCAGCAATTCATAAGCAGCCTGTATGTTTTGTTGCCGTGGGAACAGTTTTGCAGCAACACGAGCTTTCCATAGTGCGTTCTGAATTTTTGTAGAGTCGGATTCTATTTGTTGCAATATCTGAGAATAAAATTTAATATCTCTTTTTTCATTGGAAACAATCCTATACCACTCACAACTAAGTTGTTCTGATATGGTAGAAGTATCAATTGTCTCAATAGCCTTTTTAAACAGATTTTTTGTTGGAAGATTCAAAGCCTTGTAGGATAGGCCGCAACAAAAAGTAATAAAATGATGAGAGAAACAATGTGATTCTTCCGCAAGATGAATCCACTTCCGTAAACACTCTTTTGATTTTTTTATGTTGCCAGAAACAGCATATGCTTCTGCTAATCTCCAAAGGGCATAACCGTCCAATGGGTCTATTTGAAGAGAAGTTAGCAAATCTTGAATGGCATCTGATATTTTTCCCTCTTTTAATTTTTTAAATGCGAACAGTGGTAATTCCCACGAAGACAACAATTTTATTCCTCCACGTACGGTAGGCACATTTGGAGCAGACCCAAATGTCACTAGGGTTTCACTTAATTGTCTCCAACCAAATTTCTTTGAAACCTTTTGAATGAATTCAACATCCTGAACAACGTTCTTGTCCAACGATGCGTGTGGAAATTCAATTTTCGTTGCCAGTTTTGTGCGAAAGATAACACCGCTGTTATCACATCTTCCCAGAATAGGTTCTCCTGTGATATTTTGGAAATGTCTTTGATCTTTTACGCCACACAATACACAACCAATATCCGGATTACTTTCAATGGTAGCGACCATTTTTTTTAGGAAATTTTTATCGTATATATTGTCGTCGTCTAAAAAACAAAAGTATTCATCCAATTTCAGGTTGTTTAAGGCCCAGCGTTGCAAAGGATTGGGAGTCCCGTCAGGCATGTTTAAGCCGGGCTCTTCTTTCCCATATGCATGAGAAAAGCCAAAAACACTGCGATTTGGATGACGTAGTTCGTCCGGTAATACACCATCTCCAAGAACAAAATGATGCCAATTTTTGTATGTTTGTTCATCGACACTTTTACAGGCTTGAACTAAAGATGGGCGATTCAATGTCACTGTAATGATATTAACTTTCGGTTTTTTATTCATAATAAACTCCATCCGTTTTTTGTGCCGTTTCAAACAAATTTTTATATTGGCTTATAATTTTATCAGTATTGTATGTAGATTTTATGTATATGATTCCATCAGCAATGCCAGGAATGCCAGATATTATAGTGTTCGCTACATCGTCTGGTTTATTATAATCTACTATCTTGTGTCCTAAACCGTCAGGAACAGTGAACCTTAAGGCCCCAGAACCGGTGCTAACAACTGGACAACCGCACAATATAGAATCTGTTAGAGTCATGCCAAATGTTTCTTCTAGATCAGAGGCAATAAGAGTAGCTGTCCCTGCAGAATAGAAATAAGGCAAATCGTCATATTGAATCCAATCGTGCAAAATTACGTTGTCACGTACACCTATATCTTGTGCATAAGTTAAGGCATCTTCAATAATGGTCGCTTCAATACTTTTTAGCTTTTCTGAGAGAGTGGCAATCCCAGGAATTAACAACACATAGTTAGAGTCTTTTGCGCATAAAGATTTAAGAACGTCTATCGCTCTTTTGTGTCCTTTTCCCTTATCTGGTCTGTGCGGAAACAGGATATATTTTTTTTCGGGGTTGTAGTCAAAATACTTACTCAAACAAGAACAATCTTGTCGTTTATACAATATTTCGCTAAGAACTGGCGATATTCCTTCAATTGTTGGTACAGAGTTTCCGTGCCAGCAGGCAGGTTTAATAGTTTTTTCTAATATGTCCTTAGAATAATCACTCAATGCAATAACCTTGTCCCAGTTCATGGAAAATAGTGCATTTTGATTCGTAGCATACCAATGTGCATTCAAGGACAGAATTATTGGTTTATCCGTTTTTATCGGTACATTTCTATCTATTGTCCAGACAACGTCTGCCCAACCAATATGTTTGTTAATTATAGAAAAGTTTTCAGACAATTCTGCGTAATTTCGATTGTTTTGAAAGTCGTTAAGAACAGGAAATACCTCCACACCCCTAATGTTTAATACGTCAGCAGAATTTTTAATTTTGGGACATAAAACACGAAAACAGAACCCATGCCCGGACAACTCCTCTAAAACCTTGCGCATTATTATTTGTACACCACCAGATAAATGTTGTGAAACAAATGGGTAATATAGGTATACAAGAATGTTTTTCATGAACTTATCTCCCGTAAGTATCTGCGAAAGCTCTCATAAGCTCATTTTGATTCAGTTGCTTTTTTTTTAGGCCGAAAATATGAACTGCTGTTCCTTTACGATCCAGGGGTTGATCAACATATGTTTCTAATCCCAAAGTAGCAGCCTTCTTGCGGATTTGCTCTACCTGATGATCAGCCACCATCAATATGATATAACCAGATGGCTTAATAACACGTTGCATTTCGGCCAGCCCCTCTGCGACATTTCCAGTAACATTTGTATCAAATGGTGCTTCGGTAACTACAGAATCAAAGAAATTATTGTCAAATGGTAGTTTTTGAATATCTGCTACATGGTGTTTAGATCCAAAATCCCTTAAGCCATACTGCATCTTTGGATCTATGTCGGAACTATATACATCCAACCCAGCCTGGACTGCTGCAAAGACTATACCACCAGCACCAGCAAACGGATCCAAGACTTTTTGGCCACGTTTGATCTTAGATAAATTAAGCATAAACTTGCAGTCTTCAACAGGCAAGGCGCGTTTCCCCGTTTCTGTTCCATCGCCACGATAACCGTTAACATAACGTAAAGTACCCGTAGGATCTGGTAATAAAAAACGCCTTTTATCTGGTGCCTGATTTCTTACTTCTTCTTTGTCTTCTTCATAAATAGTTTCCAAAGAATAAAAAGCACCTTTCCATTTAATTGTATTTTTCGATTCTCTTTGTTCTTGAACCATTTGGTCAACTTGTTGAATGTATCCAAGTCTAGAAAAGTCAGGTGCAAGAACATCGGTATCAAAATTTTTTGGCAGATATGCGGCAATAATCCCTTTTTCTGTGGATAAAGGCCCACCAATGACCACTTCTACATTTTCAACATCTGATAAGAAAGATTTAACTTCCTCAAGAGCCAAACTACGGGCTTTCAATCTGGATGTTTTGATTCTAAATATTAAGATCGTTTTTTCCATATCTTTATCCTTTTATTTTTGGACCAAAAGTTATTAAGGCGAACCTATGTGGTGTATCAATTTTTAATTCTTCTACAACATATCTGATATTGTGTGCTTTGTACCATTCTTCAATACTTTGGCGCATCAACTTTGCACCCATCTTTTCTGCAGACCAGTAATTACAACAAGGGACAACTATGGTTGGTCTATATAATGAAGATTCTACTACTGGGCGCAAAGCCTGATCAGGGTGTAAACCAATAATCAAATCATAAAAAGTGGCCATGTCTGGAACATAACATTCAACACGTCTGTTTACACCTACAATGCCGTATTCTCTAGGATCTATAACATCGCATTCACAGTTATATCTTTTACGCAGAATTCTGCTGAGCATTCCTTGCCCCCCAGCAACGTCTGCTACGTACTTGATTTTATTCGTATCAAAATGTCTACCTACCAGATCAGCAACTGCTTCAAAACGTTCCGGTGCACCATGAAATTTCATTATTACCTTTTTTTGTAAGCTTTTGAATACAACGTTTAATTATTCGTTTTAATTTTGCACCAAAACCTTTGTATAAACCATACAAGGAAAAATACTGAAAAGCAAGTAAAACACTATCCTGGGAATACCATAAATTGGCTGTCGTCAATAGCTTTTCAATATCTATGCTATCTAGATAAGCTTTTTCTTTGCTGGAATTGTTTGCAAAACAAGAAGTGGCCTTTTCAAAGTTCTTCATAGCAATATGCACAAAACAAGAATAGATGCAGTTTGGAAACAACTCTAACAATAGTTTATGTGCCCCAGAGTAGAATAAACTTTTTGGATAATGTTTCCCCGATTTTATAAGTCTATATTCTCCCAGATAAAAATGATAATTATCCGATTTGCGCTGGGATATTTTTTTTAACGGGGCAGACTCTCTTTGCGACAAAACAATAGAATCCTTCACAAATTTCCTACTTTGTTGAATATAGTCAAAAACTATGTATTGTGGGGCAGTAACGAGTTCTTGATAAAGATGTTTGTTTGGCGTGTTCCTAACTGTATTCATATCTACATGATGCGATATATGAAATCCACACATACTAGGCACAGGAACTATGTATTTCCCCATGGATATAGCCAGTGCTCCAATCAAAGTATCCTCATATCCCCAGCCACGAAATGTTTCATTGTATCCACCTATATCCAGAAAAAATTGTCGATCACAAGCAAATAGACAGCCGTAAGCCATACGTGGCAACGTCCAGACATCTCTATTTATACCATTTTTGCTGTTAATGTAGATTTTCTTGTTTTTTCCTAAGCTTTTATAGGCATCTGTTAAAGCAAACATATTTTCAGGGTCAATCAGACTAAAATCAAAACAAAAACGATTATCTTTCCAAAAATGTGGACTACGTACTTTTTGTTTCGACAGTTTATCTAATGAAATATCTTCTCTGAAGCCGACAAATAATGCTTTCTCGCCAAGAACTTGTAGTCGTTTAGCAGCTTCTTCAATACAGAAAGTGTCCAAACACATATCAGAATCACAGGTCAAAATAAAATCATTAGATGCATGATAAAGAGCTGTGTTTAATGCACCGCTACGATAGCGTTGGTCTTGTTTTATGACTAAAACCTTCATAGGACAGGAAAGCTCGGTTAACACATCAAATGTTTTATCGTTTGAACCGTCATCTACAACAATAACCTCAACTGCAGATGGATATTTTATAACGTATGAATTTGTCGAAATGTGTTGAATGCAATGCCTGATCGTCTTCACAGAATTATGACACGGAATCAAAATAGAAATCGTTACAGGTTGTCCAGAATAAGGGATCTTAAGGGAATCGTAGGGGGCTTTTACTAGTTGACCATATCCGCAAGAAAAAAATTGGCTTTCTAACTTGCCATAATCATTATTATGATTTATAATTTTTTTTGAAATCTTTTCAATCATTTAACAAGGATTTTATAACAAATATGGAAAAAAGCAAGATTATTTCAGAAAAATTGGAAATAAATGTAACGAACAGATGTAATCTGTCATGCAAGGGGTGTAGCCACTTGTCACCAATTTGTATACAACACAATTTTGATACAGAAAAATTGCGTTTGTCCTTAAATAGACTGAGTGATGTTTTTCATTGTGAAACAGTGCGCTTACTGGGTGGGGAACCGTTTTTGTCACCAAACTTACAGGAAATTATAAATATCGTCAGGGAAAGCAAAATTTGCGACAGTATAACAATTGTATCTAATGGAACTTTAATCAATGACAAGCACAAAGACATCCTGTGTTCAGTTGATGTTTTAGAGGTCTCGGATCATCAAACAGGCATAAATATAGAATATATTCACGAATTAACAAAGGGTGCTTGTAAGCTAGTAGTATTAGATTTTGAGGCATTCAGAGAACCTTATTCTGAACAAGGGACTACGAATTCTGCTTTAACGGATCAGATATATAAAACTTGCTTGATTGCTAATGTGTGGAAATGCTACAATTTGGAAGATGGATACTTTTATAAATGTCCCCAAGCACACACTTTAAAGGCGATAAAAACCTTGTTCGCAGATGGTATAGATGTTTTAAATACACCAGACTTAAAAGCTGCGTTAGAGAAATACATTACATGTAAGAGTCCTCTATCTGCTTGTAAATATTGTTTGGGGGCTACCGGCAAAATATATTCACAAAAACAGGTAAACAGAAAAGAATGGCGTAAAGAACAAGATAAACCAACAGAGGAAATGCTGGATTACCAGTTTTTGGAGAAATTGAAAACGAAAGCAAACTCAAACAACCATTGTGTAAAATCGATTATAAGTAAAGAAAAATAAGCGAATATGGGTTACGGCGCATCATAGCCCCAATCTACACCCTTTCTTACAATTCTTGCGGGGCTGCCTGCAATGACTATGTTTGGTTCCAAAAAAGATTTTGTGATAACCGAATTTGCGCCAATTATCACATTGTCAGCGATATTACAACCTTTTAGAATCAACGCATTCGATCCAACCCAAACATGGCTACCAAGCTTAACGTTTTGATTGGGGTTTAATACTTTTTTTGTCCCTTTTTTGTATATTACATGATGATCGCCTGTACGAATTTCATCGCCCCAGGAAAACAAACACTTATCACCAATTTCTACATTGCCATTTCCACGGGCAAAATCAATAACTAATGTCCTTGTAACAACAATCCCCTTCCCAAATACTGCTTTGTTAGGGTGTGTTGGGCTATCAGAATATATATTAAGACCACCGTTAAATTTTTCGCCGATAATAATTGTGGTTTGAGAATTTAGTTTGCAAGAAAAATTAAAGTTTTCTGCCATTGGTTCATGAATTTCAATATAATTATCATCTCCAAGAAATCGTATGTTTGTATTTAACAGATTTCTTCTCAGTTCCTTTCTTGAACCGTCTTTTTTTACAATCACAACTATATTGTTTTTGCCGTTATTAAGAAACTTAGTCGCTAACAAAGCTTGTCTGACAGTGGAAGAAAATGATTTTGACGGAATGCATGAACATAAAATATTTACAATATTTTTTTTAAATCCCATATTTCTAGCCTTTCGGTTACTTGCTATTTTGTACGAGGACCGTGTCTTGATTGCAAAAATTGCCTTAATTCGTCAGACTTAGAAATATAACGCATCTTAGCCAATGGCTCAGCTAAACGTCTCTGTTCTTCAGCAAAATGCTGTATAAGTTGGTGTTTTATGTGCGCATCACTACTAAAAATAACAGGAATGTCAGCTTTGGCTACTTTAGCTAATATTGTATCTGATGGCTCATTTTCTATTTGATGATGTTTTGTATTTATTTCAATAATTTGATTGTTCGCCTTAAAGGCTTTTAAGGCCTTATCAATGTCGGCCTCATACAAAGCTTCTGTTTTTACACCTGTCAGCTTTATCAGATCCATATGCGCTATGATATCAAATAGATCGTTAGCCAGATTTGGCAAGGTCTGCCAATATGTCTGTTGGTAAGTCTGGCTTTGTAGAATATTTTTGTCTTCCTTACTGCCAACATAATATTTTTTTCCATTATAAGGTACATCGTGTAGAGAACCTATAAAGTAGTCAAAACCATATTCTTTTTTTATTTTATAAAGCATTTCAAGCCGATCGTCAGACGGGTTGTCAATCTCTAACCCAATAAGAACATCAAACTGTAGCTTATCTTGTGCGGCTCTAATGGCTTTAACATAATTTGGCAGATCGTAACTAACCGCCCAGAAATGGTCGGAAATGCCCAGGGTTTTTAACCCTGATCTTTTTGCTTCTAATATCATATCTTCTACAGTATCATATCCATCACCAATTTTTGTATGAGTATGAATACTGAATTCTTGCATTTGTTGCATAAGATGGCCTTTTTCTTTTTATCTTAGAACAAAAAAGATGAGAATCAATAAAATATTGTGAATAATCAATACAAAACACTATTCGCTAAGATTACTTTCCTGTTGAAATCCAAAAAACATGTTGTAAAATCAAATCATGAATTAGGAAAGGAGTTAGCCGTTTGGCGACTCCTTTTTTGCTATTCTATGCATTGTGAGGGCAAGATGATAGAGATTGATATTCCGCATGTCTTTCTGGACGTGGAAGAGCTGGCCGAGCGATGGCACTGTGGAATCGGCGTTATAGAAATGCTGGCAGAAACAGGACAGATAGGTTGCTGTATTAGGCCAGTTGCGCTGGAAATCGCACTAGACAGCAACTGGCCTGAAAAAGAACGACCTAGCGGTCAAATACCTTTACACCACCATCTCGATCAGAAAGAAATATATCGACTTTTTCGTCACCCCACCATCCCCCAAACCATAAATAGCCACAAGAAAAAAATCCCAGATGCACCAGACATCAGTATCGTGTTTGCAGACATTGTGTTCTTCCTGGAATGTATCAAGGACTTTGAGGACAGAAACAAGATACACAAAGAAAGCGATTTTCAAATAGCGACCAGCGACTTTACATGCATTATCTAGCAAGGCAAGTAATTGAAATCGGTAGACTAGCTCAGGATAAGTTCCCAGGTGGCAGATACATCACAGCTAAACCATGGGAATATGAGGCAGCATGGCAGACCCAAGATGCCATAAAGGCTGATGACCCATATATCTATGAGGCAACATTGTCCACCAAGACAGGCGAATACTGTGCGGTGGACATTCTTCGTAATAATAATGATGGCACATGGGACATCATAGAGGTTAAGTCAACCACAAGCCCACACGAATACCACTATCTTGATGCTTCATTCCAGAAATATGTATTCACACAATGTGGTGTCAAAATACGTGATTGCTACATACTGACCCTGAACCCAGAATATGCAGACCAATTGCTGGCGATAAATGACCGCATGCTGGACTTGCTGACCCCATTCCGTGAACGTGGCCTGTATCGCCCGTGCCAGAACGGCAGCGCATCAATTAAACAGACACTGCCAGCCTTTGTGCCAGAAATGTCGTACGAGAATCTGGGGATCCACAACGGAACCGAGGCCAGCGATCAGTTCATGAACTTTATGATTGGCAAGCAGACACCGGCACAAACCGAAGAAATGATGCATAACCTGCATGAATACTGTGGCCAAGACACCATCGCAATGGTTCGATTTCTGGATGTTGTGCAGAACGCAATAAAGGAGTAGCAGATGAAACAATATGATTTAGATATTATAGCTGCTGATAAGACAGTAAGATTTAGTGTAATGGAACCTGAAACCAAGGAAGAAAAATCTGTTGGTCAACATATCTATAAAGCATGGATAAATGCGGCAATAGAAATCCTTTCAGAATAAATTTGATGCAGACCAGGCCAAAGACAATATAAAACCACCGCCCAAACGGGCGGTTTTTTGATGTAAAAAATCAGCATTGAAATCATCATTGAAATCAACTAGAAATCAGTATTGAAATCGTGGAACACAAAATTTGGTTCAAATCGGTTTGCGGTATGAAAATGTATGTTTTTCAAACGGTATCCATACAGGTTTTAACAGGTTTTAAGCGTAATGTGTTAAGTCGTCAGAACTGAAAAAAAAGCAACAAAAAAACCCAGAAATCTGGGCAAAACTCGAATTTGCTGTTGGGCTTGCTCTGATGCTTAACAGTCCGTTGTTCTACCGACTGAACTATGCCCGAATGCTCGCATATCATATAACCTTTTTAATCTCATTTCAAGTATTTTTTTTATTCATTGCGATTTTACTTTTTTAGTGATATATTTTTACCCGTCCAATAAAAACATAGAGGAAGCAAAATGTTATTAAAAGGAAAAAAGATTTTAATTACTGGTGTCGCAAACGATTGGTCCATGGCGTGGGCTATTGCCCGCCGCGCGCATGACGAAGGCGCAGAAATTGCCATGCCATATGCAATGCCAAATTTGGAAAAGCGCGTACGTCCGTTGGCGGAATCAATCGGGGCCAAATTTGTCCAGGAATGCAATGTTCAAAACGATGAACAAATGGATTCTTTATTTAATAATATTGAACGCGAATGGGGCAAACTGGACGGAATGCTGCACGCAATCGCATTTTCAGATAAAAATGAACTGACCGGTCGCTATGCCGACACAACACGTGCGAATTTCAAGAACACAATGGATGTTTCTGTTTATTCGTTGGTTGATTTGACACGCCGTGCATCAAAACTGATGACCGACGGGGGCAGCATTGTAACACTGACATATTATGGCGGTGAAAAATCAGTGCCAAATTATAATGTGATGGGTGTCGCAAAATCGGCATTGGACAGCAGTGTTCGCTATCTGGCATCCGACCTGGGGCGTGATAAAATCCGTATCAATGCAATCAGTGCAGGCCCGATTATGACATTGGCCTCGTCCGGTGTAGGGGGCATGAAATCTATGTTGCGTCTGAACGCGGAACAAACCCCATTGCGTCGCAATATGACATTGGATGATGTGTCCGGTGCGGCAATTTATCTGTTCAGTGACCTGTCCAGTGCGGTAACCGGCGAAGTGCACCATGTTGATTGCGGATATTCCACAACCGGCATGATTCCAAATGATTTGAAAGAGGTTTTATTGCACGGTTTGGATGAACAAAATAAGTAAAATCATTTTGATAATAAAAATCCCGTCATATGACGGGATTTTTTGTGTTTTACGCAAAGATACTTAAACCTAAAGCTAAGGTATACCATAGGATTTGTTGGCATCGTCTCCATTTTTTTATTTATGAATATTTTCCTGTAAATTTTAGTTGATTTTTAATAAGAATACAATCATAATTAGAATACAATCGATAAAAAGCAATGGCAGAAATGGAGGAGGGGAAGGGTATGCTGACCAATAATATGTTTTGGCGGGCAATTGATAATTTGGCCGCAGCGCATAATATTTCTTGTTCGCGATTGGCACAAATCAGTGGAATGGATATAACCGCGTTAAATAAAAGCAAGCGTATCGGTGCGGATGGCAAGCCACATTGGATGTCGGTTGGCAGTTTGGTAAAAATAATGAACGCCACAAATACCAGTTGGACGGATTTTGCGAAATATTTTCCCCCTGAACGTGCGCGTGCATAATATAATGATATTTCCATTGTATTAAATTTTTGAATTTTTTATAATCAGGAACATGAGCAAGACACCTGATTTATTAATTTTGGCGGAACACGCCGATTTGATGAAAAAATTAAACGCGTGGGACATTGCGTATCATCAAAACGATGACCCAATTGTTGACGACGCAACATATGATGCGGCAAAGCGTCGCGCATTGGAAATTGAATCTGAATACCCGCAATTGGCGTTAAATGGGGCATCGTCACACGTTGGCGCGGCAACGTCGCAAAAATTTAAATCTTTCCCGCACAGTGTTCCAATGCTGTCTATTTCCGATGTTTTCAATGAATCTGATGTGGCGGATTGGTTTAACAAATTGGCGGACAAGGATGTTTTTATTGAACTAAAGGTTGATGGTGTATCATATGCTGCCCGATACGAACATGGGCGATTAGTACGCGGTTTGACACGTGGCAGCGGTATCGCCGGCGAAGATATAACCGAAAACTTGCGCACAATCGCGGACATTCCGCATCAATTGCGTGGTGATTTTCCAGATGTCATAGAGGTTCGTGGCGAAGTATACATGATGCGCGATGATTTTTTGGCGTTAAATGCGTCTGCTGTGGTCACGGGTGACAAGATATTTGCAAATCCACGTAATGCGGCGGCGGGATCATTGCGGCAATTAAATCCGGCGGTGACCGCGGCACGTCGATTGTCGGCATTTGCATATACGTATGGGGAATTGTCATCGCGCAATTGGGCAACACAATCGGAATATTTTGATAAATTGGAATCATGGGGATTTAAAACCACGCGTCGTTGGGCGCATCATGCGCACAGCATGGATGAAATTCAACGCGTTTATAACGACACAATGATAACACGTGCCGATATTCCATTTGATATTGATGGTTTGGTGATAAAGGTTAACAGTGTTGATTTACAGGAACATATGGGCGCGCGTGCAAACAGCCCCCGGTGGGAGGTTGCATATAAATTCCCGGCCGCCCGCGGTATAACTGCATTGCGTGATATCACGGTCCAGGTTGGCCGCACGGGTGTATTAACGCCGGTTGCGGAATTGGAACCGATAAATATTGGCGGCGTATTGGTTTCACGCGCAACATTGCATAATGCGGATGAAATTGCCCGATTGGGCATAAATATCGGTGACAAGGTTATTGTTCAACGTGCCGGTGATGTTATTCCACAAATTGTTGGTGTTGCGGAATCTGCCCCGAATGCAACGACGTTTATATTCCCGGATAAATGCCCCGTATGTGGCGGTAATGTAATCCAGGAATCGGGCCAGGTCGCCCGCAGATGTGTAAATTCACTGGGGTGTCCGGCGCAACGCATTGGTGAATTGGAACACTTTGTTTCGCGCAAGGGTTTTGATATCGAAGGTCTGGGGACAAAACAATTAGAATTGTTTATTTCGCGTGGTTGGATTAAAAATGCCGCCGATATATTTACACTGATTTCGCGCCATGGCGATGAAATAAAGCAATTGGATGGATTTGGGGAAAAATCTGTTTCTAATTTAAACGCCGCAATTGAACATGCGCGCGATATCGATTTGCACAGATTTTTGTTTGCCATCGGCATACCCGAAATTGGCGAAGTCACCGCAAAAATATTGGCGCGTGCGTTTGGCAGTCTGGCCGCATTGCGGGCGGCACCGGTATGGAAATTGAAACAAATTGACGGTATTGGTGATGTTATGGCCGACGAAATCGCATCATTTTTTGCAGATTCGCATAACAGTGCCGTATTGGATGAATTGTTACAACAGGTTCGTATTGCCGAAATTTCGCCGTCGGATGCGCCTGTTGATGGACCGTTGGCGGGGAAAAAGATTGTGCTGACTGGGACGTTGGCGAATTATACGCGTGATGCCGCACGCGAAATTTTGGAACGCATGGGGGCGCGGGTCCAGGGCAGCGTATCCGCAAAAACCGATATTGTTTTGGCCGGGACGGATGCGGGTTCTAAATTGGACAAAGCGCAACAGTTGGGAATTACAATTTGGTCCGAATCCGATTTTGAAAATGCGATTAAAAGTAACCAGTAAAAATACCGCTTATAATCCAAACTTATATGCGGCACCGATATAAAATTCCGTGCTGTCAACTTCTGTGTTATAATGATTGCCGGCGATATCAGTCATTTCCAAATCGCCATAGTTTTGATATTTTAATCCCAAATTTAAATCAATTCGTGAATTTAACGCAAAATTTATACCAATCATTGCCGACCACGACATATCGGCCGTGGCATCAGACATATTATTTGTGCCGCTGACATCACCCCACAGTCCGGACACACCAACACCCAATCCGGCATATGGTTCCACCGCGCCGCCAAACTGTTTATAGATATACACATTCAGCATATTTGCCCATATATCAAAATTTAAATCATTGCCGTATTTTTGGGCGTTGCCATAGGTATATTCTGATTCAAATTCAATTTTCAAAAAATCAGTTAATCGATTGCCAACAATTATTCCAAAACCAAAACTGTCATCACGGGCGGTTGTAACGTCGCCATATTCCGGTTCCATACCGAATGCAATATTTTCGTTTTTGTGTACGCGCACACCAACATAGTTGTCACGTGCCATAGAATTTGAATATTCGTCGGCAAATGTCGGTACTGTCACCATGCCACATACAATTGTAATAATCGAAAACAAACGTTTCATTCGGCCTTTCCTTTTTTATTTACATAAATATTTAGAGATTATAATTTTAATTTATGGAAAAATGCAAGCGGTTTGTGATATAATTCCATCAAAGATTCCAAGGGGAAATTGTGTTCGGCAAAGATAATACACGCACCAACGTTTCAAAAAAACAGAAATCAGGCCCATCGCGCGGACTGCGTTTGTTTGTGTGGGCGATTGATTTGTTTATGTTGATATTGGTTGCCATTGCCATATATGTTGTAATCGTTTTTTTACAAATGCCATCATTGGATGCGATTTTACATGAAACGCGTCCGGCGGCGGTTGTTTTTCTGGACAATAACGGGAACGAAATTCGCGCATCAAATCGCATAATGGGTGTGCCGGTATCGGTGGAAACATTGCCGCCACACGTATGGCAGGCAATTATCGCAATCGAAGACAAGCGTTTTTTTGAACATGGTCCGGTGGAATTTCGCGCGATTGCGCGTGCCATGATATCAAACTTGTTACATGGCCGTTTGGCGGCGGGCGGTTCGACAATTACCCAACAAACCGCAAAAAACATATTTCTGTCACGTGAAAAAAAGATTTCCCGCAAGGTCCAGGAATTAATTTTATCATATTGGTTGGAAAATCGTTTTACCAAAAACCAGGTTTTGGATTTATATATGAACAGGGTGTCATTGGTTGGTGGCATGCGTGGAATTGATGCGGCGGCACGTGTCATGTTTCAACGTTCGGCAAATAATTTAACCATTGCCCAGGCTGCACAAATTGCCGCCATGTTAAAGGCCCCCACCACATACAGTCCATTGGCAAACCCGGATAAAAACATCGCCCGTGCCCGCGTAATATTACAGGAAATGGTACGCCAGGGATATATCACATTAAATCAGGCACGCATTGCGGCACGCGAATTGGCACCGGCCACACCCGCACCCGATACAAATATATATCGTTATTGGACGGACTTTGTTTTGGACGAGGTTAAATCAACAATTGGTACATTTGAATCTGATTTATACGTGTATACCACACTGGACAAGGGTTTACAGGAACGTATTGCCGATGTTTTGCCGGCCCAGGTTGGTGAAAACCAGGGGGCTGTGGTGGCAATGAATACCGATGGCGCGGTGCGTGCCATGGTTGGCGGAACCGATTACCAGGCCAGTCAATTTAATCGCGCGTTGGCATTGCGCCAACCCGGCAGTTCGTTTAAGCCGGTGGTGTACCTGGTGGCATTGGAAAATGGAATGACACCCGATATGTATGTGAATGATTCACCGTTTACAATTGGTGATTATGCGCCCCAAAATTATAATAATCGTTATTATGGTGATATAACATTGGCCACTGCGTTTGCTAAATCTGTGAATTCGGTGCCGTTAAAATTAACCCAGGAATATGGAATTGATTCAGTGTTAAATATGGCGGGGCGTTTGGGCGTGGGGAATAAATTGCGCCGTGAATATTCAACTGTGTTGGGGGCATCGGAATTATCGTTGTTGGATTTGACCACAATTTATGCGGTGATTTGGAATGATGGTTATTCCGTACGGCCATATTCGATTACAAAAATTACTGATCCAAATGGAACCATAATTTACCAGCGTAATCCATCTGAACCATTACAGGTTTTAATGCCACAAACAGTAGAGTATATGACAGAATTATTGGCGGATGTTGTTGCGGTTGGTGGTACGGGGCGCCGCGCAATGGCCCCGGGCGTGTTGGGTGGCAAAACCGGCACCAGCAATGATAATCGTGATGCATGGTTTGTTGGCGCGTGGCATGATTTAATAATTGGTGTTTGGATGGGGCGTGATGATAATACATCAATGTCATCCAAAATCACGGGGGGAACAATTCCGGCAACTATTTTTCACGAAATTGTGAAATAAATTGCTTGAACGGATTTTTGGTTTTTTGTATATTTGGTGCGCTATGTCATACGATTATAATAAAAAATTACCCAAATCTTTGTGGCAGTTTTATTTCAAATACGCAATGCGTGGTCATTGGCCGTTGATGATTGGGTATGCGATATTATTCATGTGCGTAATGTCGGATGGGGTTCTGTTCCCGAATTATCAGCGTTGGTTTATCGCGTTGTTTGAACAAACACCACCGGCGGGCCAAAGTTTTGTTGAATTTGCATTGCCAACAATTTTACTTATCACGGGGTTATTTATACTGTGGGATATATGCTTGATTTTACGTGGCATGCTGCATGGACGTTGGCAACCGATAATATCAAATCAAATATCTGATGTATTGAACGATTTTGTACAGCATCAATCCATGTCTTTTTGGACCGGGCGCATGGCTGGAAAAATAAATTCCCAGATTAACTATGTGCAAACTGGGTTCAGTGTCATTATGAATTTTTTGGAAATATTTGGTTCCATATTAATGATTTTAATAAATGTTGGATTGATATTGGAAATAAATTCATATGTTGCATTAATCTTTGCGATTGTTTTTGTATTCCGATTGGTATACGGATTGGCATTAATGAAACCGATGAGCAATTCTGCCAAAACCGCCAGCGAAGAAAACAGTTCGCTGGCCGGTAAAATTGTGGACAGTATTTCAAATTATTCGGTTGTAAAATTATTTGCCGCCGCGGATGCCGAACGCGAATATTTGAAACCTGCACGTAAAAAAACAATTAAAACACGTATTTATTCGTTCTTTATTCAACGCTGGTTTTGGGGATTGCCGAATTTTGTATGGGACATTGCGTTTGGTATAACAATGTTATTGTGCGTGATTTTGTTTTCCAATGGCAACATATTGGTATCTGAAATAGTATTTACAATGTCGGTATTCTTTAACGTTATGGGAATGATATCGCGCATTATCGGACAAATTCCGGATGTGGTTGAAAAATTGGGCAGTGCAAAAAAATCGTACGATGAATTAAATGTGGAATTGTCTGTGCGTGATGTGGAAAATGCGCCTGATTTAATGGTGTCGCACGGGAAAATAGAATTTAAAAACGTATGGTTTAAATATAAACGTAAGTGGGTCCTGCGCGATTTTAATTTGACGATAAAACCGGGTACGCGTCGGTTTGGTTGGACCATCGGGCGCGGGCAAGTCAACGTTGGTGCATTTGCTGATGCGTTTTTATGACCCGACGCGCGGCGAAATTTTAATTGATGGGCAAAATATCAGAAACGTAACCCAGGATTCATTACGTCGCAGTATCGCATTTATTCCCCAGGAACCAACATTGTTTAACCGTACAATTCGTGAAAATATTGAATACGGTAAACCGGGCGCATCAATACGGCAAATCCATGATGCGTCGCGCCGTGCGGCCGCGCATGATTTTATTATGGGAACGGAAAAGAAATATGATTCCATGGTTGGCGATCGGGGCATAAAATTATCTGGTGGCCAGAAACAGCGTATTGCCATCGCGCGTGCATTTTTGAAAAATGCGCCAATATTGGTATTGGACGAGGCCACATCCGCACTGGACAGTGAAACAGAAATTGCAATACAAAAATCATTTGATGAATTGGCGCGTGGGCGTACGACGCTGGCCATTGCACATCGACTGTCAACATTGCGCAACATGGATAAAATTGTGGTGTTAAATGACGGAAACGTTGTTGAATATGGTACACATGGCCAATTACTGCGCAGACGCGGCGAATACGCACGATTGTGGAAAATGCAATCTGGCGGATTTTTACAGGAATAAATTTATTGATAAAAATCTGTTTTTATTATGACTAATTTTGTGGTATAATAATGGGCATGAAGTGTAGGAGCCTGTTATTTATACCATTGTTATCGTGCCTGGTTTTTGGCGCGGCGCGCGCAAATTGGGAATATTCCGGTTATTATGTGGGCGATGGTACATATACCGATGATGGCAGTCGCTTTACCGTATCGTTGCGTGGTGGGGCGGCAATTGGCATGGGCGGTATAAAAAATGAAATTGGCGAATTAAATCAGTTATATTATATGAGTCCCGATGGCGGTACATTGTTATCAGAATTGGGGTATTTGCAATGCACTGATGCCGGCGGATGCGAAGATTATGTAATGGCGGGCTATGCAAATTTGGGTGATTTGCCACCGACCAAGGATTTTGATTCATTCGGTTTTGCCGCGGGGGCCAGTTTGGGGTGGACCATCCCTAATAAGCCACAGTGGCGCATAGAACTGGGGTGGGATCATATTTCAGAAAGCGAATATAACGCATCCCCATTCCTAGAGGGCGATATTCTGTTGACCGGTGGGGCCAAGGGTGACATAGTTGCCAGTTTTCCCGTTGGTGCCGTTCAATCCCAGGTTACAACCGATATTATCAGTGTAATGGCGTTTTATGATTTTTATACCGGTATACAAAAACCGACACGTACCATGATTCCATATGTTGGATTTGGCGTTGGGTATGCCGATATACAAACGACATTGAACTTTTCCGATAAATTTGGTGATTTTTCTGGTATGTATGAATTATTTCCATATGGCACATCCAGCCAGGATGATTCATTAATTCAATTTTATCGTTCTGAATTGGATTCTGTAAATATCGCGGCATTATTATCGTTGGGCTTTTCATATGGTGTAACGGAAAATATGTTTTTTGATTTTGGGGCGCGTGCCGCGTATGTCCCACGTATTCGTTGGGCATTAAGCAACGAGGACGGCACATTACATCGTGATTGGTTCAGTGCAGAAAATGTAATATACGTAAATGTAATGTTGGGAATTCGGTTCGAGTTCTGATAAAAATCCGCAAATGCGGGTTTTTATTTTACCCCATATTTACCGCGATTAATTGGCCGATATGACAGGGCCTCGGCAATATCGGGCATTTCAATATTTTCAGAACCACGCAAATCGGCAATTGTGCGCGCAATACGTTTTATACGATTATACCCGCGTGCAGACATACCCATTTTTTCCGCGGCATTATTTAAAAATTCGGTTAATTCATTTGACAGTGGTGCGGCCGCATCCAACGCCGCGCCGTCCAATTGTGCATTGGGTACACCCTGGCGTGCGATTTGCCGATTTCGTGCGGCAACAACACGCGCGCGAATTTGTGCCGATGTTTCGGCGGGTGTGGTATCGATATTATTCATTTCCCATGGATTAACGGGGTCGACATCAACATGTAAATCAATTCTGTCCAGCAACGGGCCGGAAATTTTATTTTGATATGCCTCGGCACAGCGGGGGGCACGCGAGCATGATAAGGCAGCGTTTCCCAAATGCCCGCATGGGCATGGGTTCATTGCGGCAATTAATTGAAACCGTGCGGGATACGTTGCGGTGCGACGTGCGCGCGCAACCATAATTTTTCCGGCCTCCATCGGTTGACGTAAAATTTCCAATGTTGTGCGGTTAAATTCTGGTAATTCATCCAAAAATAACACCCCATTATGCGCCAATGAAATTTCGCCCGGGCGCGCATCTGCGCCACCACCAGCCAACGAAACCGCACTGGATGTATGGTGAACACTGCGAAATGGGCGCGTGGTAATCAAAGATTTGCCATTCAATTGACCGGCAATTGAATATATTATCGACGTTTCCAAAATTTCATCGGCCGTCATTTCCGGCAAGATTGTTGGTAAACGTGATGCCAGCATTGTTTTCCCCGAACCCGGTGGCCCAACCATTAACATTGCATGTCCACCGGCGGCCGCAATTTCCAATGCGCGTTTTGCGGCGGATTGGCCATGAACTTCGGCCATATCAATTGTTGATTTTTCCGTTTCATTTGGCATTGTGGCCGTGGGAACGGGCAATATCTGGGTGCCTTTGAAATGATTTATTAATTCCAATGCATGAAAAGGTGCCAAAATATTGGTATGACCGGCCCATCGTGCCTCGGGGCCCTGGTCGCCCGGACAAATAATCCCCAACCCATGTGCATTTGCCCAAACACTGGCGGGTAATACGCCATCGGTTTTAACGATTGCACCATTCAGTCCAACTTCGCCGATAATGATATATTTTGATAATTCAGATTCGGGCAATATTCCCAACGCGCATAATATCCCACACAATATCGGCAAATCAAAATGCGATCCGGTTTTTTCCACGTCTGCGGGTGACAAGTTAACCGTCAGCCGTTTTGGTGGCAATGATAGATTCAATGCCGATAATACGTTTCGTATTCTTTCGGCAGATTCTTTGACTGCGCGGTCCGCCAACCCGATGATATTAAATTCGGGTTTTGCCAACCCGGTTGATAATTGTACCTGGACATCAATGGGTGTGGCATCCATACCATTAAATATGATTGAATTCAAAGAAATCATATTTGCATATTAAAACTTGCGCTGAATCAATTCAAGTTATAAAATGGTGCCGATAAAAGAAAGGTGAAAACGTATGCCGGCCAAGAAAAAAACTAATGTTGCGCGTGATTGGTTTAATACAATTTTTTATGGTGTGTTAATTGCAATCGCATTTCGCAGCTTTTTATTGGAACCATTTAATATACCATCTGGGTCTATGATACCAACATTGCATGTGGGCGACCATATTTTTGTTGAAAAATGGCCATACGGTTATTCGCGGTATTCGTTCCCATTTGGGTCATGGCATTTATGGAACGGGCGTTTTTGGGGACATGAACCTGAAATCGGCGATGTTATTGTGTTTCGCAACCCAATTAATGAATCCCAGGATTACGTAAAACGTTTGATTGGCAAACCCGGCGATACAATTCAGATGATTGATGGTCGGTTGTATATAAATGGCGAAATTGTGCCACGTGAAAATCCGCGCCCATATATAATTGCCACTTTGCCAAAGGCATTACGCAGTGCCGGGTATCATATACCTGAAAAAAATATTATGATAAAGGGCAATAAAATTTGGGTTGATAATAAACCTGCGGAATTTAATTATACCATTGAATACAAAGATGACGCGTTTTGCCGTGCCAATGAATGGGCGTGTGGTGTATTCGATGGAACAGAATACACCGAAACATTACCAAACGGTGTCACGCACAGCATTATTGAAATGTCAGATAACGCGCCATTGGATAATACAATGATGTTTACTGTGCCGGAAAATCATTACTTTTTCATGGGCGATAATCGTGATAACAGTGGCGACAGTCGTGCTGATATTGGTTATGTGCCGCGCGATAATGTTTTGGGACCTGTATGGTTTATATGGTATTCACACAATTATTATTCGCCTATGTTGGCCGTATGGAATTGGGGCGACAAAATGCGCTGGGACAGATTTGGTATGGGGATTGATTAACGTGAAGCAATTAAATTATAATTTTAAAAATCCGGAATTATTGGATTTGGCATTAACGCAAAGTGGTGTAAACGCCAATCACAATAATGAACGTTTGGAATTTGTCGGCGACCGTGTGTTGGGGTTATCGGTGGCGGCGTTGCTGTATGAAATGTTTCCAAACGAAAACGAAGGTGAATTATCGCGTCGCCATGCAATGTTGGTTTCCACGGAAACGTTGGCCCGTGTTGCAATTGATTTTGGATTGGATAAAAAAATTCATCATGGCCATATGACGGCCGGGCGCATAAAACACATTTGTGCCAACGCGATGGAGGCTGTATTCGGCGCAATATTTATTGATGGCGGTTTTGATGTGGCGCGTAAAATAATAACGGATATATGGCGCGAATTGGCATCTGCGGACATTACCGCACCAAAAGATGCCAAAACCACATTACAGGAATTTGTGCAAAAGCATGATGATGGTGCGTTGCCCGTGTATGAATATTTATCGCCAACCGGCGCATCGCATAACCCGACATTTAATGTTCGGGTAACCGCCATGGGGCAAACGGCAACCGGGTGCGGCGCATCAAAAAAAGCGGCCAGTATTGCCGCCGCCGCCGAATTATTGAAAAAACTTGCAATTTAATATTTGGGTATATACAATTACCGCAAAGCAAAAGGTTATAAATATGTTCACAATTTTATTAGTTTTATTAATAATCGTCGCAATATTGATGATTGGTATTATTTTATTACAAAAATCCGAGGGCAGTGGAATGTCCGGTTCGTCCGCGGCATCAATGTTTGGTGGTGCATTGACTGGTGCGGCGGCGGGCAATTTCTTAACCCGTGCGACTGCATGGTTGGCAACAATATTTTTCGTATTGTGCGCATTGTTGGCGTTGGTATCGGCAAAATCTGATATGGCAACCCAACAAAGTGATTTGCGCAATGAAATCGTGCAACAGGGCGATGCGCCGGTACAATCGGCAATTCCCGGTGCAACAGGCGAAGTGACAGATACCCCAACCGTTCCAGAAACGAAATAAAAAATCCCGCAAGTGCGGGATTTTTAATAAATAAATTTATTTATTTTTTAGATGTCTTTTTTGCGGCGGACTTTTTGGCTGGTGCCTTTTTCACAGTGGCGGTAACCGTTTTTTTTCCCGAAAATGCGGATTTAAATTCGCGATACAATCCCGCGCCACATATATACACCACCAATGCACTGAATGCGGTAATCAGCCCCGGAATTAAACCATCCGAAAAATACGCAAAAAATATCACCGCAATAATCAGCACGATTGTGTAAGCCAAATTTTTGCCGAAAACACCCAAAATTTTTTCAAAAGTATTCATAGTGTTTAATCTCCTACGTTTGGATGGATGCATTATATCATATTTTGAATAAAAAATCCACAAAAAACGGTTGCGTGTTTGCAACCGTTTTTTTAGGGGAACGGGAATATGTTATAAAATTACATATCCACCAATACGTGCCGTACCCGGAATCGGCCCAAACGATGATGACGGGGTAACATATATGTTGCCTGTGACAGTGAATCCACCGGAAAATTGCAACATGCCCATATCACGCAGAAACAGATTGCCTTCGATACGGATGCCGCGTGGCAAAACATATTTACGCATATTCTGCAGATACAAATTACCTTTGATAACATCGCCGGATTTTAACATAGTTGCGGCACCGCGACTGTCAATAATTACATCGCCATACATTATGTTTGCACGTCGGGCGGTTTGTTTTATTGCAACCGTGTCAACACGTGGCGTGGTCACATTAACTGGTGCGCCAATTAATTCGTTGTCACAAGTTTTCTGCAACGGTAACGTCACAGATTGATTTTTTGTGTCGCGCGCACGTACATTACGTGGCTGTTCGTTTTGTGTAATTGTATTCGTTGGTGTGTTTTCATTTTTTGCGATAATTATTACAGACTTTTTACCGCATCCAACAATATCCATTATCAGCATTGAAAATAAAACGATAATCGTGCATAACAACGTGATATTAATTAATCCAATCATATTAACATCGCGTATCCAACGCCAAAAAGCCACCAATGCACGACCAATATAGCGGAATGGTGCACATATAATATGCCATACGCGCCCCCAGAATGATTGACGACGTGATACAGATTTACGCGATTTTTTTGTATTGGCGCGTTTTTTTACACTTTTGCGTTCCATACGACGGGCCGCGATTTTCATTTTTAATGCTTTGAACATATTGCACACCTTTTTTAGTTTCTGTACTTATTATGGTATAAAAAAATTATTTGTCAAGTATTTTGTCAACAAATTTGTCAATTTTTTTTGATTGGGTGGTGTTTGACTGGTGCTTTGGTTTGCGATAATATCTTATGCATAATGTTGCGCATTGTTATTTTATTGATTTTGTTATTATTTGGATGTGCGCCAAATTGGCACATGTATGATGATTTTGTGTATGTCCCAATTAATACCGGCGAATTCGAAATAGCCACATGGCAAAAAATAACTGATACCGAATCTGAAATTCATATTTATATCGAAGGCGACGGACATGCATTCAATGGGCGTGGTATACCGACCAATAACCCAACCCCACACAGTGCATTTATGCGCAAATTGGCGGCATCTGATGAATGGCCAAATGTTGTGTATATGGCCCGGCCGTGCCAATTTATAATGTCGCGCACATGCACGGTTACGGATTGGACAACAGGGCGATTTTCCAAAAAAATTATTGATTCCATGTCTGATGCGGTGCGTAAAATTGCCGGTCAAAATCCGATTGTATTAATTGGTTATTCGGGCGGCGCAATGATTTCAGGATTAATGATACAAAACAATAATGATTTAAATGTGCAAAAATGGATTACAATCGCCGGGGTTTTGAATCATGCGGATTGGACGCAATATTTCGGTGATGCCAAATTGGAACAGTCAATGAATTTATATCAATTGCCGGAAATTTCGCAGCTGCATTATATTGCGGAAAATGATGCTGTTGTACCGTATTCGTTATCATATAAATGGACAAATGGCCAAAATATGATTGTTGTTCCAAATGCATCGCATGGCGATTTTGGAAAATTGCAGTTGAATTTTGAATATTAAAAATCCCGCACAATTGTGCGGGATTTTTTATTTGCATTGTGTTTTTACATCATTCCCGGCATTGCGCCACCACCCATTTGTGGTACGGATTTTTCTTCGGGAATTTCGGACATTACTGCGCCGGTTGTCAGTAATACGCCCGCGGTGCTGGCTGCGGCCTGGATTGCAGTTTTTACAACCTTGGCCGGGTCAATAATTCCAGATTTCATCATATCGACATATTCACCGGTTTGCGCGTTGTAACCAAAGTTATAATCGCGTGCCTCGATAATTTTGCCGACAACGATTTCACCGGAAACCCCGGCGTTTTCAGCAATTTGTGCACATGGTGCAACCAATGCACGGCGCACAATGTCGATACCAACATTTTGATCCTGGTTTTCACCGTGCAGTTTTTCCAATGCCGCTGTTGCGCGAACCAATGCAATACCACCACCGGCGACGATGCCTTCGGCAACTGCGGCGCGTGTTGCCGCCAATGCGTCATCAACACGGTCTTTCTTTTCTTTTACTTCGACCTCGGTCATGCCGCCAACTTTGATAACTGCGACACCGCCAACCAGTTTCGCCAAACGTTCGGCCAATTTTTCACGGTCGTAATCACTGGTGCTGGTGGACATCAGTTTACGGATTTCATCGGCACGCGCATCAATGGCGCGCTTGTCGCCACCGCCCTGGGCCAACAGTGTTGAGTCTTTGGCTACGACAACCTTTTTGGCACTGCCCAATACATCGGGTGTGATGTTTTCAAATGTCATACCCATATCATCAGATATCACGGTTGCACCGGTAACAGCGGCAATATCTTTTAACATTTCTTTGCGTCTGTCGCCGAAACCTGGGGCTTTGACCGCGCAAACTTTTAATCCGCCACGCAGTTTGTTTAACACCAATGTTGCCAATGCCTCGGATTCGACATCTTCGGCGATAATTAATAATGGGCGACCCGATTGTGCCACTGGTTCCAAAATAGGCAACAGTGCCTGCAGTCCGGTAATTTTCTTTTCTGATACCAAAATTTGTGCGCCATCCAATTCGGCCAGCATTTTTTCACTGTTTGTTACGAAATAGGGCGACATAAATCCTTGGTCAAATTGCATACCTTCGACAACATCTATTTCTGTTTCTAATCCTTTGGCTTCTTCGACAGTGATAACGCCTTCTTTGCCGACTTTTTCCATTGCGCCGGCAATCTTTTCACCAATTTCTGCGTCCGAATTTGCAGATATTGTTGCAACCTGGGCTATTTCGGCACTGTCTTTGACCGGGCGTGCGTGTTTTTCAATGTCTGCCACAACGGCCGCAGTTGCCATATCAATACCACGTTTTACATCCATCGGATTCATGCCAGCGGCGATTACGCGGCGACCTTCGCGGAAAATTTTTTGTGCCAATACGGTCGCAGTTGTTGTTCCATCACCGGCATCATCACCAGCTTTCTTTGCAACTTCCTGAATCATGCGTGCGCCGATGTTTTCCTGGGGATCTTTTAATGAAACTGCCTTGGCCACGGTAACGCCGTCCTTGGTTGCGGTCGGCGCACCATATGATTTATCGATTACAACCGTGCGACCCTTGGGCCCCATGGTAATTTTAACGGCATTGGCCAATTTATCAACCCCAGCCGCCAATTTATCTGTATCGAAAACGATTTCTTTTGCCATGATAAAATCCTTTTTTTAATCCAAAATTCCCAATATATCTGTTTCTTTAATTAAAATATAATCTTTGCCATCAATTTTAACCTCGTTCGCAGATGCGGCCCATTTTGCAAACAATACCACATTGCCGGGTTTTACAGTCATTGGAATACGGTCATCACCATCAAATGCACCGTCACCAACCGCAATCACACGACCGCGTGATGGTTTTTCTTTGGCATTATCAGGAATTATAATTCCACCGGCTGTTTTATTTTCTTCTTCGATGCGTTCCAACAGAACATAATTATGTAATGGTTTGAACATATTTAATTCTCCTTGTTGATTCTGTCTTGCTTCTGGGTACAGATATAGTGCACGTGATATCGATTTCAAGGGCTTGATTTCGCAAGTTTAATGTATTACGCTGGGGGTGCAAAATCAATGGGAATCAAAGGGGATTTTATGTACGATAATAATAATATTTTTGCAAAAATTATTCGTGGCGATGCGCCATCAACCAAAATATACGAAGATGATTATGCATTGGCGTTTCAAAACATTGCGCCACGCGCCAAAACACATATTTTGATTATACCAAAGGGCGAATATACAGATATTTACGATTTTACCGCAAACGCCCCCACAGAATTGCAATCAGGATTTTGGAATGCGGTGCGTAAAACGGTGGAAAAATTGGGGATTTCGGGAAATTTCCGCGCGGTTGCAAATACTGGGGCCGGGGCGGGGCAAAGTGTATTTCATTTCCATTTGCATATTATGAGTGATGAACGATTCAAAACAGACTTTTAATATTCGGGTTATACCGCGTGCACGCAAAAACGAAATAACCGTTGATGATAATGGTGTTTTGCGGGTTCATACCACCGCCGCCCCAACCGACGGGGCGGCAAATGCGGCGGTAATAAAAATGCTGGCCGAATACTTTGACGTACCGAAATCCAGCATAAAAATTATTCGTGGCGAAACCGCCCGTAACAAGGTTATTTGTTTTTAATACGCCAAAATTCTGGCAATTAAATCATCGGCGGTGGCGGCCCCATGAATATTATAGTCATGTATGCTTTCAATAAATCCGCAATCATGCATATGTATGAATAAACGCGCAAATGGAATCCAGAAACCTGCGGTATTCAGAAAAAACAGCGGCTTTTTTGATTCACCAATTTGCTGCATGGTCATGATATCGGTTAATTCATTCAGTGTGCCAATTCCGCCGGGTAAAATAATAAAGGCATCCGATAATTCAAACATTTTTTGTTTGCGTTCGTTTACACCGCCAACAACCCGAACATCAACACCGGTATGTACAGGTTCCTGTTTTTCAATAACGTTGTTTGTTGAAACGCCGATAACATGCCCGCCCGCATCCAATGCCGCGGTTGCCACCGTCCCCATTAACCCAACATTTCCGCCACCAAACACCACGCGTATTTTGTTTTTGCCCAAAAATTCACCGATTGTCGCAGCCTCGCGCGCGAATTGGGGATTGGTTCCGAATTGGTGGCCACAATATACCGCAATAGATTTTAATTTACCTGACATGATTTCTTTTTCCTTTATTTTTGCGAATTATATCATAAAATAATGCTGTTATGAATCAAAACTTTTTGGATTTTATTCGCGAATATTCAAATACCCCAATGGCCGTGGCGGTCAGTGGCGGTGTGGATTCGGTGTGTTTATTATGTTGGTTGGCAAATGTTGGCGCAAACATTACGTGTTTGCACGTAAATCATGGGTTGCGAAAAAATGCGGAAATTGAAACGCAATACGTACGTGATTTGTGTAAACAATTAAATGTTCCATGTTATATTTTTTATTGGACCGGGGAAAAACCAGAATCAGGCCTGGAAGCCGCCGCCCGTGACGCGCGATATAAGTTTATGACGGATTTTTGCCATGAAAATAATATTGATATATTGTTAACTGCGCACCAGGCCGACGATCAAATTGAAACTTTTTTAATGAATTTGGGGCGGGGCAGTGGTTTATACGGATTGGCGGCAATGCGGCGTGTATCATGGCGCGATGGGATAAAAATTGTACGTCCGCTATTATATGTTCCGCGCGCGGAATTAAAACAGTATTGTGATGATAATGGAATAAAATATTTTATGGATGAAATGAACGCTGACCCAAAATATACGCGTGTACGAATTCGTCAAAATCGTCATGTGTTATCAGAAAAATTGGGAATCAGTGATGCACGTATTTTATTGGCAATTCAAAATTTGGGACGAATTCGGGATTCGTTGGATGAAAAAATTATGGAAATGGCGGCATCTGTCATAAATAATCGGCGCGCGGTGTTTGTTGATTCTTTTCTGTTTGACCAACCAATGGATATTAGGCTAAAGTTGCTGGGAACTTTGATTCAACAAATTGGGGGGGATGAATATCAACCGCGCTTGAATTCGTTGTCAAATGCACTAGATAAATTGCAACACGATTGTAAATTTACACTGGGGCATTGCACATTGCGACGTTTAACAGGTAATATTTTAATCGTACCCGAAGGTTCAAAAACAAGTTTTAGGACAAGACATGGAAAAACAAAATCAACAATTAAAAAGTAACAGAAATAGCAAAAAATTCCGTATCAATGCCGGGGGTGGCAATTTATTTTTAATCATATTTGCGGCATTATTTGTGGCGATGATTGTGCGTTCTTTTATGGGGGGGACTGCGCCACAAATGTTGGTAAATGGACAGCCCGCACCCCAGCCGGTCGAATTAACTTTTTCAGATGTTTTACATCGTGCATCCGAAATAAAAACGATGGACGTGCGTGGTAATGATGCAACCGGTACATTAACCGACGGCACGCCATATACGGCAACAATTACATATGATCCGGAATTATTAAGTAAAATTGCCGAAAATGGTGCAACGATTTCAATTGATACATCAAAAACATGGGTTGATTATTTGGGAACATGGGTTCCAATTTTGATGGGCTTGTTCTTTATATGGTGGATTTTCCGTGGGTTCAAGGGCGCGGCCGGTGGTCTGGGACGCAGTTTAACGCAATCCAACCCAACAAAAATCACAACCGGTAAAACAAAAACAACATTCAAGGATGTTGCCGGCATCGATTCTGAAAAACAGGAATTGATGGAAATAGTCGATTTTCTGAAAGATGGGAAAAAATTCCGCGATGTTGGTGCACGTGTCCCGCGCGGAATATTGCTGTCGGGCGAACCGGGCACGGGAAAAACGTTATTGGCGCGCGCAATCGCGGGCGAGGCCAACGTACCGTTCTTTGCCGCATCGGGCAGTGATTTTTCCGGAATAATCGTCGGATTGGGTGTTGCAAAGATAAAGGAAATATTTGAATTGGCCAAACGCAACGCGCCATGCATATTATTTATTGATGAAATTGATGCAATTGGTCAACGGCGCAGCACACATTCATATAATGACCAGGATCGCGAACAAACATTAAATCAATTATTAATTGAAATGGATGGGTTTGCCAATGATACCGGGATTATTGTAATTGGTGCAACAAATCGTGCGGATATGTTGGATCCGGCATTATTGCGTCCCGGACGTTTTGATCGCCAGGTTTATATTGAATTACCTGATTTGGCGGGACGACGTGAAATTTTGAACTTATATGCAAAAAAGGTAAAGGTTGGCCCAGATGTTAATTTACAGGATTTGGCGCGTGGCACCACCGGTTTCTCGGGCGCAGATTTGGAAAATTTGTTGAACGAGGCCGCATTACATGCGGTGCGTAATGGGCGTAACGAAATTGCCACCGTTGATGTCGAAGAGGCACGCGATAAAATTCTGATGGGACCGCGCAAAGTTCGCAAGATGCGTCCCGAAGATATTAAATTAACCGCCTATCACGAGGCCGGACATGCATTCGTCAGCATAATGTATGCCGACATCACAGATCCCATACACAAGGCCACAATTATTCCACGTGGTCGTGCGCTGGGGATGGTTCAACATTTGCCTATTGATGACAAGGTTTCCATGACTGTTGCCGAAGTGCGCGCAAATTTAGCAATCGCATTGGCCGGGCGCAGTGCCGAAGAAGTGTTCTTTGGCCCTGATAAAATTACAACCGGGGCCGAAAGTGATATAGCAATGGCAACGCATTTGGCGCGCTATTCAATAACTACGGCCGGTTTATCCAAAAAAATCGGATTGGCCGCAATAAAACAGGTTAATACACTGGGTGCGCGCAGCGCATTGGAAAATGCGTCTGAAAAAACCGCCGAAATGGTTGATGACGAAGTTAAAGCCTGGTTGGATGCGGCACATGCCGATGCAACCAAGTTATTGTCCAAAAACAAGGAAAAAGTCCGCAAATTGGCCGAAGAATTATTAGCACGTGAAACATTGACTGGCGATGAAATCAAGGAAATAATTTCGGGCAAAACAACAAAACAAAAAATAAACAAAAAAGCAAAAAAAGATGCCGGAAAATAATCAAAATACACCCAGTTTTGAAATTTTGCATATGCCGCCGGAAAATACCAATTCCGTATTGGTAACATATGGCGGTGATGCAATAATTTTTGACGCATGGGGCAATACCCCAGATTGGGAAAAATTATTATCATCACGCGGGTTGTGTTTGCGTGCAATATATTCAACGCATGGTCATGGCGATCATATTTCGGCCGCACCCATATTGTCGGAAAAGTATAATATTCCATGGTTTTTAAACAGCGATGACAATGATTTAATTTTATGGTCAAATAATTTGCTGGCCTATTTTGGATTGCCGCAAATTGAAAATAATTATCGTCGGCCTGTGGACATTGGGGCCGGTACAATTGAAATTTTTCCGGGGGTAAAAATGGACGTGATTGAATCACCCGGGCATACGCCGGGTGGCGTTATGTATTATTTCCCTGATTTTGGAATACTGATAACGGGTGATACATTATTTCGTGACAGTTTTGGACGATATGATTTGCCCGGTGGCGATGCAAATGCATTGTGGCAATCAATTTCAAAGTTATATGAAATGAATTTGCCGGATGAAACATATATTGTGCACGGGCACGGCATTGATTCAACAATTGCAATATTAAAACGTGAAAACCCGTATTTTAAATAATAATACTATATTATTTTTTAAATACTAAAACCCGTTCAATCCTGGACAAATCATTATATGATTGGTTAAATGTCCATCCATATTTCTTAAATATATTTCGAACATCTGATCCGGCCCCATCACCAATTTCAACATATATTTTCCCGTCGGGACATATCCAATCAAGGGCATTTTTGGCGATTGATTCGTATGCCGCCATTCCATTATTTTTTGCATACAATGCCAAACGCGGGTCATGCATGGCCCCCGGATTTACACGTGTATCACCATGGGCAATATACGGCGGATTGGAAATAATTATGTCAAACCGCTTTGCAAAATTATATGAATTATTAAAATTATGACGAACCAGACGCATTCGATGGCACAGTCCCAAACTGTGCATATTATACCGTGCCACGCGTAATGCGCGCCGTGACACATCGGTTGCGGTACCGTGCGCGTCAGGCATGTTTTTTAATAATGCCGCAATTATACATCCCGTACCGGTCCCCAAATCTAATATGTTTAATTTTGCGTTTGCGCCATATTCCGATATAACCGCATCCACCAATGTTTCCGTATCAGGGCGTGGATCCAGCGTATGCCTGTTGGTATAAAATTGCAGTCCATAAAACCATTTTTTATGGATTATTTTTGCGACCGGCACCCCCCGACGCAGTGCCCGTGCCATTCGCCATACACTTATTCGCGATAAACTGGGGGCGTTTTCCGTGATTACGTGTGCCGCGCGAATGCCGCCATGTCGGGCCAGAATTTCAAACGCTTGATTTATTGTCATAAAGCAATTATAATCGCCGGTATGAAAAAAGTAAAACAGATTCTTAATACAAACAGTATCGCATTAGTGGTATTTGGATTGGCGATCGTATTGGCATTGGTGGCCATAATATTATTATTTGCGCGTCGTGGCGTTGACGGCACGTTGGCGGATGATGGACATCGCAGTGTTGTTGCCGTTGCGTCGGGGGACACATTGTCAAAATTATTAACAGACCAGGGATTCACAAATGCCGATGTTTTGGAAATAGCAAAAATTCTAAAATCTGATGCCGATGTAACCAGTCTGCGCGCAGACAACGATAAAATCGAATTTGTGCGTACGAATGCGGATTCGCCGGTGTCAAAAATTGTCATAATACCGTCACCATGGCGACAAATAGAAATTTCAACCACCGCGGATGGACAATGGCAATGCGAAACAATTGAAATAAAGCCTGATATACGTGCCGTGTATCGTGCCGGTGAAATATTGGACGGCGACAGTTTTTACCTGGCGGGGGGGCGTGCCGGCATTCCCGACGGTATTTTGGCCGAAGTATACGATTTATTGGCATTTGAAATGGACTTTGAACGCGATGTTCGTGCCGGTCAAAAATTTTCTGTTTTATACGAAGAAAACTTTGCCGACGGTCAAAAAATAGATAACGGTCGTGTTTTGGCTGTACAGTTCGAGGCTTTGCGCGGAAATGTAAAAATGTATCGTTTTAAAAAGGCTGATGGAAAAACCGGGTATTATGATGAAAATGGAAACGGCGCAATAAAATCGTTAAAACGTACGCCAATTAATAACGCCCGCATAACCAGCAGTTTTTCCAACCGTCGTAAACATCCTGTGTTGGGGTATACGCGCGCCCACAAGGGTGTCGATTTCCGTGCATCAACCGGCACACCAATTCCGGCCGCCGGTGCGGGGCGTGTCGTTGCACGTGGGTATAACAGCGGACATGGCAATTATATTAAATTACGCCATAATTCGTCATTTGAAACGTTATATGCGCATATGTCCCGCTTTGCCAAGGGTGTTGTTGTTGGCACCACTGTAAAACAGGGACAAACAATCGGATATGTTGGGTCCACAGGTTTATCAACAGGGCCACATTTGCATTATGAAATTATCAAGGACGGCAAACACGTAAATCCGATGACGGTCAAATTACCGGCAATCAGTAATTTGGGCCAGGAAGATAAAAAACGTTTTCTGGAATATCGCCGTGTATTGGACAGTGGCATTGAATATTTGTCCGAACACCCTGACGCATTCATTCAATTATAATCTGGTGCACACAGAATAATAAAAAACGTCACACATCGTGTGACGTTTTTATTCTGGCGCGCCCAGAAGGATTCCCTCGCACGACACAAACGTGTCGGCTGTGGGGCAACCGTGACGATTTGCCGGCACCGGCGTTTGGCAAATCTACTTGTTGTCGAACCCTGGTTCGGGTTCAAATCCTGGGCTTGCACAAAAATTAAACCGCCGTTCCCGGCGGTTAAAATTCTGGCGCGCCCAGAAGGATTCCCTCGCACGACACAAACGTGTCGGCTGTGGGGCAACCGTGACGATTTGCCGGCACCGGCGTTTGGCAAATCTACTTGTTGTCGAACCCTGGTTCGGGTTCAAATCCTGGGCTTGCACAAAAATTAAACCGCCGTTCCCGGCGGTTAAAATTCTGGCGCGCCCAGAAGGATTCGAACCCTCAACCTTCTGATCCGTAGTCAGATGCTCTATCCAATTGAGCCATGGGCGCAACGTTCGTATATTTTATACGTTTTTATACAGATTGCAAGAAAAAATATATTTATTTTTATCTTTCGCCGTGGCCGTTGTGTCCGATGCCATGATAAAACATATTAAAATGTTGGCGGCACACAGATTTATAATTGCTGTCACCAATGGCGATTTGTGCGCCCGCGCGTATAACATTTCCATTTGCATCATAACGCAAATGATGTGTCGCCAAATGCATGCATCCCGGAATTTGACACGTTGATTCAATACGATGCAGTTTTGCGCCGACCTCTATTAATCTGCGTGATGCAGGGAATATGTTTTCGTTACTGTCCACCATTAATCCATAGCACATAATGATAATTGGACGGCTGTCGGCAATTTTTACCAATGCATCAATATCATCGGGGGTAAAAAATTGTATTTCATCAATTAAAACCATTTTTGTATCCGGTGTCGGCGACCAATTTTGCAGCGTTGATAAAACTGTTGCCGGGGCCGATATACCAATGCGCGAATTTATTTTATCATCGCTGAAACGGTTATCGATTTTTGGCTTTATAATTTCTGTTTTATTACCGTTTTTGTCCTGATTATATGCGTTCACAATTAATCGTGCAGATTTTGATGACCCCATTGTGCCATAATGAAAATGCAAACTAGCCATTTTGAACCCCCAAAAAGATTATTATGATGCCATTGATTCCAACCGTTCAATCCGTTTTTCCACGGGCGGGTGTGTCGCCATCAGTGAACTGGCAAATTCGCGCGGACCACCGGGATATGCGATGCATACCGCCGCCATAGATTTTACCTTGTCCAGGCATTCAACACGTGAATCAGTTGTGATTTTGCGCAATGCATTTGCCAATGCCATTGGATTATGTGTAATTTGCGCCCCGGTGGCATCTGCGGCATATTCGCGACTGCGTGATATGGCCATACGCAAAACAGGGGTTATAATCCAATTAAATACCATAAATGCCAGCCATACCATTAATAATACCGCGGCACCATTGTTTTTGTTGTCGTTGCTGTTGCCACCCATTATGGCCAAACGTAATATCATATCAGCGGCAAATACTGTAACACCGACACCGGTTATTAACAACATGTCTAAACGTATATCGCGATTACCAATATGTGCCATTTCGTGGGCGATTACGCCCTCCAGTTCCAGTTTGTCCAGCCGTTTTATAATTCCGCGGGTCAGTGCAATTGACGCATCACGCGGACTGCGCCCGGTGGCAAATGCATTCATTGAATTGTCGTTGATAATATAAACGCGTGGTCGTGGCAATCCCGCAGCAATTGCGACATTTTCAACACTGCGGAAAATTTCGCGGTATTGCATGTCTGTGTCAAAAATTTCGTGCGCATGTGCCGAATGCAGCATCATTGAATCGCCAAACGCCCATGATATAACCAGCCATACCATGCATGCAATAAATGTTGGAATGGCAACGTTTACGGTTGTTTGAATTGCGTCATTTAATGGCACCACCATCCATGTGAATAAAAAAATCAGCGCGATAAATATTAACGGAAATGTAATAACCAATAATGTTGTTTTTATGTTATTGCTGCGTATATGGTCATATACTGTTTTGACTGTATTCATAGTAAAAGCTTCCTGTTAAAAAATAGTTTTTATTTACTTATTATAAACAAAAAACAGGGCGCGTCATTATGAAAAATATAATTATGTTATTTTCGGTGTTTTTTTGTTTTAGTGCGGTCGCCGCGCCAAATAAAAATGATATTTTTGCCGCAATGCCTGATTATTTAATTGATACAGCGCGCGCATGGGGCGGAATATATTCAGAATTTGGCCCCAGTGCAGAAATTTCATCGTATATAGACAGGGTGCAAAATACCGATGTCGCACGTTATTTGAATGCAATATCAATATTGGGATTCAATAATACAGCAATGGCATTGTTTGAAACAATTCATCATATTGATGCTGCTTTTGATATATTAAACAGCCCAATGGATGCGCGGCGCGGATTATGTGTGGCGAATTTTGCTGCATGCGATAATTCCCCGGATAAAATTGCAATAAATGGCCGGGTATTTGGTAATTTTGCCGGATACAATTCTGATTTAAATGGGGATTTTAATACCAGCACAACGGGATTTGCCGTAAACGTGCACGGTTATGTAACCGATGGATTAATGTTGGGGGTATCATATGCGCGTACAATGACGGATACACATGATACGCGTATATATTCTGATGCCACCGGAAACAGTTTGACTGCATTTGTAAAGTATTTGGCGCGTTCAGGCTTTTTTGTAAATTTTGGTGCAAATATGGGTGGAACAGGATGGGATGTTGATAAAAATATTTATGGCACCAAAAATGACGGCACATATGATACAGATTTTTATTCCGCCCAAATGAACGCCGGCATTCGTATTACGCGTGGTCGTATCAGTATGATTCCGATGGCATCTGTGCGTTATTGGCGTGCCAGTGCCGATAAATACATTGATGATGCCGGCCAATCATTTGGTAAATGGTGGTATAACACATTAAATGCGTCTGTGGGTGCCAATATAGGTTTTGATTTTTCGGGCAGTGATTTTATTATACGGCCGTCGATATACCTGGGGGGTGGGTACGATTTAATCAGCAATGGAACAGATAATATACATGTGCAATTGGTTGGCCCACAATCATACAACATTCCGGTCGAAGCCCCACATCGTGCACTGTTTCGCGGTAAAATAGGCATTGAATTAATAAATAATTATTTTAATACAGAATTAAATTATGCACTGGATATGCGTTCGGGTTATGTGGCACATACAATTATGGCCAATGCGAAAGTAATGTTTTAATATTTTATAAAAATCTGGTATAATAATTGTTGCCATGAATTGTGCCAGATTTGCATTTGCGTGCATATTTTTTTGTGTTCCTGTATATGCGGCCAGTTTGTTAAAGCCGCAATCGTTTCCGCAAACGGCGGATGATTTATCATTTACCCAACGTATCGAATTAGCCCAAGAGGGATACGAACCATATAAATCATTGTACGACAAGGAAACGGGACGTTGTATTTCCGGCTGTCTGTATCCGGGCATAACAATCCAGGAAGAAATGAAAATCATCCAGGAAAACACAAATGCGGCGGCGCAAAATTTGGTGCCGTATGTGCAAAATAATCAAATGCAATTAACGCCTGCACAAATTCAGCAAATTATAAATATATTTGGTAATAATCATAGTCAAACGACCCAGGCTGAAATTGATGCCTTTAACAATCAAATTGCCGAATTGTATCAATCGTATATGCAATCAATGCAACAAAATCAGGAACAACAACAGCCTGAACCGCCACGTTGTTCACCGCATCATCCCGATATTCCGGCCAATCAGACTTTGCCATTTGGCGAACCATTAACGGGAAAACCACGTATATCATCGGGGTATGGCGCACGACCAGATCCGTTTACGGGCGAACCGTCGGGGCATCGCGGAATGGATTTTTCTGTTCCGGTTGAAACAAATGTTTATACACCTGCATCGGGCACGGTAAAATCTGTATGGACCGATGGCAGTTGTGGAAATGGGCTTAAAATATCACATGCCGATGGATATGAAACAATTTATTGTCATCTGTCATATGCAACGGTTAAAACCGGCGATCATGTTGATGCGGGGTGTGTTGTTGCAAAATCTGGTAATACAGGAAATTCGACTGGCCCACATTTGCATTATGGAATAAAGCAAAATAATGACTATATTGATCCAACGGATTGGGTTGGACGCGATTAATGTTTATTGCGTTTGAATTTTACATCAAAACTGCCGTTATTTATCGGCACGTATGATATTATATATGGTGATAAAATACTTTCATTTGCCCATTGTGGAAATTTTTGATGCAAAATGCCACTGGCACCGGTGATGATTGTGGCACGTCGTGTGCCAGATATGACCAAATTCATTATTTTATTCCATGCCTGTTCTTCGGTGTTATGATGTAAATCCAATATTACGTGTTCGGGAATATTTTTTGTTATTGGTGGTATGCGCGTTGACAATTTTAATTCGCTACGCACGCGTCGACGCGTTGCATCACAATCAGGCACGAAATTGCTGCCTGCCATTTGGGCAATATCGGCATCTGTTAATTGTTTCATAATGTTATATAACCTGTTAATCGCGCCCGGATTCAAAATCACCGGCGCGTTTATCTAATTTTTTTGTCCAATCGTTATCAGGAAAATTTAACCGCAACATTTCGGCATATCCATATGCCTGCTGGGGCAATCCGATTGCGGTATAGCATTCGGTTAATCTGTATAATGCCTCGGGTGTCATGACGGTTTCCTGGGCCGTTTGAACAATTGACTGCAGACGTGAAATTGCGCTGGGCCAATTTTCGCGTGCCATATCTGTACGGGCGGAATACATGGCTTTGCCGGCGATATAGTTTTTCAAAATATTTATTTTATTTTTCGCATTTTCGGCATAGTCCGATTTTGGGAATCTGTCGACCAACTGTTGGAATTGCTGCAACGCATATGCCGACATACCGGGTTCGCGCCGAACGTCGCTGACCTGGCGATAATAACACATTCCGCGCAAATATAACATGTATGGCACATCGCGATGTCCGGGGTGGAAACGCATAAAGCGGTCAACTGTCATAATTGCGCCGGCAAAATCATCGTCCATGTATTGGGAATATGCCGCCATTACCAATGCATCCGCGGCCCATTGACTGGCCGGGTATTGGGTTTCTGCGCTTAAAAATTCTGTTGCGGCAGATTCGTAATTTTTATCATTAAATTCTGAATATGCGCGTTCATAAATTTCCGGCAAACTGCGTTCTGTCATTACATCATCCGTGCCGGCACAGGCGGCCAACATTGCTATCAACCCAAATAAAAATATTTTTTTCATATTTATATTCCTGCCTTGATTTTATTTCTTAATCAGCAGTATAATCGAAACTATGAAACTAGGCAAACATATTTTCGGTGTCAGTGTTATGACAGGAATCAGTCGCGTATTTGGTTTTTTGCGCGACCTGTTGATTGCGCATGTTTTTGGCGCGGGGCGTTTGTCTGATGTATTTTTGGCCGCATTTAAATTGCCAAATTTATTTCGCGATTTATTGGGCGAGGGTGCCATGGCATCCATATTCATCCCCATGTATACCGATAAAAACAAGGATGAAAATTTTGCCAAAAATGTTTTTTCGTGGTTAATGGTTATATTGTTGTTTATAACGTTATTGTTTGAAATATTTATGCCGTTGATTGTGTGGATTTTGGCACCTGGATTTGCCGATGATCCGGGAAAAATGCAGTTAACGGTTTTAATTTCCAGAATCATGTTTTGGTATGTGGTGTTTATATGTGCATCGGCATTTTTGTCAGCGATTTTGAACGCTTTTTCAAAATTTTTGTTGGTTGCATTTATGCCGGTTTTGCTAAACATAATGTTAATTGGCGCATTGTTATTGGCGGCGTGGTTTGCACCGGAAACAATATTGTATATCATGGCATTTACGGTTGTGTTGTCCGGAATTGTCCAATTTGGGATTTTGTGGATGCGAATTCGCCGGCACTATTTTGGCCTGCGGTTGGTTTGGCCGCGTTGGACACCCGCGATTAAAAGCATGTTTAAACGTTTGGGAATCAGTATTGTCGGCAACGGATTTTATCAAATAACAATCATTGTGGGTACTTTGGTGGCCAGTTTCCAAAGTGGGGCGGTTTCATGGCTGTATTATTCGGATCGAATGATTCAATTGCCATTCGCGTTGATTGGATTGGCGGTTGGTACGGTTTTAATATCATCAATTTCAAATGCCATGGCGGAAAAAAATATGCGCAGTGTATATTTACAACAGAATGTATCCATGCGGCAATCTATGATGTTAATTATGCCGTGTGTGGTCGGATTATTCGTTTTGGCGGAACCGATAATAAAATATCTGTTTGAATATGGCGCATGGACACCCGAATCAACACATGCGGTGGCAATGGCAATAATGATACAGGTTTTGGCATTGCCCGCCATGATGATAAGCCAGATTTACAGCCGTACCCTGTATGCATCCCAGGATGTTCGCACCCCCGTGAAAACCAGTATCATTTCATTGGCCGTGGCAATATTAATATACATCACGGCATACCATTTTGTTGGATATTTGGCAATTCCAATCGGTGTGGTAATCAGTGGTTATCTGAAAAACTATTTACTGCGCCGTGCATGTGTGCGCCGCGAATTAATTCACACCGAAACGCGCACGCGCCGCGCAATTGTTGCGTTTGGTGCGTTGGCGGTATTTATGGGGGCGGGGTTGTGGTTTGTTCCGATTCCAAATATATGGATACTGTTTGTGGCAATTGGCGGTTTCGCATTTTTGTATTTACCCATTGCGTATTTAATTAATAAAAAAATATAGTCAAAATAAAGTTGAAAGCGGGCTTTTTATATGATAAAATCTTAATCATAAAAGAATGTAAGGAGTCCCATAATGAAAAAAATAATCTCTTTGGCGGTATTAACGGCGTTGGTTGCCGGGTGTACTGATTTAAGCACGACTGATACCAGTTCGATGAATGGTTATTCGTCCGACGGATTTGGCGAAGAAACATTAATAACAACGGACGATACCCTGAATAATACATATTTGTTGGCGGCCGCCCCAAAATATTATGTGGGCAGTGCGTACAAGGTCGAAGATGTACAATATATCCCGGTCGAGGATTTAACATATAATCAAACGGGTGTTGCGGGAATTATTCCGGCGGAATTAAATGGCACAAAAACCAGCAATGGCGAAGTTTTCGATATGAATCAAATGGTCGCAACCAGTAAAACATTACCGTTACCGACAATTGCCCGTGTAACTAATTTGGACAATGGGCAATCTGTGGTTGTGCGCGTAAATAATCGCGGCCCATTTGTAAATACGCGTATTATGGATTTGTCACCGGCCGCGGCCCAGAAAATTGGTATGAATGGTCAGACCAAGGTTCAGGTCCAGGTTATGGCCAACGAATCCATTGCGGTTAAAAACGCAACATTGGGCGCAACCGCATCAACAACACCACAACCAACACAAACGGTTGAAACAACTGTTGTAACAACAACCCAGGCACCCGGAACGGTTGTAACAACAACTGCACCAGCAACATCTGGTGATTACAGTGTACAAATTGCCGCATTCTATGCCCAGGACAGTGCCGATTCATTGGCCGCACGTATGGCAAAATATGGTAACGCCGTCGTTGTCCAAGAGGGCGATATGTACAAGGTACGTATTGTCAATTTGAATGCATCCCAGGCCCGCAGTGTAATTGATGCATTGCGCAGTAACGAAGGTATGGCACCGGGATTATTGTTAAATGGGCGTTGGATAAATGCCGACAGCATTTAAAAATGGGGCGTTTGCCCCATTTTTTTATCGTTGTTTTTGTTTGATGTTTTCTATTGGTATTATTGCCGCCGGTGTCGGACCCATTTGACCGTTATAATGACTGGTTGTGTTTTGGTTATATGGTTTGCGTTCACCGGTAAATTCTTCGTAATAAATTTGTGCTATGCGCATATTGGGGTAAACAACCGTTGGATACAGCGTTCGTATTTCCAATGTCCATTGACCACAAAATCCGTCGTCGCCACGACCAGCAGTATGATGATTTAATATAAAATTGCGCCCAACCGATGATTTTCCATCAATATATGGGAATAAATTATATGTTTCGGTATATTCCACCGTGTGTCCCAAATAGCCAATCATTGGCGATAAAATTCCGCCGTTTTTTGGAATTTCTATATCAATTGTTTCATGTGATGTGGTATCACACGGATCCAAAATATATTGTGGATTACGTATATCAAATTCCCATGGGCGCGCAATAAAATCAAGATATGAATCATAATTATTGAACCAATCGCGCATAGAATACATTTTTCCGGGACAGTATGGAATAATCGGGTTCATTCCACGTGGCAATGTTTTCCGATATATTTTTAATAAATTCCCCAGATGCAGATCATAACTGTTACTGCCCAGACATTTTTCATTAAATGGTTTGATAATAATATCAGGTTTGGCATCAGGGTTGTTTTTATTTTTTATTTGCATACGTCGCAAAATTTCGGGTCCGGTCAGTTGCATAATTAATCCTTTGTATAACTGATTCCTCTCCGACACGGATTTTACAATACGATTGCCTGTTTGCAAGATTTTTATTCACTTTTATTTTTGATGTGCTATGGTTTTGGACATGACTGATACATATTCTGGATTTATTGCAATTGTTGGCCCAACAAACGCGGGCAAAAGCACATTAATTAACCAAATTATGGGGCGCAAAGTGTCCATAGTTTCACATAAAGTGCAAACAACGCGGACAAATTTGCGTGCGGTAAAAATGGTTGGTGATCGGCAATTGATATTTGTTGATACACCGGGCATTTTTCGCCCGTCGCGCCGATTGGACAGGGCTATGGTTGGTGCCGCCATGGGCGCAACATCTGATGCAGATGCGATATTGTTGGTAATCGACGCACAAAAGGGCATAACCGACACAGTGCGCGGATTGGTTGAAAAAATACGCGACCATAAAAATCTGTTTGTCGCATTGAACAAGGTTGATGCCGTACCCAAACCCGAATTATTGCCATTAACCGCCGAAATAAATGAATTGGCGCACCCGCGCGATATATTTATGATTTCCGCGCTGAAAAATGACGGCGTGGATGAAATGCTGGGCGCGTTGGCGGCCGTTATGCCGGCTGGCCCTTATTTATTTGCGGCGCACGACGCAACGGACGTGCCGGATAATTTATATTTGGCGGAATTGACGCGGGAAAAGATTTATAAATATATTCACCAGGAATTACCATATCATATAAACGTGGTGACCGAACGCGTCGATGTTGCGGATGATGGCGTGTTGGACATATATCAAAAAATCGCTGTTCAAAACGATGCGCATAAAAAAATAGTTATCGGACGCGCGGGTGCGCAATTAAAGAAAATCGGCACGGCCGCTCGACATGACATTCAAAATCAATGGGGGGTAAATGCGCGTCTGCATTTGTTTGTACGTGTTGAACCAAATTGGGAAAATGTCGCCGAAAATTACGAGGACCAGGGTCTAGAGTTCAAAAAATAATGTTGCACACATCTGATTTTGATTTTGAATTGCCGCCTGAACTGATTGCGTCGCACCCACTGCAACAACGCGACGCATCCCGTATGTTGGTGGTAAATGGGGGGGCTTTGTCCGATAAACATATTCGGGATTTTGTGGATTATCTGCAACCGGGTGATGTGGTTGTGTTTAATAATTCGCGTGTAATTCCGGCACGTTTTGATGCCACGGATTCCCGTGGTGCGTCGCATGAAGTTACATTGCACACCGCGGAAAATAATCAGATTTGGTGGGGATTGTGCAAGAAATTTAACAAAATCCCATTGGGTGAAATTCTGACATTGTCCGACGGTACAACCGCGCGCGTATTGGACAAAAACGACGACAGCGGATTAAAAATTGAATTTAATTGCGATAATGTTTTTGCTGTGCTGGACGCGGTGGGTAAAATGCCATTGCCACCGTATATGAAACGCGATGCGGAAACCGCAGACCGTGAACGGTATCAAACTGTATATGCCGATCCATTGGGGTCGATGGCGGCCCCCACGGCCGGGTTGCATTTTACGCCCGAATTAATGGACGAAATAGAACGCCGTGGCGCAAGAATAGTAAAAATAACACTGCATGTTGGGGCGGGTACATGGATGCCGATTAAAACCGAAAATTTGAATGAACATAAAATGCACAGTGAATGGTGTTGCATCACGCCGCAACAGGCCGACATAATCAACAATGCAAAACGTGTAATTGCGGTTGGCACAACATCCATGCGTACGCTGGAAAGTGCGGCAATGGACAACTGTAATTTGCCGGAATCCGTGCGTTACAGACGCGTTGCGCCAATTTGCCGCAGTACCGATATTTTTATTACGCCGGGTTATAAATTTCGTGCGGTTGATGTGTTGCTGACGAATTTTCATTTGCCAAAATCGACGCTGTTTATGTTGGTTTCGGCGTTCGCGGGGCTGGATGAAATGAAAAACGCATATGCACATGCCGTTGCGGAAAAATATAGATTTTTTTCATACGGGGATTGCTGTTTATTATTCAAAAAACAATAAAACAAAGGAGAAAAGGAATGTCAGTATGGGTACGTTTTTTAGCAAATCCAAAATTGTTGGGACGTTTTTTAAAAACCAAGGCAGGTCGCAAGGCGGCATTTAAATGGGGTGGTATGTTGGTAAAATCACGTGCAGCCCAATCATTGATTGATAAATTCATTAATCGAAATGGCAAAAGGTTAAATAAAGATAAATCTTATCGTGATTTAGAAAAGAAATATGAAAATATACAAAAACGTATTGCAGAACTAGAAAAACAATTCGAAAAAAGTCATGAAAGTCAATCCGCGATACAGACAAATACATTTACACTGGGCCGCCAGGTTATTGAAATGCAGCAATTATATACACAAATGCAATCAGAATTGCAGCGTATTCAACAACAGCAAATAACAAAAAATACAGCACGTACACGATAAATATACAAAGGAATAGTAACATGAAATTCGAACCACAATTACATAAATTACCAAATGGTATAACTGTAATTCTGGATCCGATGGATTTGGAAACGGTGACGTTCAAAGTATTGTTCCGCACGGGTTCACGTGATGAAAAACCGAATGAATACGGTTTGACACACTTCTGCGAACATATGCTGTGCAAGGGTACCCCACGTTTTCCAGACAGAAAATCAGCCGAAGAATATTTGGATTATTACAGTGCTACGCGTAATGCGTGCACAGGTAATGCACAATTAAGTTTTTACGGTCGTATTATTGCGGAAAATACCGAAAAACTGGTGGATTTCATCGGTGATCAATTGCAAAATTCATTATTTGACCCGAAAAAGATAGATATTGAACATGGCGTTGTTTGTGACGAATTGCGTCGTGCATTGGATAACCCATTTCGGCAATATGATGATTTTTTATCAAAAACATTGTTTAATTATGCCACTTTTTCGATACGCAGTCTGGGGACAGTTGAATTGATAAATTCATTTAATCGTGATCAAATAATTGAATTTTTATCGCGTCGGCTGTCTGCGAAAAATTGCATAATTTGTGCATCTGGGAAAATAAAGGACACGGACAAACTGTTAAAATATATTGAAAAAACTTTTGCGTTTTTGCCGTCAATTGATGTGCCTGAAAATGACGCAATTGAATATACCCCGGCAATCGCGCACAATTCCAAACCAGATAACACAAATGTGAAAATTCGCATACTGTTTACAGACAAATGTGGCAACAGTTACGATGATTTATATCAAAATCATTGCGTTGGGGACTTTGAACGTTATATCACACGCGAATTAAATCGTGTCATTCGTCATGAAAATGGACTGGTATATGGTTTTGGATGCGTTGGTTTTGGTAATGAAAAATTAACGATTAATGGATTTGCCACGGAAACATCGGCCGCCAATGTGGAAAAATGTGTCGCATTAATTGCACAAAATGCCCATCGGATATATACAGAAAACAAAATAAACGCGGATGATTTGGATCGCATGTGCCGCATCAGCAAATTATCGCGTGCGGATTTTCTGGAATCTGCGGGTGGGCGCAGTGATAAATTGATTTCTTTTTACAGACAATATGGCCGCCTGTATGATTTTTATGCGATAAATAAAATGTATGATGCGGCGACGGTGGACGATGTGATTAAATATTCACGTGGGTATTTTGATGGGCCGATTTCTATTATAACCCAGGGTGCGGATTTTACCGCTGATTTGGGCGCGGTTTGGCGCGAAAATTTTAAATAAAGTAGGAATAAAAAATGTCGTTAAAATTTACATTATTGGCAACAGATGGTAATGCGCGTCGTGGCGCGGTGGAAACAGCACACGGCACATTTCAAACGCCGGCATTTATGGCGGTTGGCACGGCCGCCACGGTCAAGGCACTGACCATGGACCAGGTTGCCGCCACCGGAACCCAGGTTATTTTGGGCAATACATATCATTTAATGATGCGCCCCGGGGGTGATTTAGTTGAACAAATGGGCGGACTGCATAAATTCAGCGGTTGGCACGGTCCTATTTTAACTGACAGCGGCGGGTTCCAGGTTATGTCATTGTCTAACCTGGTTAAAATGCGGGAAGAGGGCGTTGAATTCACATCGCATATTGATGGCGGAATAAAACATTTTTTGCGCCCCGAAGATTCAGTACATATTCAACATCAACTGGATTCTAATATCACCATGGCATTGGATGAATGTTTGCATTTGCCCGCCCCACGTGAACGGGTTGAAAAAAATGTTGATATGGTTGCACGTTGGGCACAACGCAGTCGTGATGCTTTTGTGGACCGCCCGGGTTATGGTATCTTTGGCATTGTCCAGGGGGCTGATTTCGCAGATTTACGTAAAAAATCAGCCAAGCAATTAACTGATATCGGATTTGATGGTTATGCGGTTGGCGGATTGGCCGTGGGCGAACCCCAGAATGTAATGTTTGATATGATTGCAATCACCACGCCATTATTGCCATCGGACAAACCACGGTATTTAATGGGGGTTGGAACACCGTTGGACATATTGGGGGCGGTTGAACGTGGTATTGATATGTTTGATTGCGTAATGCCAACGCGTGCCGGCCGCACGGCCCAGGCTTTTACCCGTCATGGCACATTAAATATGAAAAACGCACGTTTTCGCGATGATGCAACCCCATTAGATGACAAATGCGGATGCCCGGCATGTAAATTATCACGCGCATATATTCACCATTTGGTAAAATGTAATGAAATATTGGGCGCAACATTGTTGACTCAGCATAACCTGTGGTTTTACCAGGATTTAATGCGTGATATTCGTGAATCAATCGAACAGGGATGCTTTGCACAATTCAAGCAAGATTTTATTGATAAATATACAGGTAACAAATAAAGGGATAATAATGTTTGATAAATTAAAGGTGGATCTAGCCGCCCGTTGGTTGAACCAGAACAAGGATACGCCTGCATTAATAATGAATACATCTGATAAAATATATTTGGCGTTATCACAAAAAACTGTTGGTAAATTGGTATATATTTATACATTGGCATGTCTGAAAACGGGTAACAATCAATACAATGTGATACCAACAACAGAAATTGCAACATTTGAATCACGCAAACGCGCAAATATATATTACAATACTGTAAATCAGGTTATGGCGTATCAACAGAAATCTGTGGGACCATCCAGAATTCGTAAAATGTTTACCGATGAAATTGCAAAATTTTATCAAAATACACGATAAAAACAGTTGCAATAAATTCATAAACTTTATTAAACTGAATGTATCAGTAAAGGAGATTGTCATGCCAAGAAAGAAAAAAGAAGTCGAGGTAATTGATCGTGGCGGTGCCAAAACGGTTAAAAAGAAAAAATCGTTTATCACGCGTGTTAAAATTGTATTTGCCGTAATATCGATTATTTGGATTGCGTTTGTAATTGCCGCGCCATTGTGGGTAAAAAATACATATTCACAACCGATAAAAAAATCGATTGTTGTATCAATGTTCTTTGATCTGCAACGTAACATTGTTGAACAGTATGAAAAATTATTGGACGGCATCAAGGATGCTATTAATCTGGAAGAACCTGTTGCGTTCGCCGTGGACAAGGTTCGTATGGTTGGCGAAGCGGTCGATGTTGTGACCGATACAACCGATAAAGCCAAAGCGGTCACCGCCGATGCCAGTGCCACCACGGAAAAAGTAACTGATACCACAGAAAAAGTTGGTAAACTGGCGGGATTGGCCAATATGTTTGGTATTAATACCAGTGGTGTCGACAAGGCGTTGGATGAAGTAAACAAAGGTGTTGAAAATGTAAACGCCGGTATTGATAAAGCAAATGAAACCATTGCAAAGGTTGATAATACCGCTGCGCTGGTAAACGAAAAATTGGATGAAATCGAAGGCCAATTAACCAGTGTTTTACAAATTCAGATTGATGATATGATTGATGGCGTTATCAAATCACAATTGGATAAAAATACCGGTGGTTTGGGAACAACATTGTTGACCAATTATGGAATTGAACATGTGTATCCATGGCGACCATCATCGTGGCCGGTTGCAACAAAAATCTATGACGATTTATCACAATCTGATGTCCAGGTTATAACCGTCATCACCGATACAGTTGACCAGTATTTTGGTTATGTCGCATGGGGATTGGTAATCGCCGTATGGGTGCTGGGGTTGTTCATATGGCACGCCATGTTCAAAAAAACCAAGGCTGTTATTGCACCGTTTGTTGTATGTCCACGTTGTGGCCACACATTTGCAGATAAACGTACGGCATACGGATTCCTGCAAATTCTGCAGCCATGGAAATGGTTATAACATATTGCGGAAAAACACGAAATTTCCGGCAGTGATTTTGGCAACCCGGTTCGGATAAGTCCGACCGGGGGCCTGTATTTTATATTGGTGTTCAGTATAATGATGATGTCTGTGGCGACATATGGCATTTGGAACGAGATACGCGATGCCAATGCATTAAAAAAACAGGAATTAAACATTCAACAACAACGTTATGATTTGGCAAAACGCCAATATACGTTGGATTCATTGCGGTATTTTGCCCTGATACGCACGCGATAAATTTTTACTTGCAATTGCAACAAAGATATGTAAAAATATACCCCACAGTGCGAGCGTAGCTCAGTTGGCTAGAGCGCAACCTTGCCAAGGTTGAGGTCGAGGGTTCGAGCCCCTTTGCTCGCACCAAAGTTTTATAAAAATCCACCGAATGGTGGATTTTTTTGTTGCGGAACTCAAAGCAAAGGGGCGAGAACCCGCAGGGTTGCGAGGCGAGCCGTGCGTCCAGCACGGCGAAGTACTTTGCTCGCACCAAAGTTTTATAAAAATCCACCGAATGGTGGATTTTTTGTTGCGGAATTTAAAGCAAAGGGGCGAGAACCCGCAGGGTTGCGAGGCGAGCCGTGCGTTCAGCACGGCGAAGTACTTTGCTCGCACCAAAGTTTTATAAAAATCCACCGAATGGTGGATTTTTTTGTTGCGGAACTCAAAGCAAAGGGGCGAGAACCCGCAGGATGATAAAAAACATCCGCCGAATGGCGGATGTTTTATTTTTTCCAAAATGCGAATCCGGAACGACGTTCGGATTTTTCCTCGCGCTGTTTGCGATCTTCAATTGCACGACGACGCTCGGCGCGACGTTCCTGGAATCTGCGGGCGGATTCTTCGTCGCGATGAATTAACTTTAATGTTGTGACAGATAATTTGTCGTTTCGAACCTCTTCGTCAAATTCGACAATATCATTTTCATTTAAAAATCGGATGCCGGCGGCCTTTAACGCACTGGAATGAACGAATACATCGTCTGTGTTGCCATTTTCATTTGGGGCATCTGGTGTGATAAACCCAAAGCATTTTTTACCATTGTACCATTTTACTTTACCTTGACGCATAATGTACCTTCCTTTCTTATGCTTGTTATGGTTCCCAAAATACTGTGAACCTGTAATAATTGTTGCCAATATAAATACAGATTGCAAGAAAAAACGCCCCCGGCATAATTTGTTTTATTTCCTGGGGCGCAACATATTTTATTTACTGATTTTTTTTGTAATATCGTTGAACTTCGGTCATAACGAAATTGAATAATTTCCCTGCCATTGTGTCCAATGGTATCGCCCAATCATGTCCGAAATACGGCATCGCAGATACCAATATGAATCGGGCCATAAAATGAAAGATTTCGCTTTCCTGTGCCTGGGTTAATTTAGCGGGTGCATTATTAATGTGAAATACTTCATTTTCAATCGCCGTGTCCAGTTTGTCACTGATTATATCCAAAATTTTTGGCGGGTAATACAATTTGCATGGTTTTGGGAATCCGTCAAACATGGATACACCGTTTCCCTGGCTGTATAAAATATTCCATCCAACGCGATCAAACAAATCTTCTAAACATTGGCATATCATCAAATTATATTCTTTGACCCCCAGTTCATGTTCGCGGGCCCCGATGGCAACGTTTGTTGATTCATCTTTTGCAATTTTTTTTGTTTCCGATTTGCGCGCAATTTCGTAATTCCCATGGGTTTTGCGTTCAAATTCGAAAAACGTGCGAACCTGGCATATAATTTCCATGGGTACAACGTGCCCATTTTTACCGATATCGATTATCAATTTAGCATCGCGGTAATTGCGCGGATTTTTCATATCGTAAAAATTATCACGCACAGATAAAATCCGATCAGGCATCATTTCGCATACGCGTTCGATAAAAGTGCGCGCCTGGGGAATTAAATCAAACAGGCATTTAACACGCCACACATCCTGCAGACGCATACGCGGACGGCGTACCTGGTCCAATGCGCGCACCAATTCAACGGCGATTTCTTCGTGCCCGGAACCAATAATTGATAATACCGTTTCGGCCGGTGTTGATATATATTGTTCAGTCAGTTTTTTGCGCACTTTGTCCGCCACCGCCACAGCGGATTTTTCGCGGTCATGCGCACTGATTACGCGGTATACAGTATCGCACACATCATCGACATATGCGGTATAATATTTTCCGGTAACCTTTTCCAATGCACGTTCCACATTTTTTTGTGAACCGACAATAACCGTGACAATTGATGATACCGCCAAATCAATTTTATGCCCCGCGCCACTGGTAAAAAATTGATTTCGCATGGGGTCCATATCCAAACGATGATGCACAATATATGGCGATAAAGGATTTATGTCCGAAATACGAATAGGTTTATCAATCGCGCTGTCGGTGGCATAATCATATCGCATAACCGGTGCCTTGGGTGCGCCAAAACATTTGCCCAGGAAATAGAACACTTCGCGGAACCACATTAATCCATCTGAATATAATTCAGATAAATATTTGGCGGCTTCGTCATTTATGCGCCCGTTTTTACGTGCCTGTTCAATTATGGCCAGATTTTTTCTGTCATTATCAGCGGTTAAATCCACTGCATAAAAACTGTCTGAATATGATGACATTTTGATTTCGTCCCCATTATTTCATTATTGGAAATAACACCACGTCGCGCAGTGTTGGTTGGTCAAATATGATGCTGGCCAATCTGTCGACCCCCATTCCAACGCCGGAAATCGGTGGGAAACCGTGTTCCATTGCGCGAACAAAATCGTTGTCAGGATTAAACGCTTCTTCGTCACCATCGGCGATATTTTTGGCCTGTTCTTCAAAAGCGGCCAATTGTTGGATTGGGTTAACCAATTCGGAATAGCCTTTGCATAATTCGGCACCACATACTAATAATTGATACATATCAATACGACGCGCATCATCGTCATTGCGGCGCGCCAGTGGCACCATATATGCCGGATAATTGTACAAGAAAGTTGGATTTACAATTTTATCGCGTATTTTACGCTTGTACACATAATCAACCAATGCCGGCAGTGATTTCAAATCATCCAATTCATCCGCGGGGAACATTCCGGCCGAAACCAGTTTGTCGCGTAATTCATCAACATTTTCAAAATCCAAAATGTTGCAGCCAAAAAATTCGTTCATTTTTGCGGTATAGTCAATCATTTCATATTTTGAAAAGTCCAATTTGGTGCCTTGGTATTCAATTTGCAGTGTGCCACGGCATTTTTGCAATAAATATTGGATTAAATCCCATGTGAATTGTATATTTTTCTTAAAATCCCAATATGCTGCGTACCATTCGACCATGGTAAATTCCTGTAAATGCATGGCATCCATGCCTTCGTTGCGGAAATCCTTGGCAACCTCGTACACGCGGTCGAATCCGGCACCAATGGCTTCCTTTAAAAATAATTCCGGTGATATACGCAATTGGAAATCTGCATTTAATGCATTGTGGTGCGTTGTAAACGGACGTGCCGCCGCGCCACTGGCGATATTCTGCATAATAGGTGTTTCAATTTCTAAAAATCCGTGATCGTTCATAAAATCGCGCCAATGTTGCGTCATTTTAAAACGCCCCAATAACGCATTGCGTGAATCCGGATTGGAAATAATATCCAAATAGCGTTGGCGATAACGTGTTTCCATATCGGTCAGTCCATGGAATTTTTCCGGCAATGGGCGCAACGCTTTGGCCAAAATATCATATTTTGCAACGCGCACAGTTAATTCGCCGGCGGTAGTATGATATAATTCGCCGTCAATCCCGATAAAATCCCCCATATCGACATTGGCCTTCATAAATTTGTATTGTTCTTCGCCCAGTTCCTCGCGCGACATGGAAAACTGGATTTCGCCGTTAATGTCATAAATTCGGCCAAACATCAATTTGCCCAACCAACGCAGTGCGGTTATGCGGCCGGCCAAACGAACATGTGTTCCATCCGGCAATTCGCGTGCATCGGCAATTGTGTGGGTGCGTTCGTATTTGTCTTTCCAAACAACACCGTCGCGTGCGCGAATGTTTTCAGCCTTTTGCAGGCGAGCCTGTAATTCATTGGTTGATATTTTCGTGTTGTTTGTGTTTTCAGACATTTGTTTTTTCCCTTGTTGGTGTTAAAAGTAAAAAACGGACGCATGAAAAGTGCGTCCGTCAATTTTCAGATGGTCGCACCATATTAATAAAAAAATTTTTTTATATTTAACATGCTTTTCGTCCCATGTTTAAAACTGATATCGACCAGTTGCCCGCTATTATTACAAACAAAACCCAGAAAGTAAAGCGATATTTATTGGAAAATTGATTAAAAATCGTGCCGAATTTAAAGGTTGGTTTATTTTCGTATTAATTACTTACCAAATAATACGAAATTTCGGCATATTTAGTCAACAATTTTGTGCCGAAAATAAACCAACCTTTAAATTCGGCACGGGAATGCGGGGGGCTATAAGAATTTTTTGCTTGATTTGCGGGATTTTTTCCGCATTACCGGTATATGCCGCGGATATACCGGCCGCCCGTGAGTTATTAAGCAGTATTGATATATCAAATTCCGATAACATTGCGCCGGAAATATTGGCCGCATATCAGGCATTGGAACAATCTGTACAAGATGCGGAAAATTTAAACCGCCAATATCAGGCTGATTTACAGGAAAATGCCGATGCCATGCACGAAACCGAGCAATCATTGGAAAATCGTATGCTGGGCGGGGCGGCCATGGCAACAACGGGCATTGGTGCAATGCAATTGGGCGCGGCCATGGCGGAACAATCGGCCGATGCGGCGGCGCAGCGTGATATGTCGGCATATTTGGCGACATTCCGGTGTGATTATGGCGCGGGCGCAAATATTCAGGGCGGTGAAACAAATATAACATTGCCGGGTGCAAACACTTTGCTGACATTACGCACGGAATATATGGATTTGGCCGCAGATATAAAAATTCGCAAAGAATCATTGGGATTGCCGTCTGGGATTGAATCCGAAACTATTTTGGACGCAACGCAACATAATTTATACAACAATGAATCCATCGGCATAACAGATGGTGCATACGCATCTGTTTCGCGGGCATTAACGAATACTGGGGGCGACGATGCGGCCGAATGGGCGGCGATGAAATCTGAAACCGCCGAACAATTAAAATCCGGGGCAATTGCCGCCGGAATTGGGGCGGTTGGCAGTGCCGTCGCAAATATGGTTATAAATAAGGACGCACCCCAGGAACGCAGTCGTGAAATAACGAATGAATATAACAGCAATTTACAAGCCATCGAATCGGAAATAGATGAAAATCAAAGTGCTTTATTAACAGCAATTGATGAAAATGCACAATTAATTGCTGAATATAATGAATTATTAAATCAACACAGTGAATTTATCGCAACAATCACCCCCGAATGCAGGGAACAATTTTCCGATTATATCGCGTTTATAAATAATTTAGAACCGATAACCGATGAAATGGCAAATACCGCCAGTTTGCCGGTTATCGAATATGATTTGGATGAATTGCGGGCACAATTGAATCAATGTATTTCATCGCATCAACAAATGATAGATGAATTTAATAGTTTGCTGAACCAACATTTGGATTTTATTAAAAATATGGATAATGCCGAATGTCGGGAAAAAATGAACGATTATATTACATACATAAGCGGATTATCAGAATTGGATTATACCGCAACAGAAATCCCAGATTTGTCGCACTATGACCTGGAAACACAACAATCGTTATATCAGAAATGTGTTGATGACATAAATGCCGCCATCGCCGCCGCTCATGCGGAATTGCAACAACAAATTGATGACTGTACCAATCGGGGCGATGGGTATGAATGGCAAGATGGCGAATGTGTTGATACATTGTTATGTCCATCGGAAAATCCGCGTTTCCGCGGTGCGGCGGGCAAACGTGTGGGCGATTCGTGCAGTTACGGGAATGTGGCCGTCGGACATATATTTAAATTTAAAAGTGGCACAAGACGTGATGGCGTGGATGTCGGGGGCACCTGTTCATGCAGTGCCGATAAATGTAAAACAGGGTATAAACTTAGTGGCGGCATGTGTACCGAATGTGACGATGGGTATAAAAAAGACGATTCCGGTAATTGTGTATTGAACACAGAAAAACCAACTGCAGATACAACATTACAAAAATGTCCGTATCAGGAATATTCGCTGGCCTATAATAATGATACAGTCGAAGAATGCATTCAATTCTGTAAAGACAGGGCGCAACAAGAAAATTGCGAATACGATGGTGCAGGGTTGACGAATGGTAAATGTCGTTGCAGTCCCGGTCAAAGCGGCACCAGCATTAAATATTATGCTGTATGTGGCGATGATGCCAAAAAAACAGGTGGCACAGAAATATGCGAAGAAGATTTTTTCAAAGATAAACGTCTGCAGCCAACAAGTGCGATTGCATTGGCCCAGGAATTTGCCAGAATTAAATATGGCGATTCCGGTATCAGTTGTAATGACACCCCGCGTTCGACCGGTTCAATATTAAGCAAACATGATTATTTGCAATGCACATCAGCAGACAATAAAAGATTTTATGAGTTTAGATTTAAAAAAATTGATGCCACTGGGGACAATAACATTGAACACAGTATCAAAGAATCAATATGTGCACTGTATGGAACAGAATTTGTTAAATCTGGTATTGTGCCACCACGGACAAATGGCGTTGGAATTGTTATAGATCCTGGGTATTCTTGGCCAGATTATTGTGCAACAAACAATACGGATACATGTGATAAAATTGCTGAAACCAGTGCAAAATTTGGCTATACGTCAGGTATAGCAAAGGGTAAAGAACAAAAAGATGTATGCGCGTTTAATAATGCAGTTACGCGTGACAGAGCAGAGCAGCAAAGTTTGGCTGCAAATATAGATATCAGACATTTTTACAATATGCAAACATATCTGAATGACGATTTAGTTAGACAAATATGCACGTACGTAGAAAATGCGATAAAGCCGACGAAACTGGAATCTTGTGAATGTAATGCCGCTTCGGTTCCTGTGAAAGAGGAGGGTTTAAACGGCAGTTTGGGCGTAACAGATGATGTATTAACATGTCATATTAATGGAGAACCAATCAGTTTTATATTCGATGATTTATCAGAAGGCAAAGATTATAATTTAAAATCCGCCAAACAACAAATGGACTGCATAGTAATTGGTGGAACGTATGATGGGAAACATTGTATAAATCTGGATCAAAAACAATGCGATACTTTGCGCGATACAAATTTAACAAATTGTCCAGAATGCAAAACAGTGAAATGGAATCCCACAGAAGAAATCTGTGAATTGCCCAGTTCAGAACATGCAACAAATTTGCAACGTGGATTAGAAATAACCGGGCAAGTTGCCGGTATTGTTGGGGCAGCGGCTTTGTCAATTGTAACCGCCGGCACAGGAACCGTTGCGGTGGTTTTGGTTGGTATAGAGGCGGTTGGTGGCACAATGGCTGTTGTCGCAGTAGAAAAACAATATCAGGCCGCATACGATTTCTTGACAGAATCAAATAAATGTCATGACGCATCATGTGCGGAAAAAATGATTAAAGAAAATCTGCAAAGGTTAGCAAATTTACAAAATAATTTCACCCAAGAGCAACTTAATGCCATTGATTCAGAATTGGAAAGATTGATTAATTTATTACCGAATGAAACAATTGAAAAAATTGCCGCGGAATTTAATAACGATTTAAGTTTGTCAGGTAACAAATTAAGTTTCTGGGATGCGGATTCATGGGAACCCGAAGATGTATGGGAAACAGTTGGAAATGTATTATCTGTTGCATCTGTTGTAACCGCCATAGGCAAAGGGGTAATAAATGGATTAACACGATCATCACGGGCGTTGGCGAATCGTGTTGGCAATGTGGCCGCGCGCAATGCCGATGATGTTGCGTTGACATTGACACGTGCCCAGGCAAAACGTTTGGATGATTTGAACATTCAAGAGGAACAATTATTAGCACGCCAACGGGCAAATCCAAGTGCAAGCGAAGCCGAGGACATTCGCCGTCAATTAACAACTGTTCGCCAGGAGCGTCAAACTTTATTAAATCAATTGGGAAATCCGTCAGACGAGGCACTGGATGCAGCCAAGGCCGAAGCGTACAGATTGGATGAATTACAAACTGCCCAGGCAGAATTAGAACGTTTACAACAACATCGTGCCGGATTGTATACGACAAATCGTAATGGTCAACAGGTATTACGCCAGGGCGCGACAAGATATGATGTCCAGGATGTTGATCGTCAAATTGCGCAACAACAACAACGTATTCGTGAATTGGGTGGCGATGTTCCGGGGGCACCCACCACACCGGCATCGGCCGCAACCAATGCAGCGGATGCCGCACCGTCATCAACATCCGCCCCGACCGCGGCAACAAATAATGCCGACGATGCGGCACGTGCAGCTGATTCCGCCGATGATGCAGCACGTGCCACTAGTTCCGCCGCTGATGATGCGTCGCGCGTTGCGGATGACGCGGACGAAATTGTTGACACACCAGTCGATGAGGCAGCTGAAAACGCAGCGAATTCCGCCGA
>CALXMY010000003.1 GCA_944389595.1 uncultured Alphaproteobacteria bacterium | reverse complement strand
CGCGTTGCGGATGACGCGGACGAAATTGTTGACACACCAGTCGATGAGGCAGCTGAAAACGCAGCGAATTCCGCCGACGATGCTGCCCGTGCCACTAGTTCCGCCGCTGATGATGCGTCGCGCGTTGCGGATGACGCGGACGAAATTGTTGCCACACCAGTCGATGAGGCAGCTGAAAACGCAGCGAATTCCGCCGATGATGCAGCACGTGCCACTGCTTCCGCCACAGATGATACCAATGCCGCGGCGCGTGGTGCTGTAAATACATCCAAGGCCGCACGTTTGGCGGCCGCAAAACAGGCCGGACGTGCGGGCTATCACGGTACCGATGTTAATTTGGCAGATGATGTTATGTTACAGCCAAGTGCTGGAAGCCGCGCAGCATTTTCTGGTGTATCAATTGCTAGAGACATTGAAACTGCACGTAATTATGCCATTAATCGTTTGGTAAAGAATCAAAATCCACACCTGAGCAATGCTAATTTCGATTATTACGATGAGGTATTGGAAATTACCACTGACCGGCCACTGAATTTAAATAATAAATCAATATATATATATGAATTGGAAACAGATTCAGATGGATGGCAGGGGGTGGGCAATTCCTATGCAGGCGTATTTGGCGCACATTTTAATAAAAATGCAACCGAATGGTTGGCCAAGACAGAAGAAAATCTGGATGATTTAATCGCCAGTGGGCGTGTGCGAATAATACAAACAAATGCCGCAGACGATGCAGTGGATGCGGCACGTGCCGGTGTGCGTGGTTCCGGTGGTGCGGCCAATGCTGTGCGCAGTGCAAGCGAACAGGCATCTGATATGTTAAATAATTCTGAATTCAGAACTGCGTTGGAGCAATTTGAACGGACCGGACAAAGAACTGCTGTTTTCCCGCGCGATGCAGTCAATGATGACGCGTGGGATATAATCAACGGTAATTTGGAATCACGTGGAATTCAATTGCGTTCAGGAACCAACGATGGACGCGCAGTAATGGCATTTGATAATATCCCGGACAGTCCCGCAACAATTATGCGTTTACGCAATCGCGCCAGCCAGAATTTTAATACATATTTTGATAACCTAAAAAATACTGGTCAAGGCGTATCATGGCCAGCCAGTCGACTGACAGATGACGAGTGGAAAATTGTTAATGACAGTTTGTATGATGATGGAATAAGATTGCGGTCCAATGGTAATCGTATGATAATGGAAGAAATTCCAGATCATCCGGCCACTATTGCACGCCAAAATGTGCGCAGAAGTCTTGATAATATATTAACAAATTTTGAACACGTGACATATCGCAATACGCCGGCATATGTATATCAGCCCAGTGGATTGAAAGACGTAGCGGCATATAATATGGCTAAAGAGATTACCGATGAGGGCAAATATTATGCAGCAGCACTTAACACAGAGGGGTATGCTGGTGCTGATCACATGGTTATAGCTATGTCAAGATCCGATGCCGAAAAAATGGGGTATGTTTGGAATGGTGGCGATCTGACTTATCCAATAGATAATTCACGCAATATGGCACGGTTGCGACAACAAATTGGGAAACGCTTGACATCAATTCATGGAACACCGGTTGTAATAGAATCAATGTCAGATTTTGGCGCAATCAATGGGCGCGCAATTGTTATGGTCAAGGTTGGAAATAAAAAATTGCCGTTTTATATATCCAGTGGTTCTGCGGGTAAAACAGATGTGTCGACCGGAAAGTGGGAATTTTTTGGTGGTATTCGGTCAGACGGATGGTTTCGTAAGATGGGCATAGATGATATTAATGCTCATTACGGTTCTGCTGAATTAAGGCAAATTGCGAACGCATTAGATAATAATATTGGTGATCTGCGTGATACAGAACTTGTGTTAAAAAACATAGGTCGTCAGGATTTGGGCGGAATTGGTAAAGTTGCCGGACTTTATGATGCACAAACGATAAGCAGAGAAACTATCAATCAGTCTTTCAACCCGCAACATATGATAGAAACCGGCGACCGCGACATAAACTATAATTTTCTTAAGCAAGATATAAATGAAATAAGAAATTACCTGAGAAATTTATAATTATTCATTGATAAATTAATATAGATAAAAAAATACCCCATTAAAAAATCCCGCGGTTGCGGGATTTTTTTCTTTAGTTCAAAGCATCCTTCAGTGCCTTGCCCGGTTTAAATTTAGGCTGAGTAGATGCAGGAATTTTGATTGCTGCACCTGTTTGTGGGTTGCGGCCTGTTGTTGCTTTGCGTTTCGCTGTGGTGAATGTACCAAATCCAACCAAGCGTACTTCCCCTTTCTTTTTCAAAACTTTTGTAACTGTGTTGATAAATGCATCCAAGCATGCCGCAGCGGTTGCTTTGGTGATTTCAACTTCGTTTGCGATTGCTTCAATCAATTGCTGTTTGTTCATAGTGTTTCTCCTTTCATATAAATTTATATAAGGTGTCCGGCAGTCCCAAGGCAATGTCTGTGAAATATTGTTCTGTTTGTTGTATTCCACGGACATTGCCTGTGCTGCTTGTACGAATCGTAGAGAATTCGGGGCTTTAAGTCAAGAGTATATTTAATTTTTATTGTTTTTTGAAAAAGTTGACAAATATGTGTTTTTTTAGTTGTGAACCGCGTCATACCGCACGGCACGCGCGCCGGGGGTGTCGCTTTCGCACAGGACGTATTCCCCGGATAATCCATCGACTGTGACAGTGCGGAAATAATTTGGTGTCATTACGACCAGTAACAACAAAATACTGACCCAAAATGTAAACTTGGTTAATTTCCATGGCTTTTGGAAAGATTCGCGTTTGAATGAATCACTTAATAAATTTTGATACAGTGACCATCCCCAACTGAATGCCAATAACATTACCACCGCAAACAATGCAATTATCAGGTAATGATAAAATGGCTGTAACGATGCCGCAATGCCGTCCCATGCGGATTCGGTGGGGCACACATATAATGCATAGCCCGCCGAATCAGGTGAAATTGCAACCGGGGGATTTGGGGCCAATTGCAACCCAAACGACACGACAATCACAATTGCCACCAATATAACAATCGCCAATAACATCAGCGGTTTCATTTGTATACGTCCCTTGTTAATTATTTGTATGCATTATATCATAAACAAGTAAACAATTGCAATTTTATAAACTTTTATTTAAAATCACTGGCATGATGCGCAAAAAAAATAACATTATTGTGGGTTTAACAACATTTGATAATGAAATGTTGCGTGTTTCTGTGCCAATGTTGGGAAAAATACGTCAAAAATTCACATTGGTTATTTATAATGATAATCCAATGACCACAATCACACGCCGACAAATTCGACGTTTGGGATATTGTGGTGATTTGCGTGTTATAAATACAAATGAAAATATGGGGCTGTTTCGTGCACGTATGGAAATTGTTAATGCTGCACACGATTTGGATGCCGGGTGGATAATATTTTGTGACGATGATGATTTATTAATGGATATTGAAATACCAAATGTGTCTGATGATAATTTTGCTATTATTCAAAATGCGTTAATTTTACATCATCGTGTTGGCGATTTGTTGCGCGCAATGAATAATCCATCGGAAATTGATGTTGATGGTGAAAATGTCGAATTGGCACGTCCATATGTCGCAATGGCGGGAACGCCGGTGCGTGCCGATATTTTATTTGGTGTTGCGCATATGGATTCTGGATTTTATGACGCAATAAAAAAATTAGACGACAAATTGGAATTTGTTCCGCCCGTGGATGCGATGATGTGGCGATTTGTAAATGCGTATGCACATCATATGAATGCAAATTGCGCACCAATTTATATGGATAAAATTGGTTATATAAAAAATAAATTGGATACAGTACGAATGAAATACGGGCGATTAACATGTCCTGCGCGCAATGTCGATGAACATTATCGTCGTGTGTTGGATAAATATGACGCGATATTTCGTGATGCGTTGGCCACTGCGGCCGCCCTGCGGGGCTGATACAGATATTTAATTTTATTTTTAATAAATATATGATATAAGATATTTTACCAAAGGGAATAACAACATGAAATACAACGATATTCGTAAAGTTTTTTTGGATTATTTTGAATCACACGGACATAAAATTGTGCCGTCGGCATCATTGATACCAAATGATCCGACATTGATGTTTACTGTGGCTGGTATGGTTCCATGGAAGGGAATACTGCAGGGAACCGAGCCCGCATTTGCACCACGTGTTGCCGACGTTCAAAAATGTCTGCGGGCGGGCGGAAAACATAATGATTTGGACGAGGTTGGTTTTGACGGTCGTCATCACACTTTCTTTGAAATGTTGGGCAATTGGTCTTTTGGTGATTATTTTAAATCCGGGGCGATTGAAATGTCGTGGGATTTATTGACCAATGTATTAAAATTGAATCCGGCGCGTTTGCGGGTTACCACACATGTCAGCGACGATGAATCAACCGAAATATGGCGGCGCGTCGCCGGCAAAGAAGCCATTCGTATGGGCGACAAAGATAATTGGTGGTCGGCGGGTGATACTGGCCCGTGTGGTCCATGTACTGAAATATTTTATGATTTTGGCGACAGTATCGAAAACGAAGATGATCGTTGGGTTGAAATATGGAACAACGTATTTATGCAATATGATCGCGATGCAAATGGAAATTTAACGCCTTTGCCAAAACAAAATGTTGATACCGGTGCGGGATTGGAACGTTGGGCTGCATTATTACAGGGCCAGGTTGATAATTATAATACGGATTTATTTGTTAACTTGATTCATGCCGCCGAAGATGTCACCGGTGTAAAACAAACAACAGAAAACATGCCATCGTTCAAGGTAATTGTTGATCATCTGCGCGCGGTTGGTTTTGCAATTGCCGATGGTGTTATCCCCAGTAACACGGATCGCGGCTATGTAATACGTCGTATATTACGTCGCGCCATGCGGCATGGTCAAATTTTGGGGCATCGTGGTGCGTTGTTATCAAAATTATATCCGGCGTTAATAACGGAAATGGGTGATGCATATCCTGAATTGGCACGCGAAGAATCACGTGTGGTTGAAATCATACAAAACGAAGAAAATTCTTTTGCAGATTTACTGCAAAACGGCATGAAATTATTGGATGTTGAAATTCCAAAGGTTCAAAACGGTGTTTTGCCCGGCGCAGTTGCGTTTAAGTTATTTGATACATACGGATTTCCACTGGATTTAACACAAATGATTTTGCGCGATAAAAATATGGATGTTGATGTCGCAGAATTTGAACGCGCAATGGCGGAACAAAAGGAACGCAGCCGCGCAAATACCAAAGGCACACGTACACTGTGGGAATCGCAAAGTGATTTGCCGGCCACGGATGACCATTATAAATATGCGCCGAATAATGATTTGGAATCGCGCGTTTTGGCAATTTTGCGTAATGGCGAATTTGTGCAATCTGCCACGACCGGTGATGAAGTCGAAGTTGCATTGGATAAAACAAACTTTTATGGCACCCAGGGCGGCCAGGTTGGCGATTCCGGTGAATTGGTGTCAAATTCGGGTGCCGTTATGAGTGTGGCCGAGGCTGCGCGTGTTGACGACATAGTTATACACAAAGGCACTTTAACCGCAAATTTATCGGTTGGCGATACGGTTAAAACAATAATAAATGCAACAGTACGACAGCAAACTGCACGTGCGCATACCGCGACGCATTTGTTACAATCGGCATTGCGACATGTCCTGAACCAGGATGTCGAACAACGCGGGTCCAAGGTATCGCCGGATTCTGTACGTTTTGACTTTTCGTTTGGGCGTGCGATGACGGCCGAAGAAAAACAGGCAGTCGAAGATTTAGTAAATAAATGGATTAATGCCGATATGCCGGTAACCCACGAAGAAATGTCAATTGACGACGCAAAAAAACGCGGTGCCATGGCATTATTTGGTGAAAAATATGGTGACACGGTAAAGGTTATTACCGCGGGTGATGTTTCGTGCGAATTATGTGGCGGAACACATGTTTACCATACGGGTGAAATAATTCATGCCCATGTAAATAAAGAAAAATCTATCAGCAGTGGTATTCGGCGTATCACAATGTCTGTTGGCGCACTGGCCGAATAAGAAATCCCCCCAAAATGGGGGATTTTATTTCTGCTTGCTTTTATTTGGATTTATAGTAGCATTATCAAAGTGTGAGAGAGAATTTTTGGATTTTTACATCCAAAACAATACCCCGTTGTTTTAATTATATTTTTGATTATTTCGTCGGGGGACAACAGTGCCGCATTGCCACAGATTCACTACAAATAAAGATTTTTTCTTTATTGGCAATGGATTTAGTGGCAGTGCAAATGTATAACATTAAAAAAGGATTTTATTTATGGTAAAAGTACGTGACAAAAAAACGGCACCCGAAACAATTGTATCGGACATGCCGAATGTGCCGGAAAAAATTACCGGTATGAACAAATATGAAAACGATAAAAACGATGAAAATTTATACTTTATGGCGTTAGGCGGGTTGGAACACGTCGGCCAAAACATGTATGTATATAAATACAAAGGTAAATATTTAATCGTTGATTGCGGAATGGGATTTCTGGAGGAAGAAATCGGTGCCGGTGATGTTCAATATTGTGATACGACATGGCTGGAAAAACGCAAAAAAGATGTTGTCGGTTTTGTTTTAACACATGGACACGAAGACCATATCGGTGCATTAAAATTTATATGGCCGAAATTTAAAAAGCCTATTTATTGCACACGATTCCCGGCGGAAATTTTGCGTCAAACATTTCGTGGGGTTGAAATTGATTTTAATCCGGACAAAGATATTATTGAATTTGACCATCATGGTGCAACGTTAAATTTATCGCCATTTGAAATTGAAACATTTCATGTTTCGCATTCTGTACCAGAGGCGCAAATGCTGATAATCAAAACACCTGCGGGCAAAGTGCTGCACACAGGGGACTGGACATTTAATGATGATAATCCAATCGAAGATCCAACAAATTACGCGCGTTTGCGTGAAATTGGTTCTGATCCGAAATTATTGGCATGTATGTGCGATTCCACATCTGCATCGCGTCAAGAGGCCCAAACAACCGAAATCCAGGTTCGTGATACGTTAACAGAAATTATGAAAAATGCCCCGGGGCGTGTGTTGGTAACTGGTTATTCGCGTTCAATTGCGCGTATGAAAATGTTTGCCCAGGCCGCACGTGCCGCCGGCCGTGTTGCTGCGATAAAGGAACGCAGTAACCCGAATCCGGTGCCATTCGTGGGGCTGCCGGAATTCCGTGAAATGGGTATCGAATTTGGCTATTTGGATAAAGATGATGTGTATCTGCACAGCGAAATCAAAGATTTACCCGCCGAAAAACAGGCAATATTCCTGACCGGGTCCCAGGGCGAGCAATTTGCAATGCTGACACGGTTGTGTCGTGGTCATGTAAAGGAAATGAAATTACAGCCAACTGATACTGTTTTGTTCAGCGCAATTGTGATTCCGGGCCGCGAACAGGATGTATCATATTTATATAATAAATTGGCGCGTATGGGAATAAAAACGCATACAATATATGATACAGATCACCTGCATGCCAGTGGCCATGCGGGTCGTCCGGAATACGAGCGTTTTTATGATATGGTTCATCCCCAGGTTTCTGTTCCAATGCACGGTGATTACATAAATGAAATGTTAAACGGCAAAATGGCAATGGAACGTGGTGGCGCAAAATATATGATGGTCGTACACAATGGCGAAATGATTGCGTTATCTGATGGTGCGGCACCGTATATTGCGGAAACGATCGAAACAGGCTTTGTTGTGATGGAGGGTGAAACCGAACGCAGTACGGATGACCCTGTATATAAAACGCGTAAAAAAATCGCAACAAATGGTGCAATATTTGTAACGTTGCCTGTTGATAAACGCGGATTTCTGAAGGGTACACCAGAGGTATCCAGCGTTGGTATTTTTGAAACTGATGATACAGGTTTTATGAAACGCCAGATTCAAATTGAAATAACCAAGGCAATTAATGAATTAACCAAAACCGAACGCAAAGATAAAAATAATCTGATACGTACGGTCCAGGCTGCATCAAACAAAGTGGTGCGTGCGTCATTGGGGGCTGATAAAAAACCACAATACAGCGTGCATTTTGTTCAAAAATAAAAATCGCCCGTTTGGGCGATTTTTTGTTGGTTGCATTTATTAAAACATGCGTATAGAATATTAATAAACAAAGGAGTTTAATATGTGGATTGCAATTGCCGTTGTTGCGGTTATTTTATTATATTTTATCATGGTATATAATGGACTGATTTCCCGCCAGAATCAGGTTAAAGAGGCATGGTCCACAATTGATACACAATTAAAACGCCGGTATGATTTGATTCCAAACTTGATTGAAACGGTGCGTGGTGCGGCAAAACACGAACGTGAAACATTGGAATCTGTCACGCGTGCACGCGATGCGGCAATGGCGGCGGGCGGGGCGACACGTGCGGATGCAGAAAACAAATTAACCGAAACGTTAAAGAATTTGTTTGCGGTGTCTGAAAATTATCCGACATTGCGCGCAAATGAAAATTTTCTGGATTTACAACGTGAATTAACCGATACAGAAACCAAGATTCAGGCCGCACGCCAATTTTACAATAATGTCGTAATGGGCTTAAACACCCAAATTGAACAATTCCCATCAAATATAATTGCGCGTATGTTTAATATCACCCAGGAAAAAATGTTTGAAATGGACGAGAGTGAAAAGAAAGCACCAAAGGTAAAATTTTGATGCAAAATTTCACACTGCATACGCATACGATTGGGTTCGACGGGAAAAGCACAGTTGCCCAAATGATTACGGCTGCGCGTGCGGCCGGGTTTGATACGCTGGGCGTATCAAATCATTTTATCGTGTATCCCGAAATCAAAAAATCCCGAATGTATCCGTATGCCGTACGTGGTGGGTATTCCGCGATTTATTCGGATTCTTTTGATTCAGTAATTGAAAAATTTCGTATACATTATAACGAATTGCGGCAATTACAATCTGAATCACAGGCTAATATTTTATGCGGGATGGAGGTTGATTTTTTCCCCACGCGTACATGGTGTGATGGATTCTTGCGCGCAATCGATAAATTGCGGCCCGATTACACCATCGGTTCTGTGCATTTTGTTTATTACGATGGCAATTTGTGCAATATGCATGATATTGCAAAAGCCGCGCCGACCGTACGTGATAAAATGTTGAATGTTTATTGGGATAATATTGCCGCGGCCGCGACCAGCGGACTGTTTAATATAATGGCACATATTGATTTGCCGAAAAAGGTTGGCATTGGCCGCGACGACAAATGGTGTGACGCGGAAATGCGCGCCGTGGATGCAATTGCAGATGCGGGTGTGGCAATGGAAATTAACACCGGTTTATATAAACCGGAAATATATGAACCGTATCCGTCCGCCCGAATTTTGCGCGCGGCGGCGGCAAAAAACATCCCGGTGCTGATATCGGATGATGCGCACGTATCTAATCAAATTGGACGGCAGTTCGACACCGCGCAACAGTTCGCACATGATTGCGGTATTAATAATTTTATAACGTTACAGAATTTACTTGATTTTTCACGAAAAACCAGATAAAATGACCCCCGCTGGATAACCAGAACTGAATAAGCAATATGTATTTTGGTCATATTGACGATAAGGATTCTGTGAAACGTCCGGCACCGAAAAACCAAAAAATAAAAGGATAAATTATGGCAAGAGCAGGCGCAAAACGCAGCACCAGAAAATTAAAAATCGGCCGCAGTTTGGGCGTGAATTTGTGGGGCCAGGCAAAATCCCCATTTAACAAACGTAAATATAAACCCGGCCAGCATGGTCCAACATCCCGTGGTGGAAATTCGTCTGATTACGCAAAACAAATGCGCGCAAAACAGACATTAAAGGGCTATTATGGTAACATTGGCGAAAAGAAATTCCGTGCATATTATCTGGAGGCATCCAACATGCGTGGTGACACCCCGGATAATTTGATTGGATTGTTGGAACGCCGTTTGGATGCGGTTGTATATCGTGCAAAATTGGCACCAACTGTTTTCTCGGCCCGTCAATTGGTCAGCCATGGTCACATTTATGTCAATGGCAAACGTGTTAAAATCGCGTCTTATCGTGTAAAACCGGGCGATGTTATCACGGTCAGCGAAAAGGCAAAACAAATGCCATTGGTTGTGTTGGCGTTGGAATCTGCGGAACGCAATTGGCCGGATTATATCAATGTGGACAGTGCGAACTTTACCGCGACATTTACGCGTGTACCATTGTTCGAAGATGTTCCATATCCTGTCCAGATGTTCCCGGAATTGGTCGTCGAATTTTATTCTCGTTAATAATAAACGTGAAAAATTCAATCCCGCCGATTCCGGCGGGATTTCTTTTTACTGGCAAAGATTTTGCAAACGTTTTATTATACAGGCAAAGGATTTTTATAATGACACAATCAAACGATATTATTCTGACTGGAATACGCCCGACGGGCCCATTGCATATCGGGCATATGGTCGGTGCATTGATACCGAATATTGAAATTCAAAATGCGGGCGGATATAAAAAAATGTACGCTATGATTGCGGATGCCCAGGGATTGACCGACAATTTTGACAATCCTGAACGCGTGCGTGAAAATGTTATGGAAGTCGCACTGGATATGCTGGCAACGGGGTACAATCCGGAAAAAACAACGATATTTATTCAATCCGAAATATCGGAACTGACCGAATTGACGTTTTACTATATGAATCTGGTGACGATTGCACGCCTGCAGCGTAACCCGACGGTAAAAACGGAAATCGCGCAAAAGGAAAAGTTTAATGGTGGTGTACCAGTTGGCTTTTTTACTTATCCGATATCCCAGTCGGCGGACATAACCGCGTTTGGTGCGAATATTGTGCCCGTTGGTGATGACCAGTTGCCTATGTTGGAACAGGCGGCGGAAATTGTGCATAAGTTTAACAGTATATATGGCGACACGTTGATTATGCCGCGCGCAGTTGTGCCGAAAACAAAATCAGCAGCGCGTCTGCCTGGTATTGACGGTAATGCGAAAATGAGCAAATCGTTAAACAATGGCATTTATCTGAAAGATTCCGCCGATGAAATCGCGGCCAAGGTAAAATCTATGTACACCGACCCAAATCATATCCGTGTTGAAGACCCGGGTAATACGACGGAAAATCCGGTGTTTATATATTTGTCGGTTTTTGCGCGTCCTGAACACTTTGCGGCGTTTTTGCCAGAATATAAAGATTATAATGAATTGGCGGCGCACTATGAACGCGGCGGTTTGGGCGATGTAAAGGTTAAAAAGTTCCTGAACGCCGTAATGCAGGAAACGTTGCGCCCGATACGGGAACGACGCGAAGCGTTGGCGCGTGATCCGGCGGCGGTTATGGAAATACTGCGTCGTGGCACAATGGATGCGCGTGCGGCGGCGGCGGATACTTTGGCGCGGGTAAAGCGTGCAATGAAATTAAACTATTTTGATTAAAATATAAACCAGGAAAGGAGAAAGAAAATATGAAAAACGCATTAATTTGGACGGGCAGTGTAATCGGCGTTGGTGCCGTGTTGGCGCTGTTGTTTGGATGGTTGGACAAACCGGACACGCCACGCATAATATCGGTTAATGGCGAATGTTTAACTTCTGCGCCAAAGGACAGAACCGCAATCACATTGCGTGTGACGACTTTGGATAAATCGGCGGCCACATCAATGAAAATGGCAACGGCCAAGATTAACGAAATCACAAATTATCTGAAAACCCAAGATGTCCAGATGCAGACCACCGAATTTAATTCGTATGAACGGTCTGAATGGAATCGCGAATTGGAAAAATCCGTTGTGTTGGGCACTGAAACAACAATCGCAATCGAAGTTTCCGCCGATAATATTGAAACAATCGAAAAAATTCTGACCCAGTTCGCCGGCCAGGAAGATGTTTATTCTGAAAATCTGCGCATGTACACCAGTGCCGAGGCTATGAAACCAATATTAGAAGATTGCCTGGGGGCGGCGGTTGAAAACGCACGTGAACGCGCCGATGCATTGGCGGCGGGCGATGGTCGCAGTGCCGGAAAAATGTTAAGCGTTTCATACAATGTTGGTGGTGCATCCACAATTCAACCACGGGCATCAAATTTTCTGACTGCGTCCGCAAAAATGGCGGTTGCTGATGCCGAGGCTTTTTCAGCCACGGGCAGTATAGTTGCCAAAGACACCGAGGTTTCCGTCAGTGTATCTGCAACATTTGAAATAAAATAAAAAATGAATGAATATGTCGCCGAATTTATAGAATATTTAACACAGACAAAGAATTATTCTGTGCATACGGCGACTGCGTATGAAACCGACATCCGCGATTTTATAAAGTTTTATAACAATTATATTGGCGCGGATGTCGGAATATCAAATATTGCAAAGGCTGATGCGATTTGTTTTCGTGCATGGATGGCGGATCGCGCACGGCGCAATTTATCGCATAAATCCACCGCGCGTGCATTATCATCATTACGTGGTTTTTATAAATTTCTGGCAAATCGCCATAATATAGAAAATGATGCAATCGGATTGATTTCTTCGCCAAAGGTTCCGCGCAAATTATCCAAGGCCATTGATGTCACCGATGTTGAACATATGCATGATGCAATTTCGGCAATTGATGAATCCGAACCATGGATTGCCGCGCGTGATTGGGCATTGGTAATGTTGTTGTTTGGATGTGGCCTGCGTATATCCGAAGCATTGGGGTTAACGAACAGTGATGTTCGCGGTCGGCCGGATTCGTTGCGCATATTGGGCAAAGGATCCAAGGAAAGAATTGTTCCGATGTTACCCGCCGTGTTGGATGCCATTGAAAAATATATGCGTATACGCCCGTTTGGCAATGCTGCAAATGATGCATTGTTTCGCAGTGTTCGCGGATTGCCAATGTCGCCACGCATGGCGGAAAAGGTCGTTGAAAAATTGCGCCATTATTTGCAATTGCCGGACTATGTTACACCACATGCATTGCGCCATACGTTCGCAACCGCAATGTTGGCGGGCGGGGCTGATTTGCGCAGTTTACAGGAATTATTGGGACATTCATCATTGTCCACCACACAGTTATATACCAAAGTAAATATGTCCGAAATTATGAATGTATATGAACATGCGCATCCATTGGCAGACAAATAAATAAAAAAATTCCTTTACATATTTTTCTGTTTTGAATACAATTGCAACGTAAAACGAATAAAAGGAAGGAATAAAATGCCAACAAACAAACCAGTTAAAAAAACATCTGCAAAAAAAACAGTGACTAAAAAAACAGTTGCCGCAAAAAAGCCAGCTGTGAAAAAGACTGTTAAAAAATCTGCCCCTGAATTACAGGAAACTGTCATCGTGCCCGAAATGCCGAAATGCAAATGCGGTGAAAATTGCACATGTGGTGCGGATTGCAAATGTATGCGTGGCGGTTCAAAATTTGGTCGTTTTATGATTAAATTAATCATGATTTTAATTGTGTTTGCACTGGGCTTTGGTGCGGCCAAGTTATTAAGTTGCGACGGATTCCGTGGCCCACGTGTTGATTTTGATGATGGCTGTTTGGATGTATCGTCTGTAAAATGTCCACAATTACAAATGGCGTTACCAATTATGGATGCCAATCATGATGGTTGCATTACACGCGGTGAATATCGCGCAATAAAATCGGAAATGCATCGTCAAATGCGTCGTGAACATCGTTAATAAAAAAATCCGCATTTGCGGATTTTTTATTTATCGTTGCAAAGAATGTTTATTATATGCGCGCATATATGCATTTATAACACGCTTCCAATATGGAACAGATTCACGCAACATACGTGCGATAAATTTATCGTCTGCGACGGCGGACATTAAATCAAATGTATATTCGCATCTGTCATAGTTGTTTAATATATGTCGCGCGCATTTTTTTATTTCCGCATGATCATAAAAACTGAATATATTTTTACGCACACGAATTGGTTGAATATCGTTATAAAAAATAAATTCGGCACTTTTGTAATCTTCGGGTGAAATCATATTCCTGATTAATTCATATTTTTGTGAATATGTCATTTTATTCATTAATTTAGCCTTTTAATATTCGTGACTTACTTTTTTCCCATTCACGACGTTTTATCGTTTCGCGTTTGTCGGCACGATTTTTTCCGTATCCTATGCCCAATAAAACCTTTAATTTTCCACGATTGTTAAAATATAACTTTAACGGTACAATGGTTGCGCCACGTTCCTGTAATTTACCAACAAGGCGATTAATTTGTGCCCGGTGCAACAGCAATTGCCGTGGTCGCCGTTCATCAAAATTGACAATACGTGCGGCCGTGGGCAGTTTTTGAATTTCGATTCCCGCCAGATATAAATCGCGTCCGCGGCGTTGCACAAATCCATCAACTATGGTTACCAACCCATATCGAATTGATTTTATTTCCGCCCCAGTTAATGAAATGCCGGCCTCTATTGTGTCTTCAATAGAATAATTATACCGCGCTTTGCGATTTTCAGAAACCTGACCAAATTTTATTATTTGACGTGACATTTTGGATATAAATTCATTGTATTTTGATACAGTATAGTTTCTAAATCCGTCAATTGCAAGCCGTGAATGTCCGCCAACACACGCGCAGTTTCAATCACAAACGCCGGTTCACATGTCTTTCCACGATACGGCACTGGGGCGCAATATGGACTGTCTGTTTCAATTACGATGCGGTCAATTGGAATCTTGGCAAATGTTTCGCGGATTTCGACCGCATTTTTAAATGTCAAAATGCCACTGGCGGAAAAATAAAATCCACGGTCCAGCATCTTTTTTGCCAAATCCCATGAACTGGTAAAACAATGCATAACCCCGCGCACATCGCCCGTTAAAATTGCGGCTGTGTCTGATTCTGCATCGCGGGTATGTATGGCAACGGGCAGGGCGTATTTTTTTGCCAATTCCAATTGCTGTTCAAACAGTTTAATTTGCGCCGCGCGATTATCATTGCGTTCGTGGTAATCCAGCCCAATTTCGCCAACCCCAACAACACGCGGATTTGTTAATACTGCATTCGTTAAATATTTTGATGCATCAACACCGGCGTATTCTGGATGAATGCCAATTGTCGTAAAAATATTACTATATGTTTCCGCAATTTTTATTGCACCCGGAATATCATCTGGGTCGGCCGTTGGGCATATCATCATTCCGACACCGGCCGCCACGGCGCGCGATATAACATCATTCAAATCGCCGGAAACATAGTTATCAGTTAAATGACAGTGTGTATCTATAAACATTGTTTTATTTGCGTAATTATTTTAAACAGTGCTGTTTCAGGTTCCAAATTAATGCGTGTAATATCAGCAATCGCGTGCGTGGCCGATGGATACAGATCTGCCAATCCAAATGCCGCAATCGCATCCAATAAAATCCCATGCAATTCCGGTGAAACGGCAATTTTTTTAGCAACTGCCAACATATCTGCACTGGTGCAATGGGGATTATTCAAACATTCCATCAGTTCATTATATATTACATCGCCACCGGATTTTTTTAATCCGGCGATGCGGCCAAAACTGCCATTTGATAATCGCAACATTTCGTCACTGATATCGGTATCAGGCATAAATTTTGCACACAATTCGCACAATTGCCCACGTGTTAATGGACGCATCTTTTCAACACGTGCGCGTGAACGTACGGTCGGCAACACGTTTGCCAATTGGTGCACAATTAATAAAAACAGTGTTTGTGCGGGTGGTTCTTCCAGTAATTTTAATAATGCATTTGACGCAGATGAATTTAATTCGTCAACAGAATCAATAATTATAACCCGCCATCCGCCCGACATAGATGACATTTGCATTCGTTCAATCATTGCGCGTACGGTGTAAATCGAAATGCTTTTACCATCTGTTTTTGGATTGCCGTTTTTATCAATATTATGCGCCATATCAACGATAAAAAAATCGCCAACATTGCCATAAACCATTTTTGCAATTTTGTACGCCAGTGTCGCTTTGCCGATGCCGCGTGGCCCGGCCAACATCCACACAGGATGCACCGGATGCGTATCGCGACCATTCCATGCGTTTATAAAATCGTTCAGTACATCCGTATGCCCCACCAAAAAATCATTATCTATTGGGGCGGGAAAATTATAAGAATTTGTTGATTTCCGTGGTGCCATGTTAATCGATTCCAAATATTACGCGTATATTTTTAATCAAACGTCCAAATAATATGGTCTTTTTAACATCGTTTTGTGCGATTAATGGTGCACTGGCGATAACCTGGCCATTTTTTTGTGCGATTATTTCACCGACTTTATCGCCCGCCTTGATTGGTGCAGACACAGGGTCGTTATATCGTGCGACAACACGAACGCCGTTCATTCCGTCTGTTTTTGGAATTGTTATGATAAATGGCTTGGCCACGGTTGCAGCAACCGTATCATCGCGACCATACCATACTGGCACGTCAACAATTTTGTCGCCTGCGGCGTAAAACGTACGGTTTATAGTTGTGGAATAACCGTATTCTAGTAACTTTTTCATTTCTGCGGCCAATGCATCATGATTTTTGCCGTTAAATCCGTTAATGACACCGATTAATCGCCGCCCGCCGATTTTCGCACTGGCAACCATGCCGTAACCACCATCATCAGTGTGCCCCGTTTTTAATCCATCGGCACCCGGCATAGTAAACAGTAATTTATTATAACTGGTTGTATGTGTGCGCCCCCATTCGCGGCACCAATCGCTTTGATATTCAGCAAATTTGAATCTTTTTGTTGCAAACATTGGATATAAATCGGGATAGTCCGAAATTATATGTTGGGCCAATATCGCCAATTCGCGACTTGTCATTAAATTATTTGGGTTTGGTAAACCGCTGGCGTTGCCAAATGTCGATTGCATCATGCCCAAATCACGGGCTTTTTTTTGCATTAATTCTGTGAATGCGGATTCAGACCCCGCCAATTTTTCCGCAACAACGACCGACGCGTCACCGCCCGACAGCACAATCAATCCCAATATGGCATCGCGCACAGTGATTGTTTGCCCCGCAACCAGGCATATTTTACTGGCCGGATACCACAGTGGATTTTCATAATCGGCGTTTTCAGATACGGTCAATCTGTCGTCCATGGTTAAATTACCGGCGCGGATTTCATCAAATAACACCGCCAATGTCATCAATTTAATCATGGATGACGGCGGCATCAGTGTATCTGCATTCTTGGCAACAATTTCGGCACCAGAATCATAATCAATTAAAAATGCTGATTTTGCGCGCGTAGAAAAATCCGCGTGCGCAGATGTTGTTATTAATGCCAACAACAATATAAATATTTTCTTTTTCATGTTTGTGATAATAGCAATTATAAATCATATTGCCAACAGATTTTTATATCAAAATACCGATATATTTATCATTGACAACATCAACCAATTTTACATTGCAAATTGTGCGGGCGGGTATGGCCGCGCCATTAATTTTAACATCAATATCATGCGGTGTACGTGCAATATTATGCTCTTCAAACAATACAGGAACGCATTGCCCTAAATGCGTTGACATAAATTCGCCACGAATGGCGTTGGACACCGCGGTAATTTCATGAACGCGTTTTCGGGCCACAACACGATTGATTTTGTTTGGCATATCAAATGCCGGGGTGCCCGGACGCGCAGAGAAAGGAAAAGCATGAATTTTTATTGGGCGTGTTTCGCGCACTAAATCCATTGTTTCATAAAATAGTTCGTCTGTTTCGCCCGGAAAACCACAAATAATATCCCAACTGAATGTAATATTTGAACCGGCATAGTTAACAATTTTTCGAATTGTGTCGGCCGTGTGCCGTCGCTGCATGGCGTGTAAAATAGTATCGCTGCCGGATTGCATGGATAAATGCATGTGTGGCATCATACGTGCATCGTTATGCATTAAATCGATAATTTTAAAAACCTGGGGCGATGCGGGATCAAACGATGAAATGCGCAGCCGTTGAATTTCTGGCACGTCATGCAACAGTTTTTCACATATATCTGAAACCAACATTCCATCGCGTGCATAGCTGGCACTGTCCACACCGGTTAAGACGATTTCATAAAATCCGTTTTGTACGGCTGTAATTGCATCGGCCAAAATTTCATCGTATGGGAATGATATTGCCGGCCCACGCAACAGTCGTGTTACACAATATGTACATTGATGATTACAGCCATTTTGAATTTGTATATATTGTTTTGATAAATGTGGGGCGGGGCGGTTAAATTTTGTAATCGTGGCGGTGCTGAAATCGCATGGTGCGGTGGCAATTGCATCCATATATGCCCCAGTATTCATTTTATCATGATTTGCAATAACAAAAACATTTGGAATTTGATTAAATAACCCAGGATTTCGTGTGGCACCACATCCCGTGACAAAAACGGGAACATTTGGATTTTCACGTACTATTTTGCGCACAGATTGCCCCGATTGACGTTCGGCCTCGGCCGTGACGGCACAAGTATTTACCAAAACCGCGGTGTTCAGCATCGGCGACAGCTTGTTTTTAATTTTTTCTGTCTCTAATGCATTCAATCTGCAACCCAAAGATAAGGTCTGTATGTTATTTTTTTTATTTTCTGCTTGCATTTTTGCCACCTTTGGGGCATTATAACGTGGTTAGAAATGTTTGCAACAAAGGATTTTACATGGCTCGTATAACAAATTCAGATACTTTGCCATTCGTGGAAAGTCGCTATGAATTGGGAATGCTGGCATCCCAGCGTGTGCGTGATTTAAACGGCGGTGCCGAACCCGTGGTTGATAAAGAGAATGACAAACCAACGGTCGTCGCATTGCGTGAAATCGCAACCGGAAAACTAGATGTCGAAAATCTGCGCCATGAATTTATTCAATCGTACAAGGATACACCGGCAATTTCTGATGACGAAGAATCGTTGGAAATCGATGTAGCCGAGGATCCAAAACTGCGTGAAATTGATGCAGAATTGGAAAATACATTGATTGAAAATCCGGTCGAACCCGCAGAAACCGAGGATACGGCCGAATTATCCGCCGAATAAAAATATTGTTTTTCAGGAGACGTCGCATAGTTGGTCTAGTGCGCTACATTGGAAATGTAGTATACGGGCAACCGTATCAAGGGTTCGAATCCCTTCGTCTCCGCCAGTAAAATCGGGCATCCCGTGGTAATTCCGCGGGATGTTCTTTTTCGTCCAGTTTCCGGCGGTTTTTGTGGGCGACATTACCAGTGTATATCGCCGGTTATACCAAAACCGCCCAAACTCCCCACAACTATATACCCTGCCCAAAAACCCGATGCCAGTTTTGGTTGATTTTTTACGCGATTTGTGATACAATACAATCAATTTAGCAGGCGACATTTTGTCGCCGTTTTTTATTGCCCGCCGCGTGCGCGGCTTTTTTTATTTACAAAAAGGAATCATAAATGAAAACACCGGAATTTTTGCGGCAACTTATGTCGTCACCCGCATATATGGATAAAAACAGCGCCGAATTTGCAAAAGCAAATGAATATCTGGAAAAACTGTTTCCTGGCGAATTGCAGCAAGATGCAACTGCTCAATATATTGAACCCAAATACGATATGACCTACGAACAGTTTCTGGATGCACAAAAAAAAATTTGACTATGACATACAAAATGCAATTCAAGAAGCCGAGGCAGAAGCGGAAGCAGAAAACGATATTTTGGTCGATTATTCACAATTTGTGGAAATCGACGAAGAAATAGATGTTCGTGTTTTAATGCCTTGGGGTGATATACAAAATGAAAAATTGATTGTTTATACACTAAACATTCCAGATGACGATGATGAAGAGCACACCGAGGCAAAAAAGATTTGGATTTGGCACAGTGAAGACGATGAACGTATTTGCGATGATTGCGCATCGCATAATGGTGAAGTATTTGAAGACAAAAATGATATTCCAGATGTTCCTATTCATCCGAATTGTCGTTGCTGGGTGGAAGAACAGGAACTAGATGATAATAATAAAACTGTTTTCAGCAGAGTATATAAAGGTTACAAAAAAGAAAATAAAACAAGTGAAGCAAGCAATATGAAAATCAGCGATAATGGTATAAATATGTTAAAACGATTTGAAGGCAGTGTTAAAATCGGTGCCCGGCATGTTATCTATGATGATAAAACAGGAAGACCTGTAAATTCAGATAAAGAATTACCCGCTGGTGCAACAATTGGTTATGGTCATTTGATAAAATCGGATGAAGACTTTAAGCATGGTATCACAGAAAGACAAGCAACCGAAATATTGCGTTCAGACATATCAACAGCAGAACGTGCAATTAAAGACAATATAACTATCCCGCTATCTCAAAATCAATATGATGCATTGGTATCTTTGGCGTATAACATAGGCGCAAAAAACTTTGCTAATTCCACAGTTGTAAAATATGTAAATGATTCAAATTATCATAATACAAAATACCCAACATTGGAATCTGCATGGATGGCATGGAATAAATCTGGTGGCAGGGAAATGGCGGGTTTAACTAATCGCAGGCAGCAAGAATTTAACCTATTTAATAATTAAACATTTATTGTTTTACCGGCAAAGCATATAAAAGTTGTTGAATATAGACTTTGATTATTTCAAGGTCAGCATTTGTTGCATTTAATCCAATGTCTGTTCCACAATTAGGAGTGCACACATCAGGATATTGCATAGAATAAGTAACCATAGAAGAATTTGTAATAAAGTTATCAAAATCTAACATCATTTTTTGCTTGTTCTTTGCATATTCTGTATCAATTATTTTGTATACAACATTTTTATAACAGTTTTTTTGGTCGTTAATAATTTGTGTCATTTGTACGGTTGATAACGCATTTTCCAATTCTGTTTCAGCAGCTTTATCACATTGCTGTATCATTTCATGATATATGCTTGCTACACATACGGTTGGTGTTATAAAAGCCACCAGAAAGCCAAAATAAAATGTTTTCATGATTAATATAATAGTTCTAATTACATTTGTCGTCAATTCAAAACAAGTTATTTTGAGGGGCATATGTCCTTTATTAGACCCTATGCCTTGTTCATACAGTGCTTTCTATTTCCACGCTGTTGCCAAAGCCTTGTTGTTTTCCGTGGTTGGTGCGCAGGCTTGTTTTTGCTTCGCTAAATTTAGTGTTTGCATACCTGCGGAAAACTATTGGCGTGGTTGTTGTGACACTGTATTTATTTGTAATAAATTACCATTGGTAAGCTTGACTGATTTACATAGACATCTGTAATAAATGGTCGCACGGAATTTGGCGATATATCCAAATAGATAATCAGTTGCTTATTTGAGAAAATAGCCTTGTCAACTATGGCTTGTATAAAGTCGCGCTTTTGTACGCCCGATAGAGCCGCCCAATTTACCGACTTTAATGCACTTGCTGAATCTGGGGGCAGATGGGACAGGTCGGAATTTAGAAACTCTGAAATAGTATTTGATACAACTTCATCAACAGGGGCCGCCGGTATAAAAAGTCCCTTTTGCGCATAGTAATGTATTTTAGTATGATTTTTGTTGGTTTTTACTTGGTTGATAAAACGTTCGCCTTGACTGTTAAACAGTTTGCCTGACAACAAGTTTGGTGAACGGTGTGATTCTGTTTTGTTATTAGAATTGTTTTTTAGTGCCTGTTGAACTTCGTTAAAAAGTTCTTTTGAAATAATTGCGTCTTGTTCGCCCTTGGCAAAGGTATTTGCTTTTTTGTGTGCAATTTGACCAATATAAGTCATATCACGCAACAGGCGGTGCATTCCCATCAGTGATATTTTATTGCCACCTTTTTGATTGCCTTTTTTGGAAATCCATTTCTTGGAATATATACCCTGTGCTTCAGCATATTGAACCAAGCGTTTTACAGACTGCAACTCTAAATACTTTTCAAACAGTTGTTTTACTTGCTGGGCTTCCGCCTCGTTTACAACCAGCTTTTTGTCTTTGGTATCATACCCAAGTGGTGGATTACCACCCATCCATAAACCCTTGGCTTTACTGGCACGTATTTTATCACGCACACGTTCACTGGCAACTTCACGCTCAAACTGTGCAAATGACAGCAACATATTCAACGTTAACTTACCCATAGAAGTACTGGTATCAAATGCCTGGGTAATGGACACAAAGTTGCAGTTATACTTATCAAAATACTTCATCATATTGTGAAAGTCTAAGATAGAACGGGATAATCGGTCAACCTTATACACAACAACAGTGTTTATCAACCCTTTGGATATATCTCCCAACATTTGCTTTAGGGCAGGCCGTTCCATGGTTCCACCAGAAATCGCCGCATCAGTATAAGTGCGAACATATTCCCAGTTATTAAATGCCTGGGACGCAATGTATGCTTTACAAGATTCATCCTGGTTTAACAGGGAATTAAACTCTTGTTCCAATCCATGTTCAGTTGACTTACGGACATAAACAGCACATTTAATCACCGACATTTTGTTACACCTTTTTGTTGTTGCAATTACTGCTTACAAACCACAGAAAGTCAAGTTATAAAACTTGTTTTTCAAGAGCTTATGTTCTATATTCTGAAAGTGCCCGATAAGTGTCGTACACAGGATACATCCAAATACGCTAGTATACATTTGGAAGTAGTCCATAAGCTGATGATAGGCCAACAGGTGTTTGCAGATTTGTTAGTAAATAAGCTGTAATGCTTATCTTGACAACAGAAAAAAGTCTTTTTATAATAATTCAGCATAAAATAATATATTACAAAGGTTTTATGCTATGTCAGAAGTTCTTTCTCAACATATATTTGAACAACTACAAAAAGACAACTTGTCTGTCTTGTATGATAAATGTTATTCCGAAAGTGTTTTACAGTGTTTGGCAGAAAAGCTTATAAATGATTCTGCAAACAAATACATGTTATTATTTCTAGAGTATATGACAAATTACCAATTTGACGAAAATCTGGATTGGAATGTTGGCAGTATTGTCCAACATTTTGATGTGTCTACAATTGTAAGTGGGTTAAAAAATATTTCTGAAAGAAAACGTGCATATTTATACGAATCTAAAGGTTTAGTTTGGGCTTTTGGTGAAAAAATACAAAAGATCAAACTATAGTTGATTTCTTGTACGAGGTTTTGAATTACGCAAAAAGTTCAGAGTCTTGGTGGATGTCTGCTTTTGCATTAGAAAAATTAACTGGGAAAAGTTCAATTAACAACCTAAAACGTAGCTTAAAAGGTCGTAAGGTTTGTGGTCTGGAAGATAGTTTGAAGCATATTGAAGATAAAAGAAATATAATATCTATTCTATTAAATGCGACTAATATTGATATCAAGGAAAAGATTTTTCCTAGTTTGAAGAAATATTTCTTGGAATCAAATGAAAAAAATATCTTGAAAAATACAATGTGGCTTATTGGACATTTGCGTCTATTTGATAATGAAATTATACAGCATATAAAACATATAATAGAAACATCGACTGATTATGAAATAATTTATACTGCCTACACGGTTGCATCTAAAGACCCAAGAGGCAGTTTTGAAGATAATTTTATTGCCGGGTTAAAAAGCAAAGATCCTCTTATTCGTAAGATGTCATTACGTGGTTTGTCCAAGATAAATGCGCGTAGAAATATAAGTATAATAGAAGATTTGTTGGACGAAGAAAACAATCAACAGGTTATAAGTGAGGCTACTGATACTTTATCCCGTATAAAAAATGAACAAATACGTTCGGAACGTAAGATTCTTTCCAGATGTCGCGTAAATGAGAATGGACTGATTGCCGATGATACTGATAAATGGTATGCAGACCCTAGCGTTTATAATATTTTTTCAGAGGCGGAAGATATCGAGAACGTATGTTTTGATTTAGTATTAAGAAAAATCAAGAAAATGGGATTAAAAATTGTAAATCCTGTTGATTTGGCGACAGGAACGGGCAAGACATTTAGGCATATTCTGAAAAGAATACCTTATGAAGGCACATTGTATGGCGTTGACTTTAGTGCCGATATGTTAGCTTATTTAGAACGAATTATAAACCGGCAAAAATTGTATGTTAATGACATAAAGTTGGAACAAAATTCGATCAAGGATTTTGTGTTGGGTAAGCCATCATCTTTTATAATCAGTTCTTTTGGATTCCCTTCACGGATATTTAATAAAGAGACTTGTTTAGATGAATTAAAATCAGTTTACAGAAATCTATCCGATGATGGTATTTTTGTTACAATCGGTTGGGATGAAACGTTCAAGGATGAACTTAATGAAATGTGGTATCGGTATATTCCAGATAGTATTGTTGCAAATTCGTTTAACGAATGGTGTGATAAACGGTCTGCAAAGATTCACAGCCCTAGAAATTGCTGCCTGACATGGTATAAAACCAATATCAAAGTTCCATTGATGTTTGCAAACTTGGAAGAATCTGTAAATGTTATGGGGCATTTGTTTGGACGCGATGCAGCGAATGCAGTTATGAAAGAACACAGGACTTTTTGGTGGATGAAAATGGGTGTAACCATCGATACTAAAGAATCTTTGAAAAAAGCGATAGAAAAAATGGAGAGTTATAAATGAAAGAAATTGAGATCTTGGTTCAGGTTTTTGCAGACGAAGAAGATGTTTTGCATAAATTATCTGAATTTGAATTCTTGGGTGATAAACGAACAGTTGATACATACTATTATGACCCATTACGCCCAGATTTACAACCTGACGCAAATGGTCGTTTGTACGCTTGTTGTCGCACACGACAAAAGGACAATGTAAATTATATCACCTATAAAAAAGACCATTTTGACGGCGATACATGGTTATATTCGGATGAAGCAGAAACAACAGTTGCGGATATGTCTACCCTATGTGAAGTTATGCATGCGTTGGGGCTGCGTGAATTGATTAAAATAGATAATCTAAAGCGTACATATCGTTCGGGCGATTATACAATTGAATTTGAAACTGTGGCGGACTTGGGAATGTTTTTAGAGGTGGAATATTGCACCGCAGATGACGTAGATACGGTGCAGATAAAATCACAGATTCAATCCTTTATTGATAATTTGGGCTTGTCAGTATCGCCAGAATTGAATGCAGGTAAACCAGAACTGATGCTACGTAAGAAAAAACAGCAATAGTGAGTAGACAGCGCATTTAATCACCGGCATTTACTTTCCTTTTGTCCAGTTCAAAAAAGTGCGGTCCCGATGTCTTGGTGCCACAAATATCAGACGCAATCGCAGACAAAGAACGATACTGCTTTCCGTTATACAAAAACGTGTTGTCATAATTGACCAGGACCTTATGTTCTATATTCCGAAAGTGCCTAATGATAGTTGTACCGGGTGTAATGTTATACCTGTGCTTTAATACGCGATTTACGCATTCATCAGGTTTATCTTTATACTTTTTGATTTTTTTGATGAACTTTGGCTCAATACGCAGGTTTAGTCGTTCGGATTGAATATAATACCAAAGCGATCGCATTTGTCGCTTAAAAGGGTGGGGCGAATACCGTGCCCATAAACGTGCGCGTTCATCTTGTGATAACGCTTTCAACTCTTCAAATGTTTTTGGTAAAATGTCTTTAACTTTCCTTTGCATTAGAATTTCCTTTTTGTCGCAGATGCTGCATAGCAATATCAACTAACATACGTAGAATACGCAAGTTGTGATACAGGTCTTTATTGGTAATTACGGGCATACGCCCGAACGGATTGCCGGACTTACCGATATGGAATCTGGTTGATTTAGGTGGATTTTTGTATGGCATTATTCAACCTCAAACCATTTCATAACAGTGACAAGCAGGTGTGGGTAATCTGCACTGGTTGCTTCGGTCAAGAATTCGGGCCATTTATCTTCTAAACCAGCTAAGACCAAGGCGTTTTTACACCGTGCAAGGATAGCGAAAGCATTACCATCGCGATTTGTTAAATAAACCTTTATATCAGGGTATTTAGGCATATTGGACTCCTTTGTTTTTACTATGTTTTTAAGTTTGTCCAATTACTGCTTACCTTTCCCCGAAAGTCAAGTTAAATCAAATTGTATTTCTGTATATTTAGCACTTTGAAAGTATAATAATTTTATGCTACACTCTTAATGTATAATTTAAGTAGATTTTTATCATGATGCAAAATTTAGAAAATGTAATTGAAAATATAGTAAGCAAGAAAGATCATAGTGATTTTATTTATGATCTTTTGTTGGCTTACGGAATATCAAAAACTACTATTACAAAAGCTAAAAAGGATATCCCAGACATTTTTGGGAATCGAAATCAAATAATATTGAAAAAGAAAGTATTTTTTGAACAAGTGGATACTGGCGTTAATGTGCTTAATCGATTGGATGAACTACAAAAAGATGAAAAAAGTTATAACAAAGATCCACGATTTATTATAGTTACAGACTTTAAAGATATTGCGGCATATGATACAAAAACAAAAGAAGCGCCCTTATTTGTACCTTTTAAGGAGTTATATAAGCATTCTGAGTTCTTTTTGCCTTGGGCCGGGCGTGAAAAGTATGAGGCGCATTTAGAAAATCCTGCTGATGTTAAAGCTGCCGGCAAGATGGCTAAGATATATGATGAAATATACAATAATGATAAGGAGTTTGCCCAAGAGAATAATCATGCGTTAAATGTATTTCTTGTAAGGTTATTATTTTGTTTTTTTGCAGAAGATACTGGTATTTTTGATGGTGATAATATATTTACAGAAGCTATTTCTAATCATACATTGGAAGATGGTAGCGATCTAAGCAGTTTCTTTGATTCTTTGTTCGAATCCCTGGATAAGCGCGATAAGTCGTTATACCCAAGTTATATTCAACAATTTCCATATGTTAACGGTCATCTATTTGCGGATAAGTGTCCAATTCCTAAATTAACAGCGAATGCACGTAGATTAATTTTAGAATGCGGGGATCAAAATAATTGGGCTGAAATCAATCCTGATATTTTCGGTTCCATGTTTCAGGCGGTAAAAGATGCCAAAGTTCGTAGTGGGTTGGGGCAACATTATACATCTGTTCCAAATATCATGAAGGTTATCAATCCGTTGTTTATGGATGATTTGCGTGAGGACTTTCAAAGAGCGTATAATGATTCAAGGCAACTTGAAAAATTGTGGGCCCGATTATCAAAAATTCATATATTTGATCCTGCATGCGGATCCGGAAATTTTCTTATTATCGCCTTGAAGCAGTTAAAGTTGCTTGAAATGAATATAATCAAACGAATGGCAGAGTTGAACAAAAGCCCTAATATGCAAATAAATCTGTCTATAATTCAATTAAAGCAGTTTTATGGTATAGAAATTGATGATTTTGCATGTGAAATAGCGCGTTTGTCTTTATGGCTGGCCGAACATCAAATGAATTGTAAATTCAAAGAGGAATTTGGTGTTACCAGACCGACATTACCGCTAACAGAAAGCGGGCATATCGTATGTGGTAACGCTTGCAGATTGAATTGGGAAGAAGTTTGTCCTAAAACAGACGCCAAGGTAGAGATTTGTCTGCCCTCAAATCCTCCATACGAAGGGGCACGAAAACAAAGTGCAGAACAAAAAGAAGATATGGCGTATGTATTTAGAAATACTGGCTGCCAGTACAGCAACCTTGATTATATATGTTGTTGGTTTTTCTTGGGCAAAAAGTATATCGAAAAAACACATCACAGACTTGGTTTTGTAACGACTAATTCTGTTACACAGGGGAGCCAAGTGCCACTATTTTGGCCACATGTTTTGACAAATAAAACATGCATAGATTTTGCTTATACATCGTTCAAATGGTCAAACAATGCTAAAAATAATGCAGGGGTTACGTGTAATATAATCGGGTTATCAAACAACAATTCTACGCCATTATACATATATACACTTGATGGAAAATATAATGCACAAAATATAAATGCATATTTGATTGATTATAACAATGTTTACGTGAATTCAGAAAAAAGAAAAGCAATATCGGGGTTCCCTCAAATATCATTCGGCAGTATGCCAAATGACGGAGGAAACCTCATTCTTAGTGCCGAAGAACGTGAAGAGTTATTGTCGGGCCATGCAAATTCTCGAAAGTTCATAAAAAGATTTATTGGGGCGGACGATTACATAAACTCTATAAGCAGATTCTGTTTATGGATAGATCCTAAAGATATTAATGAAGCCAATAAAATACGCTTTATAGCGGACAGGATAAACAAAGTAAAAACATATAGGGAAGAAAGCACAAGAGGGGCAACACGCAAGTTATCTAATGTCCCATATAGATTTGGCGAAGTTAGATATAAACCGACAAATGCGATTATTATACCTTCTGTATCGTCAGAACGTAGGAAATATATTCCTATTGGGTTTGTGGATAAAGATACTGTTATATCCAATGCAGCACAGGCTATATATGATGCAGAATTATGGATATTTGGTGTACTGACTTCTTATATGCACATGATGTGGGTAAAATCAGTTGGTGGTAGATTAAAAACCGATTACAGATATTCTGCGGAGTTATGTTATAACACATTCCCTTTCCCAAAAATTACAGATCAACAAAAAAAGAAAATCGAATTATATGCTAATCAGACTTTGGAAGTACGTGAGAAATACTTTACTAAGACACTTGCAGAGCTTTATGATCCAGATAAAATGCCTGGTGATCTAGCAGAGGCTCATCATAATCTGGATTTATATATTGAATCTTGTTACAGAAAAAGACCATTTGAAAACGACAATCAAAGATTAAAGCATTTATTCAAAATGTATGAATTGATGTCATCTGGTGCAAAAGAAGATGATATAAAACAATTAGAATTGTTATAAAAGGATAAACCATGCCGAATGTTGTAGAAGTAAATTATGAGCAAACCGGGAACAGTACCAAAACAAACAAATTTGGTATGCGTGAAATGCAGGAAAAGGCGTTTGCATACAGAACATCTAAATATTTGCTTATCAAGGCACCACCGGCATCTGGTAAGTCTCGTGCATTGATGTTTATTGCCCTGGATAAGTTGGAACATCAAGGAATCAGAAAGGTCGTTGTCGCTGTTCCAGAAAGATCAATCGGTGCATCATTCAAAAAAACAGATCTGACAACATACGGCTTTTTTGCAGATTGGGAACCAGACGATAAATATAACCTTTGTACCCCAGATGCAGACGATAATAAAAGCAAGATTGGTAAGTTTGTTGCCTTTATGCATTCAACGGATCCAAAAGATAGAATTTTGATCTGTACGCATGCGACTTTACGTTTTGCTTATGAACAGCTGAAGGCGGAAGATTTTAATGATTGTTTGGTGGCCATAGACGAATTTCACCATGTTTCCGCTGATGTAAATAGCAGTAAACTGGGCGATTTGTTTCATGGGCTTATAATTGGATCTACTGCACATATTATAGCCATGACCGGATCTTATTTTCGTGGGGATGGTATAGCAGTTATGTTGCCTGAGGATGAGTATAAATTTGATCGTGTAACCTATAACTACTATGAACAATTGAATGGATATAAATATTTGAAGTCTTTGGGAATTGGTTATCATTTTTATCAGGGGCAATATATTTCGGCAATCAAAGATGTGTTGGATACCGACAAGAAAACAATTATTCATATTCCGTACGTTAATTCACAGGCTTCAACCAAAGATAAATATGAAGAGGTTTCAAAGATTATAGATGTCATAGGCGAAATAGACCATGAAGACCAAGACACTGGTATAATCTATGTAAAAAGACATTTAGATGGTAAGATTTTGAAAGTGGCAGATCTGGTGGAAGAAGATGGGCGTGATCGTGTAGTGACTTATCTTCGGAACATGAAAAGTGAAGATGATTTGGATATTTTGATTGCTCTTGGTATGGCGAAAGAAGGGTTTGATTGGCCTTATTGTGAACATACTTTGACAATTGGGTACAGAGGATCTTTGACGGAAGTTGTGCAGATTATTGGACGTTGTACCAGAGATAGTGAAAACAAAACCCATGCACAATTTACAAATCTTATAGCTGAACCAGCGGCAACAGAGGAACAAACAACAGTGGCGGTACAAAATATGTTGAAAGCCATCACTTGCTCTTTGTTGATGGAACAGGTTATTGCACCAAAATTCGACTTTAAACCACGCAAAGGATCCGATGCTAGCGATAATAAACCAGGTGAAATCAAAGTTCGTGGTCTGAAAGATACTACGGATAGGGTTAGTAAAATTTTGGAAACAGATTTAGACGATTTGAAGGCCAAGGTTTTACAAGATACCGATATTCAAAAAGCAATTCCTGGCAACGTAGATCCACTGATTATAAACAAACATTTGATACCAAAAATTATTAGAACAGCATATCCGGATTTGGATGATGACGAAGTTGATCAGATAAGACAAAGAGTTGTTGCGGATTCGGCTATTAAAGCAGGTCATATCGAGCAAGTAGGAGATAAACAATTTATCAGAATTGCAAATCAATTTATAAATATTGTGGATTTAGATATTGATCTTATTGATGCAATTAACCCATTTCAGAAAGCGTTTGAAGTTTTGTCAAAAACACTTGATAAAAAAATGTTCAAAATGATTCAAGATTCTATTGATACAACTAGAATTAAGATGACATTAGATCAAGCGCGCATATTATGGCCGCAAATCTTAGAATTTCGTAAATCAATTGGGCGTGAACCGTATTATCATTCTAACGATCCAAAAGAACGAGAATTGGCAGAGGCTTTATTATGCTTAAAAGATGAGATTCGTAAGCAAAAGGCGACCAAATGATAGAAGATTGGCTACAACAGATTATTAATGAAGACGAATTTGGATTACTATATACGAAGCCAATTGTTCGGCCTTTGACAGAGGAAGAACGTACTGTAATTGGGTTTGAAGAAATTAATAAATTTTTTGAAGAACATAATGCAGAGCCTAAAGATAACCCCGATGACATTATAGAAAAAAGGTTGTTTATGCGCTTAAAGGCGATCCGAGACATCCCTGAATTAGCTAGTAAATTAAAAGAAGTTGATGTTCATAAGTTATTACCAGAACATGTTGTACAAACTGCGCCATCGACCATTGAAGAAATTATGGCCAGTGATGATTTTGGTATGTTAAAAACAGATCCAGAACATGATATATTTACCATTAAGCATGGTAGATCCGTAAGCAAGAGTGTTGGAACCTTTGATCATGTTGCAAAGCAAAAAAAATGTTTGGACTTTGATAAGTTTGAACCTTTATTTAAATCGTGCCAAGAAGATTTAAAAAATAACAAGCGCAGATTAATGAAGTTTTCTAATGAAGGAAGTATTAAACCTGGAACATTTTTTATTTTACGTGGGATGTTGCTTTATATTGATAGTTTGGGCAAAGCTTCATTTCGTAATCATAGGATGCAGGCCAGAACAAGATGTATTTATGAAAATGGGACAGAGTCTGACATATTAAAAAATTCTTTGGCAAAAACTATGTATACGGAAGGTCAAATTGTTTCAGAAAATATAGAAAACACATTGAAAAATATGGCAGGAATTGATGAGCAAGATGCAGAAACAGGTTATATTTATATATTGAAATCTTTAAGTAAGGACATAAAAGTAAAAGAAATTCCAAATTTATATAAGATAGGTTGGTCTAGTACAAAAGTTGAAGATAGAATAAAAAACGCTATTAATGAACCTACTTACTTAATGTCCAAAGTAAAAATTGTAGAGACATATAAGATTTATAATGTTAATGCACAAAAATTTGAGGATTTAATACATAAATTTTTTAAATCGGCACAAGTGTTGATAGATGTTATCGATAATAATGGTACTAGATGTTCGCCTAAAGAGTGGTTTAGTGTTCCTTTAGGAATAATCCAACAAGCCATAGAATTACTTATTTCTGGTGACATTGTAAAATATAAATATGACAGAGAACAACAAAGCATAGTGGAAATATGAGATCTTTGACAGCGTTTTTTATTCTGCTTGGTGTATTCTTTTGTACGCCAATGTCGTGCTTGGCAGGTGTCAGTTGTAATACTATTGGTGATACTGTTTACTGTTCTGGGCGTGATTCTGATGGAAACTATGTCAGTACTACAACGAATAAAATTGGCAATACGACGTATACCACTGGTCGTATTGGTGATGAAAGGGTAAACACTAGCTCTAATAGAATAGGTGGAACGGTTTATACTAGTGGCTCTATTGGTGATAGGCGTGTAAACGTCAGTGAAAACAGAATTGGAAATACTGTTTATCATTCGGGCAGTTTCGGTGACAGCCGTGTTAATACGACTACGAATAGAATAGGTGCTACAACGTATACAACGGGAAGTATTGGTAATCGCCGTGTAGCATCCAGTGCAAATAAAATCGGTGGCACAACTTATTATAACTTTTAAGGTTTATACAATTTCCTTAAACTTAGAAAGTGCTGATATAAATTCTGTGCGTTTGGTATTTATAACCGAGAAATCCAAACGGTAGAACTTGTTCATAACTTTGTATGGATTTTGACCTTTTATTAAAAAGTCTTTCAGGCTTTCTAATAAATAGGACAGGGCGGGTTTGGCTTTCGTGCCTTTTAATGTTGCCTGCAATTTTGATGGTGTAAACCATATGCTGTCTGTTGATATTTGAAATAAAGACACTACGCCCGGAATACCGATAGAAACCTGTTTTGTTGCAGTTTTTGTGCTGAAACCTGCCGAATGCAAGGCGTCAAAAAATGCAGATAACATATCAGGAGTAATCTGTGTGTTCTTGTTTGTAAAGTCTGAAATAAAGTCTTCCATAGAGATTTGAAAGTACTTGTATTCTGATTCTGTGGCTTGCTGTTGCTTTGTTTCTGTTGCGATAATTTTTGAATCTTTCAGAGTAATTACTGCCCGTTCTAGTATATTAGTGGAAGTTGTTAAACGCGGAACAACCAAGAATTTGTCTGCCATTTTATAGGTTGTAAGTTCGCAAAGAGCCAATCTGTGATGCATATCTATTGGGCTGTTGATAAATTCTGCTATTTTATCTGCACTTGGCCTGATTGCATCACCAACAATCATCATAAGAAAGTCGGCTTTGCGAATAGATTCATTTACTTTTTCAATAAAGTTTTCTTTGCTGGTGATTTCTGGGTATTTGCGTTTAATGTCTGAGTATAAATCTTTCCCTTTGTAAATTGACTCTAACTTGTCCCAATTCCACTGTTTTGTGTCGTGCAGGCTTACAGCATAATCCAAAACTTGTCCAATTACTTGGCGACTGGATTCTGGGTTGCGGTATAGTTTAGTTTCAACAATTACTAAATTACCATTTGTTGATACGTACAGAATATCAATATGACCTTTGCCTGTTTTGGTGGATTCTGTGGCGACTTCACTGGCAATATAAAAAAGTTGCGAATATTTAGAGTCTATTTCTGCTGTTGGTAGTATATCTGGGCAGGTCGGCAGCAATTTTTGTAGCCAAGCCTCGTTAGGCATTTTGACCAGTTCTGGTGAAACGGTTTTACCAGATTTATCTACGATAATCGGTCTTTGTACAATTCTTGCTGTGGACATTTTTCCCTCCGCTGGTTTATAAAATAACCACCAAGAAATCTGGTGGTTGGAGGTTAGTAACAATTTACGAGAATTGTGTTGTTTATTCTGTATATTCACAACCCTCCAACCAAACGGTTGGATGGTTTTATGTCACTGCGGACACTCGTAAACGGGTTACTACACCCCGATATCAGAACTCCCGATATCAGGAATATTTTACCACTTGTGCGATTTTTTATCAACTTAGAAAACAAATACGTGTGGGGCAGGTTTTGTCACAATTGGTGCCGCAACGTGAAGGCACTGTGAAAAAGCATCGCACTGGTCTTTGAAAGTCGTGTTCGGGAAAGTAAACAGTTCACTGGAAAAATCTTGCCACCAATTTGCGACATCTGCTGGAAATAATATCAATCCATTTTCAATATAACTTGATACGCTTTCCAGACGTGTGATTTTATCTGTGTCTGGTTTGACTAGTGTTACTTTCATATCTCTGTGTTCATACTGTAATTGCTGTGCCAAAGACGGGCCCGATGATGCATCTTCTATTAGTGTAGTTATAAGCGCCGATGGGTATTTCGTTTTGTATTCTTCGTGCAGTTCGGAAATTTTTTTGCAAAGGGCTGGGAATTCCAATCGTTCACGATAAATTTGCAATAAATATAATTTTTGATTTTTAATACCTATAACGCTACATGCTGAAAAAGCATTTGTGATTGTAGAAATAATGTTCATTTTCTATACAACGTCGTCTAAATATGCCTTTATGACTCACTTATTGTATACTATAAAATATTATTGTCAAAGTCTAATTTATTTGATTTAGTATACATGTTTTGTTAGTGTTCTTATGTTTAAGAAAGGGGATGCAGGTGCAATTTACATATACAGAAGTGAAAACAGAACAAAATATATTTCTAAATGGATTTTTTGCCAGCCACGACAACAAATCTTGTGTCTTGTTTATGCCAGGGCTTGCAGGTAATTTCTTGGAAAGTAAATTTGCACGTGTTTTGGCGGACGATTGTCTTAAAAACGGAATGGATTTCTTGTTTGCACACAATCAGGGGTCTTTTCAAATTATGGATTTTCCGTATTTAAAAGAAGACGGTAAACTTTCTAATATAAGAAAAGGTGCCGCATACGAGCACTTTGAAGATTGTGTATACGATTTTGATGCATGGTTAAAATTTGTGTCAAATTATGAATCTGTACACTTAGTAGTTCACAGTTTGGGTTGTAATAAGGTCGTGTATTATTTGCAAGAACGTCAGCCCTCCAACCTTAAGAAACTTGTTTTATTAGCACCACAAGACAGTGTAAATTTTCCAAAACTTTCTATGCACGAAGGGATGTTAGAAGAGGCTCAAGAAAATATAGCAAATAACCAAGCAGACAAACTTTTAACGAAAAAATTATTGGGTGGGTGCCTTATATCTAGTCAGACATATTATGATTTTATTACCAATAAAAAAATTAATAATATCCCGTACAAAACACCGGGGGGCGATATGTCCAGACTTCAGAAAATAACCTGTCCTGTGTTAGCAATTATCGGTTCCAAGGAAGATGAGAATGCACAAGAATACATGCAAAAGGTTGCGAATTCTGTATCATGCGGACGGGCAGTTGTGATTCCAGACGCAAATCATGTATTCAAAAACCAAGAAAAGGTTTTGTCGGATAAAATCATAGATTTTTTAAAAAACTAAAAATCCTAACTTAGAGCTCAAGCTCCCTGATATAGGCCAAAAAATTCCCTGTTATTTTTGTAGGGATTTTTTATGCGGGGCAGGGTAAAAACTCCGCAAATCTGCGGGCGTGTTCTAGTCTGAGTTGTGTGAAAATTGCCTAGAAAGACCGTTTTTTGCGGAAATTCCCTGTTTTTCCCTGTTTTTAACCATTTCGTTCGTGTGTTGGGCGCAGGTTTTTCATAAGCCAAAGGTAAAAGGTTTCTTGCACCGCCACAATAAAAAACACGCCCCGGCGGCGGGGCGTTGCTTATTTTTGCAGGATTTACTGCGCGATTCACGAGCTGATTTTCTTCATAAAATTTTATTTTTTTGGAAAGATGTAAAAGTGTTTTTTGAGGAACGCTATTTTTGTTGAGTAATAATTTCTGCTTTGTGTTTTTGCAATGCAATTTCAGATGTTTTGAAATCGTAAAAATCATGCAGTTTTTTTATCCATATTTGTATTTCTGATGCGCTTAACTGTCTTGGTTGGTATCTTGCTGCAAAGGCGTTTTCGATCTTTTGTAATTGTGTAATATTGTTTTTTATCGGCAACAGTGGCACGTTTTTATCCAAGCGAACAACATTATTTTGTCTGAGTATTATATAGGAATCCCGACCGCCACCCTCTGTAAAATTGGGGTATGTAAAACCGTTTATGCCAACAGACTCTAAAAACAAAATCATGCGTTGATAAAATAAATTTTCATTGGTTGGTTGGCTATACAGAGTTTCCAACGATAATTCTTGTTGAACAGAATCTGGTGCGATTTGTTCGCGTATAAAATCATATTGATATGGTAGTTCCTTTGTTGCCGCAACTTTACATTTTTGCTCTATCCCTTTCCATGGAACTAACGAATTTATGTCGTCAATAATAGATTTGTCTAATAGCAGCGCCAATATGATTGCTTGCCAGTCATCTGTATAGTGATTATTCAAATCAGGAATTTTGACATAGTTGCCGCGTTTGAAATTAACGGGAATTATCTTTGGTTTGTTTATATTGATGTTCTTGTCGCGTTTCCGTTTACCCTCATTCAGCACTCTTTTTGCCGCATATTCTGTTCCGAAGTGCGTAAGAGGGAAGAAATAATCAAAATCATAATAAGTTCCATGGAATGCGGTTACCACATTTCCATTGTTATCTGTTAAAAGTTGTGTTCCTTGTGTCATACGCAAATTATATAACGATTTTCATATTTGTCCACATACAATTATGAAAGTATTGAAAAACTAACAAAAACATCGCCCAAATTTGGTGGATTTATCTGGGGGGGGCAGGCTTATGCAATCATATTGAACAGATGGGGATGTTTTAAGGGGCCCATTACTGTAATAAGCAACGTGACATCTTTGTTTTATTTATTACCGCACCAGGCCGAATTTTTTCATTATTGGTAACAAATGCGGTTCCATAAATGGATAAAATTTTTTCATGGTTTCATATGCGCTTAATTGCTTGTCAGGTTTTGTATATCGGGCGCATTCCCAATCGATGACCATTTCCACATAATCATTGTATGTTTTTGATAATTTGTTTTCCACGTGATGCCGATTATGCGCGCGGTGTTTTTGTTGCACCCATTTTTTATCTTTGCCAAAAATATATGCAATTGGGTACAGATATAATAATTTATCTGCATCATGTAAATAGCCACGTATCGTATTATGTCCTAATAATTGATGTTCAACACGTAAAAACGCCATTTTATGTTGAAAAGTATAGCGTTCCATAAATATAAAATCTTTGTATTTCATAATTATAACATTTGTAACGTTTTTTTGACCGCTATAAAGATATAGTATAAATATATTCAGGTCAAGTACCATTGACTAATATTTATATGGCTGTTATTATAAATTTTTGAAACAGGGGTATTCATGTCGGAAATAATAGATTTATATGATAATGCACGTCGGTTTGTAACAACGGCCAAACGCCGGGCACCGATACCAGATGGCCTAAACAAATTGTCGGTTCATGTATGGTTTGTTAATTCGCGCGGCCAATTTTTGTTACAACAGCGATTACCCACGTCAAAAAAATTTCCAAACATGTGGGGCCAGACCGGTGGCGGCGCGATTGCCGGTGAATCAGGTTGGGATTGCTGTGTTCGTGAATCAACCGAAGAAATCGGCATAACCCCAAAATTAGAAAATTCTGTATGGGTTGGTACTTTTAAACGTCCACATAGTTTTGTTGATGTTTGGATGGTGGCCCAGGATGTTGATTTGTCTGATATAAAAATGCAACCGGACGAGGTTCAAAATGTCATGTGGGCATCGGCCGATAAAATAAAAGACATGCTGGCCGCCGGGGAATTTATTCCATCGATAATGACGGGATTTAACATGGTGTGTGATTATATTGAAATGTTACGTCATTAATTGCTTTGGGCCAACTGTATCATAACTGCCGCGTATTAATGAATAAATTTGATTGATTGGAACCGTGCCATCCAACAACACCGAAATCCATGTGCCACCCATGTGATAGCCCCGTAATACACCGCGTTCGCCACGCAGGAAATCATATAACCCCGCATCGCATTTAACGTTTAATATATCAATGGCATCGTTGCCGGACAAACCCAGACGCGCGCGTGGCACGTTCATAATTATGCCATACCATTTACGATTATCATCGCGCCGCAATACCGCATAAGTCGGGTATCGCGCCCATAAATATTCAGGGCGCGTTTTATATTTTCGTTTTACATACTGTAATATATTTTCGCGATATGATAATTCCATTTGTAAAAATTATATATGCATTCGTCAAAAATACAATTGAATTTGTATATACGGCATTATACACTGGCTATTATGGAAACCAAAACAAACGTGATGCGGATTTTAGATGCCCACCACACACCGTATAAATCATATTCATACGTTGGCACCGGTGCCACCAGTGGCGATGCCGTTGCCGCGGCATTACATCAAAATCCGGCCCAGGTTTTCAAAACATTGGTAACGGTTGCGCGTTCGGGCATCCATTATGTGTTTATGGTGCCTGTTTGCGCCGAATTGGATTTAAAGCGTGCCGCCATGGCTGTGGGTGAAAAATCGATTAATATGCTGAAATCGCGTGAACTGTTGGGGCTAACCGGATATGTGCATGGCGGGTGCAGTCCGATTGGCATGAAAAAGCAATTTAAAACGATTGCCGACGCGTCCGCACAAAATTTTGCGACAATTATATTCAGTGCTGGTCGCATTGGGTACCAGGTCGAAGTTTCGCCGTCTGATTTGGAAAAACTTATTCCGTTGGGCTTCGCCGATGTTTGCGTACAACAGAATTAAAGAATTTTAATATATCGCGCTGTACCTGGATATAATTGGTTTCCATTAATAATTCATGTCGCGCCCCAGGATAAATAATTATCGTCAAATTTTTAACATTTTGCATTTTATACATACGATACAGCGACGTTGCCAATCGCGCATTCATGCTGACTAAATCGCGACTGCCGCTGATTATTAATATCGGCAGATTTGGATTCACATAACCAGAAAATTTCATCAGATTTTTAAACAACGAATAATAAAATCCATATGAAAAATACCGTGCCCGCATTTTATCAGCATCGTGAATTTTCGCCTGGTTTGCGTCACGCGTCAGACGGCTTTGCCCATCAGATGTTTTTCCGCGTATCGGTGAAAAGTATTCTATGAATCGCGCGGGCGCATTTGGGCCGAATAATTTTGTGCCAATAAATGCGGCAATTAACCCGGGCAGCATTAATCCCATGGGGTATTTGGCCGATCCGGACAAACATACGCCCGCGGTAATTAAATCAGGTTCCGTAACAATGCGTTGTGCGATAAAGCTGCCATAACTGTGGCCAAATAATAAAATTGGTAATTTATATTTGCGCTTCAGATATTTTGAAATCGCAATTTCATCGGATACAGCCGCCGCAAACAAATCTTCGTCGCCATTGGGCTGGCCGATTTTTGACGGGTCGCCGGCGGTTCGGCCATGCGCGCGGTGGTCATCCCCGAACACGATATACCCGTTTTTATTCATAAATTGTGCAAATCGGTCGTATCGTGCAACATGTTCGTCCATGCCATGTATTATTTGCACCACGGCAATTGGATTTTTCACATTGTCCCATAACGAGCAAACTAATTTTTTGCCGTCATACGCAGTAAATTTTATTTCCTTCATAACAAAACCTGTCCCTGTGTTTATGCCAGTGTAAATTAATTTTTGACATAATGGGACAGGTATGTATTCCCCACCCGTGGGTTAAATTATACCAAACTGTGGCCGGTCATATCCGCCGGTTGCGGCAATCCCAATATTTTCAACATTGTTGGCGCAATATCGGCCAAACCGCCATCGTGCACGGAATATTTGTCGTTTGACACAACAATAAAGTTCACCGGATTCGTTGTATGCGCCGTCCATGGAATATTATTTACATCATCCCACATTTTTTCGGCATTGCCATGATCCGCAGTTATCAGCATTGTTCCACCCAAATCCAGCACCGCCGGCACCAACCGTGCCAATTGCGTGTCCAAAAATTCCATTGCGCGTATAGCGGCATCCTGGTTTCCGGTGTGCCCAACCATATCGCCATTGGCATAGTTTAAAATAACCACATCAAATTGTGACAATTTTGGAATCAACGCATCAGTGATTTCACGTGCGGACATTTCCGGCTTTAAATCAAACGTTGCCACATCTGGCGACGGAATCAGTATTTTTTCGCCATTGGCAAAATCAACATTGCGTTCCGCGTCAAAGAAATAAGTAACATGATTGTATTTTTCTGTTTCGGCGATTCGCAGTTGTGATTTTCCGTTTGCTGCCAACAAATCGCCCAGTGTATTTTCAACCGCCACATCCGGCAACAGGGCGGGGCACAATTCATTTAATCCTTCGCCATATTGCGAAAAGCATAACATTTCCGCGCCTGTTTTTAAAATTTCGCGCACAATTTGACGGGCGCGGTCACTGCGATAATTGCCGAACAGAAATCCATCATTTGGGGTAATTGGCACATCGCCACTTATCACCGTTGGTTGAATAAATTCATCAGTTTCGCCGCGCGCATATGCCGCACCCAATGCCGCATTAATATTTTCCGCCACATATTGTGATTTTGCACATGCAATCGCATCCACGGCCAATTGCGTGCGATCCATGTTTTTATTTCTGTCCATGGAATAATACCGCCCAGACAGCGTGCCAAAAAACGCGCGCCCATCGGCAAAATATTGCGCCAACGAATCGGTTATAAAATTAATATAAATTGGGGCCGATTTTGGCGGGGTATCGCGCCCGTCAGCGATAAAATGAATGCACAAACGTAATCCGGCATCCAACACACGATTCGCAATCAGCATCATATCATGAATATCGGCATGCACACGTCCATCAGACATTAACCCGGCCAAATGAACAATACCGCCGCGATTTCGCACCGATTCAATAAAATTGTTCAGTGGTGCGTTTTCATCCCAATTTTCCAATTGAAACCGGCGCAGAAATTGATTCACAACCCGTCCGGCCCCGATTGTTATGTGTCCAACCTCGGAATTTCCCATTGTTCCATCGGGCAATCCGACGGCCGGGCCGCTGGCATCCAGCCGCGAATGCGGGTATTTGCGTAATAATTCGTTAAACACGGGCATATTTGCCAATTCCACCGCGTTGTGTTCGCGGCCACGGCCAATGCCGACCCCATCCATAATGCATAATACCAGTGGTTTATTTCCCATATTCAAAAATCTCCTTTGCTTACATAAATTTCGAAAAAAATGTAACACAACTGTTTTTTTATTGCAAAAGAAAAAGAAAAATTGTATAAATTATGCATAAGTCATAGGAAGTATTTCATAACAAATACAATACAAACCCCGGGGCAGAAAAAGAAATGAAAAAAAATGCTTTTGAACCAACATCTGTTGATCAGCACATTGGGCAACGCGTTCAATTGCGCCGTGTTATGATGGGCATGTCGCAAAAGGATTTGGCGGCCAAATGTGGTGTCACATTTCAACAGATTCAAAAATATGAAACGGCGGGCAATCGCATTTCTGCATCGCGGCTGTTCCTGCTTAGTGCGGCATTGGACACGCCAATATCATTCTTTTTCCAGGGATTGCCCGGTTATTTACCCGAACCAAATCGCAGTGGGCGTATTTCGCGCGTATCGGAACAAAAAAGCGACGACCCATTGGCAAAAAATGAATCATTGGAATTAATCCGCCTGTATTGGAAATTGCCAAATGATGAACAGCGTGGCATGATAATGAAAATGTTAAAAAGTCTGACCGGCGCGGAATAATTGCAAATAATAAACAATCATTCAAATTTATATAAAATTCCCGTCTGAGTTCCTGTGCTTTCTATTTATATTTTTCCATCAGAGATCGGTTAGCTCTGTTTTCCGTATTAAATACACAATCTGCGTACTCGTCAGTATCTGCCATGGTCCAGCACTGTTGGGTTAATGGGGTACTGGCGGATTGGTGCGGACCGAAACGCATTCTGTCTTTATCCAATGCAGTCGCAGTTACGCAATTACCTTTGACACTGCTGTCAAAGATTTGTCCCGTCTCGCATTTTATACATACGCCATCTTCTGAAATACCATTACGTTTATCTTCTGGGCATTCAATGCAAAATAATTCGGTGGCTGATTTAAAACCATAATCTGGATCTGTGCATCTAAACGCGAACCCGCCGGTATAATTATAGTTATTCGGGCACGAGTCAGCATAATACCATTCCATCGTAGTGTCATTAAATTTATCATTGGTAAACGTCGGACATGTGGTACCGGTTGAACGCGCCTCTTCTAATGCACAGGCCTCGGAATCCAATGGAACACATGAATCACCCGCATTATTAGATACATACCCAGATCGACACAATAAAATCGGCTCGCTAATTTCATATGCCTTGATATACCCCGGACCTGAGGAATAATGATTTCCATAATAATCTGGATGAACAACAAATGGCTGGGCATATACACCATGGCCGTTTTCCAGCCAATCCGATATAACCAATATCACGTCGTGCTCAAATGGCGACTTTGATTTTCTGCCGCATCTATCTTTTACACCCGCGTGAAACATTGCAACATCGGTTTCGATATCTTGGCTAGCGTTTGCTAAGCTATATTTTTCAGGATCATCATAATTCTCACGCTTTAATTGGTTAAAATTACACCCATCATATGATGTTTGGGCACATTCGTTGCCATGATAACCTGATTTACATACCCAAAAACAATCGCTGTTGTTTATTTCTGGGCTTTCATAATATCTTGTGGTATACGGTTTGTTCCACGAAATATTACCCCAATCCCATCCGCCTTTTTTGTCGCCACCTATGACCGTTGGGCAAAAATACGCACCATGCGAATTTACAATGCGTGCAACCATCATTGAAATGCCGTATACATATTTACTTCCTTGTACTGAACATGTACTCTTTGCTCTCTGACCACCGCCGCCTTCTGTCGCGGACTCTCCTTTACATACTTCTCTTTCGGGGCCAATCAAAGCGTTAAACGTATCAGAATTTTGGCACATCGGAAATTCCGCCGGAACGCCCCAATCGTTCATAAAAGAACTGGCATCACGGGCGGTGGCATTATTGCAAACAAGTAATGCAAATAAAATATAAAAATATTTAAACGACTTTATCATTTCTTTCCTGGCCTTTTGTCAAAAACATGCACGTTAATTATGTAATTTCTCATTGTCGTACCGCATAACACGTATTGTTTTCCCAATAACCATTTAATACTTGTTCGCATTGTTCAATATACCATTGATCGGATAATATACATGAACCATCACGTGGACTGATTTGTGCGATAGTATTATCGTTATATTTGGTTTGATAATCTAAACACATAACTGCCGCCGTATTTTCCGCACACAATCCCCAACTTATGGCATTTGACATACCCGGGCTGGTGAAACTGGATGGATTAAGTCCAAAATATGCGCTATAAAATCCGGCCAATGGTTTTGCATTTTGCAATATTGTGCTGTATGTTGCGCCATATGTTGTATCACCGCCACCATATGATGTGATACCACTGGTTGATGTTGTGCCCGATGCCAATGTCAAATTTCCATCCACACGGTTTGATGCCATTTGCTGACTCATGGTTGCGGTTATTCCACTTTGAATCTGGATTGGTTGCGATGATATGGTTGACGAAACTGTGCGCCGCGATGTGGTTGTGGTCGTCCCGTATGAATACACGTTTCCACCGAAAATCCAATACCCGCCGATACCAGTTGTGGTACCATCGGCAGCAACCGTTACCCCAAAACTTTCGCATTTTTGCGCCAATGTTGATTGTAAATCTGATTGAACCTCTTCGATTAATGAATTAATCAAATCTGCAATATCGGTGGTCAAATAATCATTATCCTTACCAAATCTGCATGTCGTTTTGGCAAAGTTTTCGATGTTTGTACGCAAATCATTCATACTGATATTACGGCAATTCCATGGATAATCCTCATCGCCGCTGGATGGTGTGCATAAATCATGTACATAAGTGTTAATTGCTGTCTCGCAACCCTCGTTAATACGGGCGCGGTCAACCGTGTCAACAAATGCCAACAATGCTGTTAATCCACAATACTCACCCGCCGCCTCACCGGTAATAATAGTATTTGTACTGTTACCGTGTACTAAACGACCTTTGTTATCAAATTCACAATCATCCGCATTACCATATAGTGATGCGCACATAATAACCTGGTCCGCACACATTGAACGTGCGGCGGCGGCACTGATTGCGCCCGCGTATTGCGATGTTGTTGTGTCCAAATCGCGCAATGCGCCGGTTTGTGTGTCATAGCAATCGGCAATAACACCCACGCACGACATTTTTACTTGTTCGATTTTGTCGTCCTGGGCCTGGGCAATTTCGATTATTGCCTGGCGTTTAAATTCGGTCCAAACCGTGTCCGAAATATCACGGCACGTATCCAACGCCGATTCGGCATATATTTTTTTGTTATCTAAAAAGGTATTAAACGATGCATTATTGTTTAGGATATTATTATTCCATTCGCCATCAGATGAAACGCCATCTAAGGTAATTATATCAGCCAACTGGAACAAACGCGGTGAATAAATTGGTTCGCCCGTTGTTTGGTTTATATACGCACCCGTTGGATCCAAACAACGTTCATAATTCGGGCCACATGCAACATCGGCTAACATTGCCGTACGAACATTTGCCACGCATTCGTTAACATCGGCCGAATTGTGTGATTGATATTCTTCTAAACGTGCCTCGCGCAGATATTTTTCGGCGGTGCGCACTGTTGTTTTAAGGCTTTCTTCCTTGGCATTAACACTGCGTTCATATATGTTGCAATCCTGGGTAATCATAATGCCATATGCGCTGCGCGCCATGTTTAACACGGCATCGCTTTCGCACGATTCGGCCACCAATTCCAAACATTGTTTGCTGGCCTGGGTATACAGCGATTCGCCTGTTAATGTTGATAAATCAACACCGGTTGATGAATCAAATATTGATGATCCCGTATCGCCCCAGATATCATCCAAATCAGACGTAAAATCAACACTTAATAACCCCAATGATGTACTGGATGAATTTGTCGATGTTGTTGATGAAGATTTGCTGTTCCCGGACAACAAATCGCTGATTTCGTTCAGCATTTCTGCCGCCGCACTGGTATCACGTTTGATTGCCTGTTCCCCTTCGGATGCGCGATACATGGCGGCAACTTCCTCGGCCGACAGACCGACCGCCGCCAAATTATTATCCTCGAATTGCGCCAATAAATTCAATGCTTCATCAATTGCAGCCTCGGTATTGCGGAATTCGTCATACCGTGCACTGCAAACACAGCGACGATATTGGTCATTTGTGGTTGCGCAAAATTGATCCATACATGTGGCATATGCCTCGCGACACTGGGCGTATCCGCCGCCAATAACGGACATGTCTGTAAATACCGCCGTTGCGCGCGCCGTGCCCGCACGTGCCAAACCAACCACGGAATTTGTCGCTCCCGCACGGGCCGTTGTTGGTGTTGCGCCACGTACAACGTTTGTTGATGCCGCGCGGGCGTTTGTTGCACTGCGCGATACAGTTGTTGGGGACACAACCTGGCGTACGGTGGTGCCACTGCGCCCCGTGACGACATTTGATGCACCCGCCTGGGACACGGCGGAACGTGAAACAACCGTGCTGGGGCGGGCCGTCGCACTGCGTGATACAGTGGCGCGCCCCGATGAATTTGTGTTTGCGCGTGTGGATGTTGCCGCGGTATTTGTGCGTGTCGATGTGGTTGTGGCCACACCCCCCGCCGTGCCACCACGGGTTACCGCCGTGCCACCACGTGGGTTTGGTGCCTGGGCACCGTATGCACCCAATGTGACCAATGTCATGGCCAAACACAATGAATATTTGCAAAAATTAACAATACGTATAGTCAAAATTTACATCTCTCTTTTGCATATTTTATCATTTTTGCGCATATTGAATCAACACAAAATTTTTATTCTATGCAACAATTTACCGCATTTTTTACCCAATCACCCAAACGACGCACCGCAGATTTGGATTCCTTGATGCTGGGGGCCGTGTTTGATTCCGCCGCGGCCGGTTTTTCACCGCCCAGTTTGCATTCCGACATGGCGTGATTATACACATCCGGTGCAATTTTTTTAACCCCGGTTAAATCAATCAAATCCATATTGATTCCCCAGAATAACGAATACAATTCATACGATTTGTTAAACAAATCATATGCCGTATGCGTGTTGCCAGCGGACAATGCCTTGGTGCCGACCTCCATAATACGCATAGATGCCGCCAACAAGTGTTTCGAAATGCACCAAACTTCGCCATTTTCGGCGGTTGATTTTTTCACAATGCGCGACATTAGTTCTTTGCGCATGTCACGCACAGTATTTATCAAATCATAAAATCCGGTTTTTTGCGTTTTTGCACCACTGAAAAAGAAATGTTCCTCCAGTGAAATCAAATTCATCAGTGCGATTGATAAATCCTGGTCCGATGATAAATCCAATGGATTAACTTTTTTTGATGCGTCAACTTTGGCAACCATTTCCTCCAGCGTCATTTTTGATGCGCGTGTGCGGCGGCTGGATTGTTTTGCTGCCTTTGTGTCCGATTTTTTTGCCATGATTTTTTCCTTCCTTTCTGTAAATTTAATTTATTACATCGTAATCAGCCAAAACACAATTGTTACCACAACTAAAAATGATAATGGAACAACGACTTTTTGAAAAGCAAACTGTGCATGGCCGCCATTTTTACGCTTGATACGCACATACCACCGTGCGCCCAAATAAAACGCAATTGTGCCGACAATAATCCCCAACAGGAATTTATCAATTCCCCACAATGTGGTGGCACCAAATTCAACCCCTGGCAACGCATAAACCGCCGCCAATAATCCATAATAGATGATAAATGGCAATCCTATTTGCAAAAATGCATTTTTAACACCGCGTTTTTTAAGCCAACCAACCGTCCATAAAAATATCGACAGCGTCAATGCACCCGCCCAAATTCCGGTGATAACATCGTCAACACCCAACAGACGCATACCCTCCAGTCCGGCACCAACCGCCACCGTGCATACGGGGCATACCGCCATCGCCATGGGGACAAACATTATTGCTGCAATTATTGGAAAAAACATCAAAGACAATATTTTTTTCATATATTTCACCTGTATTTATCAAAACTTTTTTTTATCGTACAAAAAATTACATATGTGGGTCAACATGATTTTATAACTTTGTTACGCCGCGCATATGCGCACTGCGCGCGCGGGGATTTTGTTCGATTTCTGTGGCCGGCGGGGTAACGGTTTTTATTGGTTCAAACGGTGCGCTTACAATTGTGGGCATACGCGGATCGCCCGCGGGGGTTGTCCATTCACGGAAAGTGTTTTTTACAATACGATCCTCGATTGAATGAAATGTGACGCATATGCATTTGCCACCGCAATTTAATAAATTTGGCACTGCATTCAATGCGCGCGTTAATTCGCCCATTTCGTCATTTACCGCGATACGTAATGCCTGAAACACCGGGGCGATGTCATGCGGATTATGAATTAAATCGCGTAATTCAAATGTTGTTTTGGGTTGGGCGTTTTTTATCACCCGTGCCAAAATGTGCGCCTTTTTAACATCGCCATAATCGCGCAGTATTTGTGCCAATTCATCAACAGATGTATTTTCGATTAATTCCGTGGCCGACACGCCGGCACCCGACATGCGCATATCCAATGGCCCGTTGCCACGAAATGAAAAACCGCGCGTCGGCACATCAATTTGCATTGATGATATGCCTAAATCAAAAACAATGGCATCATATGTGCCGTCTAAATCGGAAATATGCGAAAAAGGGCGGGGTATAAATTCAAAACGGCCATCAAATTCAGCGCACATTTTTTTTGCATCTGTTGCGACGGTTGGATCACGGTCAAACGCAATAACCCGCGCGCCTGCATTTAAAAATGCGCGCGAATATCCACCGGCCCCAAATGTTGCATCAACAATCGTTTTGCCCGCAATGTCGCCCAATGCGCGCATAACAGAATCCAATAACACCGGTATATGTTTTGTCATTCTATTTCAACCCGTATACCCAAGTTTATAAAATCGTTTGCGGTGGTGGCACCCAATTCAACACCACCCGGCAATGCCATTGCGGCAACTTTGTCGCCCGCATGCAGATTCAACACAATATGCGTGTGTCCCGGTCGTAATGCCATTATAGCCTTTTTTACATCGGGCAGAACATTGCCATCGTATATGTCCAGTGTAATTTTCTTTGCAATTGTTGCCACCCATTTTGTCAGCGGTATAATCGAGTCCACAAAAATTGACACCCTGTCATCACGACATGACGTTTTGCCGGAAATCAAAACCAATGTTTCTGTTGATAAAATCTGGGCAAGTTCAGATGCCGATTGCCCGAATGCAACGGCTTCGATATTGCCATAACTGTCCGATGCATTGATTGTAATCATGTCTTTGCCGGCCTTGGTACGACGACGCGAGAAAGACCCAACTGTGGCGGCAATTTGCACACTTTTTCTGTCCCCCAGCGATGCCAATGTCGCACTGGTGGCCAAACGTGTGCGTTCAATTAAATGTTTATATTGATCCAATGGATGTGCAGAAATATAAAAACCCAATGCCGATAATTCATTTTCCAAACGCTGTGCGAATGTCCACGCCGGTGTATCAGGCAGATTTTTTCTTAATCTGTCTTCGGCGACATCGTCTTCGACAGTGTTTGCAAACAACGATAACAAATTTGCACCATCACGTGATTTAGATGCATATGACAATATGGTATCCGCATTCATAAATATTGCCGCGCGATTCGGCTCTAATGAATCCAAAACACCAACCTTGGCAAAAGCCTCCAGAATTCTTTTGTTTATAATTGGGGCACAACGCTTTGCAAAATCAGTCAGGTTTTTGAATTTACCATTTGCGTTGCGTTCCGCAACAATTGCGTCGGTTGCAACCGTGCCAACACCCTTGATTGCTGCCAACGCATAAATAATTTTGCCGTTCCGCACCGTGAACAACGATTCGCTTTCGTTAATATCAGGTGCAACAATTTGTATACCAAAATTCGCCTTGGCATCGTCAACAAATAACGCCAGTTGATCCGTGTCATTCAAATTACTGGACATGGATGCCGCCAAAAATTCCGGGGTATAGTTTGCCTTTAAATATGCACATTGATTTGCGACAATCGAATATGCAATGGCATGAGATTTATTAAATGCGTATTTTGCAAATTCCTTGAACTTTTCCCACAATTCTTTGGCCTGGTCGCGATTCAGTGTTTGTTCCTGTTCGCATCCGTCGTAAAATTTTCCTTCCAGTTCATCCAACATCTTGGCAATTTTTTTACCCATCGCCTTGCGCACGTTGTCGGATTGTCCGCGTGTGAACCCGGCCAATGCGCGTGTCAGTTGCATAACCTGTTCCTGGTATACGATAATGCCATATGTTTCTTTTAATATTGGTTCTGCGCGTGGATGCACATATTCTACTTTTTCCTCGCCGTGCATACGCGCGATAAATTGTGGAATAAATGCAATTGGCCCCGGACGATTCAGTGCATTTAACGCGGAAATTTCCAAAAAACTGGTTGGATGCATTTTTCGCAAAGTTTGCTGTACAAACGGGGCATCAAATTGGAATATGCCTTCGGTTAATCCGGCCTGCCACAGTTTCATTGTTTTTGCATCATCGGTTGGGATTTTATCTAAATCAATATTGATACCGCGCGTTTGCTGGATTAATTTAATTGCATATTTTAATACTGCCAACGTTTCCAAACCCAGAAAGTCAAACTTAATCAATCCCGCAGATTCCAAATAATGTCCATCAAATTGACACGATGGCAATGCATTGGCAGGATCACGATATACTGGTGCAATTTTTGTTGTTGGCCGGTCGCCGATAACCACACCACATGCATGCTGGCCCAAATTACGCAATGAACCTTCCAGTTCTTCGGCAATTGTGACAACTTTGTTCATATCTTCATCTGTTTGCAGAATGCTTTGAATTTCTGGCGATGCATCAACGGCATCTTTTAATGTTTTTGCATCCTGGGGTATCAGTTTCGACAAACGGTCAGATTTCGAATATGGAATACCATACACACGCCCAATATCACGAATCGCACCACGGGCCTGTAAACTGCCAAACGTTATAATGCGGCATACAGAATCATGGCCATATTTATCACAGATATACGCCAACACACGTTCAATACCGGTCGGTTCAAAATCCACGTCAAAATCAGGCATAGAAATACGATCAGGATTTAAAAATCTTTCGAACAGTAAACCATATTTTAATGGGTTTACATGCGTAATTCCCAATGCCCATGCCACAATAGAACCGGCACCCGAACCGCGCCCTGGGCCGGTCATAATATCATTGCGGCGACACCAATCAATATAATCGGCAACAATCAGAAAATATCCCGGGAATCCCATATTTATGATAACGCCCAATTCAAATTCCGCCTGTTCATAATATGGTTTGGTATCGGTAATTTTATGCTGGGCTAATTTTTTCGCCAATCCCGACATAGTATTATCACGCAGCATTTGGCATTCTTGTTCCAAATCATCACCAAAGCGCGGCAACAACGGTTTTTCGTGAACATTCACCATAAATCCGCATCGATTTGCAATGGTAACAGTGTTTTGAATTGCTTCGGGCAGGTCAGAAAATATTTCCGCCATTTCATCCGCAGATTTAAAATATTGTTCTGATGATTTGCGTGGCCGGTCCGGGTCAATAACTTTTGTTTGCCCCAAAACGCAACTCAGCGCATCTTCGGCTTCATAATCATGTGGTGTGGCAAATTCGACATCATTTGTTGCAACAATTGGAATATTCATTTCCAACGCAATTTTTAAAAATTCCGGTTCTGTTTTAATTTCGTCGTCCAAACCGTGACGTTGAATTTCCATATAAAAACGGTCGCCAAATATTTGCATTAATTGTTCGGCATATTGGCGCGCCAATCCATTTTGTGCATTTAATATTGCCATGCCAATTGGCCCAGTTTGCGCACCAGACAAACATATTAATCCCGCACTGTGCGTGGCCAGATCATCAAATGTAATATATGGCCCCAAATGATGATTTTCTGTTCGCATGTACATAATGCGACTCATTTCGCACAAATTCAGATACCCTTCGTGATTTTGTGCCAACAACACGACGCGGGACAGGGCGGATGCACGTAAAATTTTTGGATCTGCGTTATGCTGGTTCAGTGTGATTTCTGTTCCTATTATCGGTTGAATTTTGTTTTTCGGCATAACATCGGAAAATTCGGCACACCCAGACATCATATTTGTATCGGTCAATGCGCATGCGGTCATATTATTGGCGCGGCACAGTTCGGGAATCTGTTTGATTTTTAATGTACCCGCACCAATTGAAATGCGCGAATGAGTGCGAAGATGAACAAATTGATTTTCCATGCCATGACAATAGCAAAAAATAGTTACCTGGGGCAACCACATTATTTGAAAAAATATTAAAAATTTTTTATTGCCGGAAACACAACGTTTTTGGATGCACTGTACGTTTAAAATAAAAAATCCCCCGTTTGGGGGATTTTCTGTGATTACCACATTGTGTAACCATCTTTACATGTGCGGACGCATTTCTTTCTGCTGTCGTCCCATATCATGGTACCCGTTTCGTCCTCGTATTCGGTCATCGGACAAATCGGCACGCACTCGTTGTATTCCAGGTTATATAGTTCACCCTGGTACATGCACGATGCAATTTCGCATCCTTGGACATAACTGCTGGCTGCCAATTTGCCCAATACGCTATAGCGGTTTTTGCACTCGCCACATTGCTTTGTGCGTTCATTTGTTTCGGATGGGTCATTTGTATAACCTGGGTTGCACGATACAGCGACACATTCGCCCCAATCGTCCAGATTATAATCCCATTCCTTGTAACCTGTACCATTTTCGACATAGCACGGTTGTGCATCGGCCACACATGCATTCGACGACAGATGGAATCCATAATCACATTCGCGTATTGTGCATGTTCCAAATGCTTGCTTTGCGAAATCCCATTCGCGTTCTGCATACACCGCATTTGGTGCCGTGCATTCCTGAATGTTTGACTCGCATTTGTTGCCATTTGGATGGAATCCTATGACGCATTCTGCGACCTGGCAAATTCCTGTTGGCTTATATGTTATTGCATATTCAACATCACACGGCACACATTTGCCATCCTGCATAATGAATCCGCCGACACAGGATTTTTCAACACACACGCCATCAATGATTTCGCATGGGTTGCCGGTTTCAGATCTGCCCTCGTATTCGCATTCATTCGGATAGAACGCTTTGTCGTTTACCGGAATCGCGGTGCCGCCAATTAACGGATAGGCTTCACATACCTGATAGCATCCTGATTCATCCTTGGCACCCGGCAGTGACAGTGACCATTCACCGTTACCCAAATCCGCGCAAGACATCTTGTCACCGCCCGGATTATCTGGGTCACAGAAACTACCTTCGGGGCATTCCACACATTGACCATTTTCCAACGTGTATCCCGCCACACAGCGACTGATTGCACATGTGTCTGTTGCTGCATAGTAATCGCGCCCGGTCATTGCCAGTGCATTTGCTTCCAACGCACATTCGCGATAGCAGTACGCAACATCTTCAGTGCCAGCGTCGGATTCTGTGTATAATCCGTTCGTTAATTCCGCGCAAGTCTTTTGCGAGCCTTCGTCGCACACGCTGCCCGGGGGACAATCCACACATGTGTTACCAACCTGTGAATAGCCTTCGTTACAGTTGGTCACAATACATGTCTGACAACTGGCGGTATAGGATTTATCGATTTCGTCATAATTACACGTCTGTTCACCGATACCATTTTCTATATCGCACACCAATCCTTCCATATAGCATTCTGATGCAGATACACTGGTTGTGCCACGGGTTGTACCGCTTGGTGGGCATTGATACCGCGTCAAATCCAAATCAGGACTGTAATATCCATGGCCAACCTCCATACAATCGGTAACCAGCACCAGGTGATCATAATAGTATCCCGGATCACAGCTTAACATTCTGGGGTCATCACAGCTGGACGTATACTTTGCATTATCACCTTCGCCACTGGTGTAATAGCATAAATATTCACCGTACCCATGCTGGGCCTCATCATAAGGCAGACCATCCTTATAACAGAATGTAATGCTTTCTGTTGTTGCGCTGTTGGTCTTTCCATCGGCCGGACATGCGTGACGTTCCAAATCACCAGATTCACTATAGTAATTCTGTTGCACCTCTACACAGTCGGTATCAGACGAATTTGCCAACCAATACCCACCGTTACAGCTGGTGATTACTTTGGTATCACAATCGCGCTGATAAACCGCATCGGCACCATCACCACTGGTATAGAAACACCGTTGCGTTCCCGAACCATGCACCGCAGTATAGAGCAGGTTGGTTTTAAAGCATTCCTGGACCATAGTTGATGTTTCGCTTTCGGTATTGCCACCATTCGGACACTGCGTGCGTACAATTGTATCGCCGCCACTGTAATATCCATTGCCCACGACATCACAATCCGGATTTTCATTGCCCGGGTCGGCCAGCCAGTACCCCGCATGGCAAACCGTGATTTCTTTGTCCATGCATTTCACACTGTACGATTGCGCCACATTATCGTAATAACACGTCTGGGTTCCGGAACCATGTGTTGCCACATATTCCAAACCTGTCTGGTAACAATCAGACGCATCATCCGAACCCGCAATTGAATACCCATTGTTCGGACACATGTTCAAACCATCTGCATGTCCACTGTTGGTTGGGAATTTGCCACCCGGACAGTAATGGTTTTCAGTACACTGGGCACATTCTGTACCTGTTCCGGTGTAATATGTACCGGGTGCACACGGTGTCATTCCATTCGACCATCTGGCATATATTGTCGATGGATCGATGGTTGTGAACGTCAACGCTTCTTGGCTTGTTTGCAGCGCGCCGGTGTTATTAACAATTTGGACACCGCCGGATGTTTCGCTGTAATAGCCCGCGAATTCAAAGCCTGTTTTTGTTGGCAATGTCGTCAACGCACTTATTCCGGTTGTTGCACCCGAATTGCTGAACCACCCGGTTGCATATTTCAGATATACAGTTTCCGGTGCACCGTCTGTATTGGCCGACTGGTGATCCAGATTCACCGTGTATACATTTGGCACCCACACCGCATACAACGTGGCACCAGTCCCATCCACAGAAATATTCGCAGATGTGGATTGACCCGCATAGTAACATGTACCGGTACCATCACGGTTGCTGCACCACTTGTTTTGTGTGCTGTACCCCGGACGAGTTAATCCACTGGTTGCCGGCAATTCACATTTACCACTGTCAAATGTGCATTGTATGCTGTTTGGTGTATCACCAGTGCCACCGTTTTTGTCCAACGTCACCGTGTATACATTCGCGTTGCACGATGGGGCCTCGGTGTTATTATTTTGAACAGTATATCCAGTTACGCATGTCACATTATATGAACATTTGGCATATTCTGTTGCGCTGATGCCATACACATTATTTTGTGCCGCGGCAACATATGTTGAATGGTCAAATGTTGAATCACATGACATATAGCACTTTGTATAACTGTCTGCATATTCATCAGATTCCACATCGCCACCTGTTGGATCAACCGGACATTTGGTTTGATTCTTGGCACCATCAGGGCTGTAATATCCACTGTCGACACCCTGGCATGCGAATGCACCTTGTTCGCCGTACCAATAACCCGCGATACAGTCATGTACTTCCTCTATACTGCAGCGATCATATTTCCCACTTTCCGCTGTTCCGTCAAAGAAACACTTTGCAGATGCCGTACCATTTTTAAATCCGCTGTATGGGTCAAATATCTTGTAACATTGGGTTATAGATGTTGAACCCTTTTCGGATTTTCCACCATCCGGGCAGGCGATTGGCCCACTGCCGTCCGTCGGGCAATAATGATCCGCTGGGCATTCATCAGTGTTGCCAAATATACAGGATGGATTTGGCCCCGGGCTGTTCTGTGCCTCGTAATTCGTGCCACAAATTGCACGGTATTCACACTGTGGATACGCACTCAGACGTTGATCATAATGCGCGTTACCGGTGCTTTCCGTTTTACCGTGTGCAATTTCCGGTGTCATTGATGCCGGACACACTTTATAACAGTCGGTTATATGTTCCGCGCCGGCATTGGATGTTCCACCCACTGGACATTCTTTCTGAATACCATCCTCGCAATAAAAGCCTTCTTCGCATTCATCAGGTTCTTTTTCTTCGTCACCCCCCGGACAGTTAACACCATCAATACACTTTTCGCATGTTGCGGCGGCCGTATCTTGATTCTTTACGACATAGCCCGGATTACATGTTGCATGATATGTGCATGTTGGGTATGCGTTGCCGTCCCAATACTGTTTGTCATCGGTGCCAGACGCATTTGATACCAATGTTCCGCCCGTAATTGGTCCGGCCAACGAACATTCAATATAGCAATCTGTTGCGGCCGTTGCACCGGCATCGGACGTTCCAGGTTCCGGACAGTTCTGGGGGTCGCTGCCATCCGGCGGGCACCATTGCCCCGGCAAACATTGCTCGCACGATGGACTTGGCGTTCCGTTACCCGTTGGTGTGTATTCGTCCTCGCATTCCACACTGAATGTACAGGCAGGATAGCCATGCAGGTAAGACTTATAATATTGCGGACCATCCGATTTTACCGATGTTGCATGTTCAACATCAGGCTCGCTCCCGGTACATGGGTTAAAGCACTGTTCAATTGATGTTGCATTTGGTTCGGACGTTCCTGGTGCTGGGCACTTGTCAGTATCCGGATCAATCGGATCCGTGCCGCCACCACAAATTTCGCCGGGTAAACAATCCGTACATTGCGGGTTGTTTGTATTCTGGGTTTCTTCGATAACTTTATACCCTGCATCACAACTGATTTCATATGTACATTGTGCCTGGTTATATGCCTGCAATGAATCACTGTAATGCATTGTTCCCGGGGCGTTTACGGTTATTGTTCCGTTTGCACCCGTCTTGGTCGGGCAGGCCTTGTAACATGCCGCGGACGATGTTGATCCGGCCGGTGCAGTTCCGCCATCTGGACATGGTGTGTAATTACCATCTTCGCACCATCCGTCTTCGGGACATTCATCCGGGTCAGTACCCGAACCACCCGGGCAATATTCGCCATCACGACATGGACGGCATGTTGCATCTGCGGTACCCTGGTTTTCTGCGATATACCCGGCATTGCAACTTGCCGTATATGTACATACCGGGTATTCCGAACCGTTATAGTTTATTGTATCATTAATGGCGGTTGTTGTACCATTGCTAATTACTTTCGCTTCGCAGGTTACGTAACATTGTGTTACTTCGGTCGCACCGCCATCGGTGGTAACATCACGATCACCATTTGCGTCGGCCACGCAAGTTTCACCGCATCCCGGCGCGCCCATTGGTGTACTGCCATTTCCTGGGCAATACATACCGGCCGGACAATCAACATGTTCGGAACCATTATAATATTTACCCACTTGGCACGTTGTTGATTGCTGTGACCAACACGCATACATTGTTGTGGCTTCTGTAAATTCTTTTTGGAATACGCCCTTGTCGCATTCTGGCGAATCACCCCATCCGGTGAACGCATAGTTTTCGCGTTCCAGACCCGCGCCATCGGGCAAAGTGCACATCAAGCCATATTGACATGTATGCATTGCGTCATTTACACCGGTCGCACCATTAACAGTGCCACTGCCGCCGTTCTTTTTTAACGTAATAATGATATTATCACGTTCGCAATATGTACCGTCATCTGACAAATGGAACCCAGGATGACATTTGAATGTTTCCGTGCCACCCGGACATGTTGCGTTTGGCACGCATGGGGCACATGCTGTCTTTTTCCCTGAACCGGTAAGATAAAAGTTTTCTTGGCATGCGGTCGCGTAACATTCGTTTACCTGGCCCATTGTAAAGGATCCATTAACACCACTGGCGTTTGGAACGTCGCTGGTTCGACATGCACGGCTGCAGGCGGAATTCGGATCGCCACTTGTACCACAGATATTATATGTGCCATTTGGGTAAGATGGATGTTCTTCGGCGCATTGCATGATGCATGTATCACAACCACCGGTGCCGTTCGGATAAGTGTTCTCGCCACATCCACATTGTCCGGCCGCATTGGTTCCGCCCGCACATGGTGTCCATTGCGCGGTAAAGGTAATGTCTGTGGTATATGGCCAACGCCATCCTTCGCCCGGGAATACAATTTTTTCACCATCGGACCAACCCGCAAATTCATTTCCGGCCGGGGCGGTACATGTATTATGTTGAACATTATAGAATTCACCATACTGTACCGATGACGCACCCGGGGCAATGCCACTGCCGTTGCCGCACGAATATGATACCTGGGACACAACAGGATCGCATTTCCCTTCGTTTTTAACATAACCGTTATTACACGTGAAATCTTTTAAAGTACAATCCTCTTGCAGCGCACTGCAACGTTCCTCTTCCTGATTTTGCGTTCCGGTTGAAACCTCGTCCGTGTTAAATGTACATGTTGAGTTATCTGGGCAGCCCGATTGTCCCGGATTTCTGCAGGCAACCGTGCACTCCTTGGTGCATTGATACGGACTGGTCGCGCCGGCTTCGGATGTATAACCCGGATCGCATGCCGGACAGCTGAGTGTATCCATATCGCTGTAATGTCCGGCTGCGGCGGTAACGCCGGTCAAAGTCTGGTTACAATCCAAACCTTCGGTATTTGCGCAACCATCAAATACCTCGCCATCACCATTTTCGCCATAATATTGTTTATATGAACATGTTGCTGGCGAACATGCTGCGCCACGTGCTGTTTCACATCCATCGGGCACATCTGGTTCAATTTGTTCACCGATGCGTGTGTCGGATTTTACGCATTCTGCACGTGTACCAACGGGCGCACCATCGCGGAAATCCGCGGGGCATTGTTCGGCCGGGGTACTAACTTCGCCCTGAATCACGGTGTGTTCGGCCTTAATCCATCCGTTGTCCAGCAACGTGCATTGTTCATTTGCAGTTTCAACAATATACCCATCGGCACAGGTTGTTTTACATGACGTTACACCCGCATGATCGGTTCCGGCCGATGAATAGCCCGTGGCACATGCCGTACATGCACCCGCGCCCGCATCGGAATATTCATTGTCCGAACACGCGGTGCATATTGATGTGCCACCGTAATATACCTTGTGAACAGGATTCGCCGTACCGGCCGCACATTCCATGAAATTTTCGCTGGTGCCGTTGGCGGTTGGCAAATAATGCCCCGCATCAACCTGTATAAAACATTGCACTTGGGTGGTTACAGGGCCTTCATCGGTTGTATAACCATCTGGGCATTTTTCAATACCCTGATTTTCACTTGCATTGTAATTAAAATCGCCACCCGGACAAATATCGCCCTTGCCACAACTCTCGCAGGCCCATCCGCCAGCCGGCAAATATGTTCCGGCATCACAATGAACCGTTGCCAATTGGCATCCGGTGGTCGATGTACCATTCGAATCGTTTAATGGTTGCCCGTCACTGGTATAACCAGTATTACAATTACATGCACGCAAAAACGGTGAAGTTCCCACAACGCCGGCGGGTGTGGTTGAATTGTCGCCGCATTTTAAACATTCTGTTGTATAAGGGTACCGTTGAAACTTGTTTGGATCATATTGGCCCATTTGCGTATCTTTTCCATAATACCCGGCGGCACATTTGAAATACATGCGTGTGTCGTCACATAAATATCCACTGCCCGCGACGGTTACGCCGCCACCAACCTGATCACCACCGGGTGTCACAACTGTTCCCCCGGTGCCGGTGCCAATATTTCCGGCCGTGCCGGTTGACAGATCCGTGCCACCGGCGGCAAACGCCCCCCCCGCCAGAATAAATAAAGATGTTAAAAGACCCAGAAAATAACGCTTTTTCCCCATGTTTTCCTCTCTTTTATATTACATCTTAGAAAAAAAGACGTATACGGTGCAAGGGAAAAAATAAAAATTATTCATAAATTATTTTTATATTAACCGGATGGAAAATAAAAAAAGAACACCATGTGTATTCTTTCCATTGTCATTGCGTGGATTATATATGTTGCCATCCTTGAATTCGGGTTACTTTATTCTTTGTCATCCTGGGGCATTATTTTTCTTGTCATCCTGTGTGCGGGGTGCTGTCTTGACCATTTCTCTTTGTCATCCTGTGAGATTCTTTTTCTTGTCATCCTGGGGCTTGACCCCAGGATCCAGGTGAATAAAGTTGTCGCGAAAGCGACACTTATTTTTATTCAATTTGGTATTTGCTGACGCAAATAAGTTTTAATGACCTGGACCCCGTGGTCAAGCCACGGGGTGACAATGGGGATTAAGTATCTAATAATGCCCACCGCCTCCGGCGGGGGGGGGTATCACGAGTAACAAGTTACGAGTAACGAGTTACCAGTAACCCGTGACGCAATAAAAAAACACGCCATCGGCGTGTGTGTGGTGGGTTAGGTAGGACTCGAACCCACGACCAAAGCGTTATGAGCGCTCCGCTCTAACCAACTGAGCTACTAACCCACGGACGCAATTATATATTATTTGTCGTTCGTTGCAAGTGATTTTTATTATCTGCTTTATTTTTATTTATTACTGTGTAACATATGTGGCATGTCTGAATTGGTAAAAATATTAAGTGATACTCAACAGGCCGCGTTTAATACAATTGAACGCACAAATTCAAATTTGCTAATCCTGGGCCAGGCAGGAACCGGAAAATCAACATTTGTAAACTATTTAAAATCCGTTTCAAAAAAACGTATTATATGCGCATGTCCAACGGCGGTTTCTGCATTAAATGTTGGCGGACAAACGATTCATTCGTTGTTTCAAATTCAACCGCGTGATTTTATTATGCCGGAATTATTAAAATTAAAGGCCAAACCACGTAATATACTGAACGCGGCCGACGTATTAATTATTGACGAAATATCAATGGTGGCACCGGATTTATTGGATGCAGTTGATATTCTGGCACGCATGGCGCGACGTAATAATGCGCCATTTGGCGGACTGCAAATTGTTGCAATTGGCGATTTGTTTCAATTGCCACCGGTAATTACGCGCGATGCCATGGAATATTATCGCGCAGAATACGAACACGATAACGCGTATTTTTTTGACAGCAATGCATATCGGCGCGCCGATTTTATGCGATACGATTTTGATTTGGTTTATCGGCAAAACGATTCGGAATTACTGGAAAACCTGCGTCGGTTGCGTCATAATGACATTGGTGCATTGGAATTTTTTAACAATTGCAAAATCAATGATGCCGCACGTCGTGAAAATGCGGTGATTATAACGCCTTTTCGCGCGGTGGCCGAACGAATAAATGCATCGCGTTTGGCGCAAATTGATGCCCCAGAAGTTACATATACCGGTGAATTAAACGGAAATTTTTCCGAACGTGATGTTCCCGCGCCAATGAATTTAACATTAAAAGTTGGTGCATTGGTTGTCTTTGTTAAAAATGGCGATAAATGGCACAATGGTTCAATGGGCATTGTGCGTAATTTATCGGCACGCGAAATCACGGTTGAATTATTAAATAAATCACACGATATCGTTACAGTAAAACCCGAAACATGGCAAAAAATCGAATACGTGCGTGATGAAAACGACCGGTTACAGGAAAACGAGGTCGGCAGTTTTAAACAATTTCCATTAAATTTGGGCTATGCCATGACAATACACAAGGCCCAGGGTAAAACACTGGATGCCGTAATTGTTGATATATCGCGCGGCGCGTTCGCACATGGGCAAACATACGTCGCATTGTCGCGCACACGTAATGCATCCGATATGCATGTGGCCGCGCCACTGCGCGCACGCGATGTTATTTTTGATAATCGTGTTTTGGAATTTGTGGAAAATTGATGCGTTATAAAATCTTTTCCATTAAAATTGCATCAATACCATCATAATATTTTGGTCGAATATTTATTTGTTTGTAACCGTTGTGTTCATACATCGCACGGGCAGGGTGATTGTTGTCTGCTACCTCCAGAAACATTTTTGTTGCGCCACGTTTTTTTGCGTCCGTTTCCGCCAACACCAACATCGCGGTTGCAATGCCGCCACGGCGCGCGTCTGGATGAACACCAATTGTTATTATTTCCGCCTGGTCCGCGACAACACGCCAAACAATAAAGCCATTTTGACTGGCAATTATATCACAGCCTGATTTTTTCAAATCTGCGAAATCGGCCGCTGACCACGGCTTGTTCGGAAAACATGCCCGATGAAGTTTTTCCAATTCATTTAACATTTTGATTTTTTTGTTCCGCATAACTGGGGCGCAGATACATCGGCACCACGGGTTCGTTTTCACCACGCGCCAATTTTTGATTTACGATTGATACCGCATTTTTCAAATTAAACGGTTTGTGCCCAACAGTACGCGCCCAATTCATTTGTTTTACTTCGACTTCATCAATTGTCATGGTGCACGGTTCCAATCCATTCGCGGCAACAAAAAAATCGCCACGCCCCGAATCAATCGCAACAAACGCATCGGGTGTATCATGCAAATATAATTCAAACGCATTTATTGGAACAACCGGAATGTTCAAACCCAATGCCAAACCCTTGGCATATGCAATACCCAAACGAATTCCCGTAAAACTGCCGGGGCCAACAACAATACCAATTGCGCCCAGATCGGACCATTTCGCACCGCATTCATCCAAGAATTTTTCCGTTTCCACGGGCAGGGCAACAGACTGTTTTTCCGTGTCAATATGCTTGTACTTGTCGTCCAGAACAAATTCCAATCCTGCGCCAGATGTATTGATTACCAAAATCATTTCATTGCCCCCTATGCGCGCACACCAAACCCAATACGCTTTGATAATGTTGCAGATTTGCGCAGTGATAACAATTCATCAATTTTTTGCGGTGTAAATTCTGTTTTTACATCCATACAATCGTGTTCCAATAACGTTCGGCGCAACAATGCCGTTAATTCACGCTGTAATTCACGAACGCCTTCTTCGGATGTATAATTGCGTATCAAATGCCGCAGCGCATCATCACTGATAATAATATTATCCACATTCCATCCGGTATCAGCCGCCGCGCGTGAAATCAAATGTTCGCGGGCAATTTGAACTTTTTCATCTTCGCTGTATCCGGGAATTTCGATAATTTCCATACGGTCTTTTAATGCGTTTGACATGTTTAAACTGTTCGCGGTTGCAATGAATAAAACATTTGATAAATCAAAATCAACCTCCAGATAATGATCGCGGAATGATTTGTTTTGTTCCGGATCCAAAATTTCCAACAATGCTGATTCGGGATCCCCGCGCCAATCGCGACCCATTTTATCAATTTCATCCAATACGATAACCGGGTTGTTCGATTTGCAACGTTTCAAGGCATCCATAATGCGCCCGGTTTGTGCACCGATATATGTTTTACGATGGCCGCGAAAATGTGCCTCGTCCGAAATGCCACCCAATGATATGCGCTGATACTTGCGCCCTAATGCCGCGGCAATGGATTTGCACAGCGATGTTTTTCCAACACCCGGCGCACCAACAAAGCACAAAATACTGCCGTGGTTGCCACCTGTTTTTTTCATAACAGCAATATGTTCCAGAATGCGTTCCTTGACCCCCTGCATACCCGAATGTTGCGAATCCAATACGCTACGCGCAGTTTTTAAATCAATTGGTGCATTATCAGATTTATCCCATGGCATGGACAACAATTCTTCCAAATATGTTTTTAATAATCCGCCTTCGTTGGACATTGGCGACATGCTGCGCATACGTTTCCATTCGGACAATGCTTTTTCTTTGGCATCATTTGGCATGGCGGAACGTTCAATACGTTTACGCAGATTTTCCGTATCCATTTCTTCGCTGTCATCGCCCATTTCGCGTTGAATCGCACGCATTTTTTCCTGTAAAATCGCTTCACGGCGACCATTTTCCATTTGCTGTTGAATACGGCGATTAATAGAATTTTCGATTTTCGCAGTTTCCGCAATCAGATTAATTTTTTCCAACAATATCATCAATTTTTCACGCCACGATTGCGCACGCAAAATACGCACCGCATCATCGGTATCCATATCGATTGATTGAACAACCGAATCGACAAACGCGGCCATCGGATAATTTTGAATAATAGCGCGCATTTTTTCCATTTTAAATTTGCGCGTTATGGCCAATGCCTGAATATTTTCGGCAACCTTGTCACGCAGGGCGATTGTTTGTTCCAAACCGCTGTCGTCCACAATTTCAATTGGTGTGGCATCGGCGGTGAATATGCCGTTTTCAACACCTATATCAGTCAATTGAACAACATCTGTTGTACGAACAATGGCATGCAGTGTGCCATCAGGCATGCGTAAAACCTGGGCAATATCACCAATTGTGCCAACATCATATATATCGCCGGGCATTGACGGATACGACCAACTGTGCTGTGGGGTAATAACCACGCGTTGATTTGCGGTGGCCGCGGCCTCTATACATGCAACAGACAATGGATTATCAATGTAAATTGGCACTGTTAATCCAGGGTGCACAACTAAATCACGAAATGGTAAAATATAATTTTTCATAGCGAATTTAATATAAGAATTTTTTTATAATTTTTCAAGTGGTATAAAAAAATTCCCCTCCGTGGGGAATTTTATTTTTATGCGCACTTTTATTAACGGCGGCGATTGTTATACCCATTGTATTGTGCATTATTGCTGGACCGTTTGGACAAATAGCGCGCGGCAATCAATGCCAACCATTCAAACGCCATTACACCCAACCAACCCAACTTTGCATCAACACCCGGGACCCAGCCCAGAACATATACAATTTGTGCGACAAAAGATATATATAAAATCCCAAACATTCCTGTAAAGAATACTTTTTTGATTTTTCCAAACATGATGTAACCTTTTTATTTTATATAATTTTGTTCAAATTTGCTGGGTTTCTGTTGCCGGGCACCCAGCGGCCCCGCAATAAGCCATACGAACATAACTAACAATTGCCAATTATGTTCAAACGCCAATTAGGCAGCCATTGCAAGGCGAACATTGTCGTTCGCAGCGATTCTATCGCCATTCAGTTTTTATTTGGCTTTTAACGACACCACGTCGGATTCACCCGATTTGCCTTTACTGCGCCTGTCGAAACTATGTCAGCCCCATAATATTTATTGGTGGAGCTGTGGGGTACCGCCCCCCAGTCCAAAACGACTATTCCGCAACGGATTCAGAATCATCATCGCTTTTGCGACAAAAATAATTATAATATTTATGGTGGCAAATGCAAGTTTTTAAGTTATAATCACAAAAAACAATGGAAATCCGATGAAATTTTTAGATAAAGCAAAAATTCATATCAAGGCCGGCGACGGTGGCAACGGCAGTGCCAGTTTCCGTCGTGAAAAATATATAGAATTCGGCGGTCCCAATGGCGGCGATGGCGGCCATGGTGGCGACGTTGTATTTCGTGCCGTTCCAAATGTAAACACATTAATTGATTACAGATATAAAACAAATTTCGCGGCCGCGCGTGGTGAAAACGGCATGGGCAAAATGCGCACCGGCGCGTCGGGCGACACACTTGTTTTACCGGTTCCAACGGGCACAGTTATTTTGTCAGAAAACGAGGAAATTGAATACGCCGACTTAAATGTTGACGGCATGGAATATTTGGCCGCACGTGGTGGAAATGGCGGGTGGGGAAATCTGCATTTCAAAAGTCCGACAAATCGTGCCCCACGCCAGGCAAATGACGGCCTGCCGGGCGAAGAACGCACCGTCGTTCTGCGTTTGAAATTAATTGCCGATATTGGATTGGTTGGATTCCCAAATGCGGGCAAATCGACATTATTGTCGGCGGTAACATCCGCACGGCCCAAAATAGCAAATTATCCATTTACAACATTAAATCCGCAACTGGGGGTTATGTACGCACATAATCGGGAATTTGTTTTGGTGGATTTGCCCGGGTTAATAGAAGGCGCACACACCGGTGTCGGACTGGGCGATCGATTTTTGGGGCATGCCGAACGAACAAAAATGATTTTGCATGTTATTGATGGCACCGAATCCGATTGGGCGGCGCGGTATGCGGCCATCAGATATGAAATGGATTCATATGGCGGCAATTTAACCAACAAACCGGAAATGGTAATTATAAACAAAATGGATGCAATTGCCCCGGATGATTTAAAAACACGAATGGACGCGTTTAAAAAATCATTTGGTCGAAAAAAGAAACCTGAAATTATTACAATCAGTGCCGCAGGAAGGTTGGGAATAAGCGAGATGATTTCTGCCATAGAACAAAAAATGATAAAATTGGAAAAAGATGAATAACAGAAATCCTTTGGCAACACAAACAATTGCGGAAAAACGTAAACAATATGACACAGATTGCCGGCGAAACGCGATGGCGTATACCCAATCATGCATGCATGTGCCGTTGCGCAATGTAAAATTTGAAAATGTTGAATTTATTGGCGGGCTGTGGCGTATTCAGCACAACAATAATTTTGATATTATCCAGGTTCGCGATTGCAAAATGATATTGGGTGAACGTTTGGCACATCATGAAAAAACATTTTTCGAATACTATACGGCGGCATTGGTGGGATACAATTGTTATGGCCCAATCAGAACGCCATTTGATATGGTTGTGGCAAAATATACGACGGATGCCGGCACATATTGGTCATATGGTAAAAATATTGCCGAAGCCCGGGCATACATGGGTATACGATTATATGACCAATACCAGGAATTAATAAACAATATTGCGTGCAAAAAAATTAAACAAAACACCAAATAATGCCAAAAACAATATGCTATACAAAATTTGATTTTTAAAAGTTTATCTGATAATATTGCAGGGCAATAAAAAAAATAAAGGAGAACCAAATATGGCATCATTAAAAGGAACACAAACTGAAAAAAATTTGCTGATTGCGTTCGCCGGCGAATCCCAGGCACGTAATCGCTATACTTTCTTTGCATCCAAGGCCAAAGACGAAGGATACCAGGCAATTGCTAAAATCTTTTTGGAAACAGCCGAACAGGAAAAAGAACACGCGTCGCGTTTGTTCAAGTTCCTAGAGGGTGGCGATTTAGAAATAACCGCATCATACCCGGCGGGCAAAATTGGCACGACATTGGAAAATTTACAGGCGGCTGCATATGGTGAACACGAAGAAAACACCAATATGTATCCGAAATTTGCGCAAATCGCGGCCCAGGAAGGTTTTGATTCCATCGCAGAAATCCTGAAAAACATTGGTTATGCGGAACGTTATCACGAATCACGTTATCGCGCATTAATCGAAGCAATCGAAACAGGCACATTGTTCAAACAGGATAAAATCGTTATGTGGCGTTGCACAAATTGCGGCATGTGGCACATCGGGACCGAGGCCCCAAAAGTATGCCCGGCATGTTTGCACGCCCAGGGCTATTTCATCAGCGAGGGAACAATTTCACGCTGTGACACGAACGAAGGTTTTTGCGAATATGCAAAAATAGATGACTAAAAAAAATCCCGCATCTGCGGGATTTTTTCTTATGCCCGGCCCAAAATGATACGGGTACCGGAATACCGGGAATTACACCAGCCCGGCTTTCATTTCATCGCCAACATAAAATTTATATGATTTCGGCACAAATTCCAACAGTGTTAAATTCGCGTCATCCGCACCGGTATAGCCAAATTCACGATAACTGTCGCGCCAATATTTTTGTTTTTCGCCCATATCATCAACAACGCGCATTTCGCCAAATAAACGCACCGCATAACGTGTTTCCGAATTAAAATAATATAAACAGCATTTTGCATCACGATTTAATTGCGCCATTTTTGGACTGTCGCGATCGGTTATAAAATGCAAATTTAAATTAACCGTTTCCGCATTTAATGCATTCATAATAGTGCGCGCTTCGGGAAAACTGTCCAATCGGTTGGTGGACAATACTGTATCATCACATGATTTTACAACATTAATAATTGATTCAATATCATTCGTTTTCTGCATCGGTTGCCTCCATTTTATTCAGTGTATCGTCCAATATACGCATTGCGCTGTTTTGACACATGCGCCCACGCCATGACATTATTTCTTCGCCTGTTTTCTGGTCTGCAATGGAAACGTTAAAATTCCACCACCAAAATCCATTAAACAAACACCAAATTGGATTAAATTTTTCGCGGCGTTCGCGGACCTTTATTATATATCGTGCATCATCCGGGACAACGGCGGAATCAATTTCTATGCTGGTGCTGTCACTGGTAATTCCACTGCTGGATTCAGCTGTCCCAACAACAACCGTATAACCACGATGGCGCATTAAATTTTTAATACTGCGTTTCATTGAAAATCCGCCACGGTCGGCATAAAACACCTGGGTTGTGTCAACAGAATTTGGTTTGTAATAAACACTGTTACATGCCGCCAAAGATAAAACCGCAACCAATAAAAACAAACGTTTCATAAAAACCCCTTTTGCCCCAGTTTATACCAACGTCATAATTATTTGCAATTAAAATTGCGCGGTGTTATAATTACAAACGCAACAATGTGTTGTTGTTGCGGGGCATACAAACCCCAATAGAGCGGTCATTTTTTTGATCGAAGAGAACTCCAACATTGGTTGGAGGGTGGTGAATATATCGAATAAGCCCGCTATACTCTATTATAGTTTGTATCCTCCAACCACTTGAATTTTTATTCCGGTGGTTTTTTGTTACACAACAAAACGCGGGGAATATAATGACAAAATTACCACTGGGGCGGGAAATAGAAAAAATTCGTTGTGAATGCAATATTTCAATTTTTGAAATGTACAACACTTTTGATGTCGACGAACGTGGATACCGCGATATAGTTCGTGGCACCGTACACCCAACAAATTTGCAATTGATTTTGTTCATGAATTTAACACATCATACTTTAAACGCAATTAAATAACTATGTCGGCTGCGGGGTGGGCGCACCGCATAAATTAAACCGCCATACGGCGGTTGAATTTCTGGCGCACCCGGCGGATTCCCTCGCGCGACACATACGTGTCGGCTGCGGGGCATTCCTGACGTTTCGAACTGCGCGTTGCTTGTTCTCAACTACTCGTTGTCGAACGCTGCGCGTCCAAATCGCGGGGTGCGCTGCATAAATTAAACCGCCATACGGCGGTTGAATTTCTGGCGCACCCGGCGCGATTCGAACGCGCAATCCCCGCCTTCGGAGGGCGATGCTCTATCCAGTTAAGCCACGGGTGCAAATCAAAGGTATTATAATTATATACGTGTAAAAAGCAATTTATTTTATCGCGATTTCGCGCCATTATATAAAATATGTTTGCCAATATTGACCGTTTCAACAATTCGTTTGATTTTTTTGTGATCCAGTTTAATTCCGGTTTGTTCTTCGTAATATTGTATTAAATCCATTATATTATGACCCGATTTTTGATATTTCGCGGCCATCATGGCAAATGCATAATTTCGATCGGCAATGGCAATTTCATCCAAATCCAATAATGCGTGAAATTTTTTATCGCTGTCCAAAATCACATTTTTGGGTGTCATGCCGCAATGATAAATACCATAATCATCAGAATTATAACTATTCATGGCCTGGATTATTCTGGATGCGATTTTACCCGCAAATTGGCCATTGGTATCCGAAATATTTTTATATGCGACCTGGTGTATATATCTGTATTTCATGTCTTTTAATATTTTTGGATTGATTGAATCCATTTTTGCGAACGCGTCCACCATGTCATGATAAATATATTGCAAATCCGCATTTGTTAAACCCTTGCCCATATGCTCATATAATGTCAGGCCAGGAATCATACGATATAATTCAAACCATTTTTCATCATAGTTATATATTTTTATGTCGGGCACAATTATTCCGCGCCCACGCAAAGAATTACTAACCACCGCATTTTTCGCCGCCAAACCGCGATGATTAAATTTGCATATAAAACGGCCGTCTTTTGACTTTACAACCAGCACAGTCCGTAAACTGCCCGGAATATTGGGTTGATTAATTGTGTACGCATATGGAATAACGCTGCGTACCGCGGGAAAATATTGTACTATATTCACTGTTATACTTTTATATAATTATATTACTACTCTATTTCCATTTATGCAATTTGTCAAGTTACAAATTATTTCGCATTGTTTTGATTGCGCTGTAAACACGCCAGCATAAAATCGTCCAAGTCACCGTCCAATACCGCATCTGAATCAGTTTTTTCAACACCGGTGCGCACATCTTTGACCAATTGATATGGATACAATACATAATTTCTGATTTGACTGCCCCATTCAATTTTCTTTTGTTGTGCCAATGCGGCGTTTTCAATTTCTGCACGTTTTTGGCGTTCCAATTCATACAGGCGACTGCGCAACATTTTCATCGCCATTTCACGATTTTGAATTTGGCTGCGTTCATTTTGACATGTAACGACCACACCGGTTGGTATATGCGTTATACGCACGGCACTGTCTGTTTTATTAACATGCTGTCCGCCCGCACCAGATGAACGATATGTGTCAATTCGCAAATCTTTTTCATTAATATCAATTTGAATTGAATCGTCAATATCAGGCCACACATCAACCGATGCAAAACTGGTTTGCCGTTTGCCATTTGCATTAAATGGCGATATTCGCACCAAACGATGCACACCAATTTCATTTTTCAGCCATCCGTATACTTTATCACCTGTGATACGATATGTAATATTTTTGATGCCTGCGACATCGCCTGGATGCTCTTCGACAATTTCGTACCCAAAACCATGACGTTCGGCCCAACGCGTATACATACGTGATAACATTTGTGCCCAATCTTGGGCCTCGGTACCGCCGGCACCGGCCTGGATAAACAAAAACGCACCATTATTATCCGCAGGGTCCGCAAACAAAGTAATAAATTTTGCACGATGCGCGGCATCCGATAATTTTTCAATGGCCGTAATCACATCATGATCGTCGGGGGCAATCGCATATAATTCAACCAGATTTTTATATTCCGTTTCCAATTCGCGCAATCCATTCAGCGATTTTTCCATGTTGGATTTTTTTTGCAATAATGCGCGCGCTTCCTCGGGCTTTGCCCATAATTCAGGATTATTTGTTTGTTCGGCTAATTCGGCAATTTGTTTTTCCAATTTTTCCGGGTCAAAGAAACCCCCTGACGGCGGAAATGTCGTCGGAAATTTGTATCAAAATTTCATTTGGCGTAATCATATTATAATATATTACAGACTTGATATGCTAAATCAATAAAATTATTCAAACAGACTAAAATGAACAATTGCGTTTTTTTTCGCAATATGTTAAAATTTATTCAACGAGAGGGATTTTATCATGAAATATACGTTTTTTGCATTTGGTTTAATGGCGTGTTTTTGTGCATCATCGGCATTCGCGGTGTCGGCCGGCACGGTCGCGGGGGATTCAATGTCGCGCGGTATGGCATCATATGCAACATCTGGCACAACCACAAATACTGTTAACCGCGGATACCAGGGTTTGGCAAATGCGTATCAACAAAATCAACGTAATACGTATTACATGGTAACACAACCGGATGTTGATTCCGCGTGTCGTGAAAAAATTTATAATTGTTTGGCCGAATATTGTGGCGATGTTACCGTCGTACCGGGCCAACGTTCCAGTCGTTGTCAATATGCAACGGAAAGTGAATTGTATAACTATGCATTATTGTGTCTGCAACGCGACACTTCGCCATTGCTGCCACAATACAACACGGGCTATCGCACCAGTGCCGGCGGCATGAATACGGCCGCGCGTTTGTGTCCATCATATGTACAACAAGAGGTTATGTCATACCTGGCCATGTCCAATATGGCCGATGAATTATCAAAATCACACAGCGATTTGTGTCTGCAGCGTCGCCAGGAATTAGAGGCTGCAATGGCATGCCATTCTGTTGCGTTGGCATATGGCAACGAAACGACCAGCATGTTAATCACACAATTAACCGACGCATGTGGTGCCGGTGTGCCGGGCGGTTCGGCCGAAATGGTAACCCGTTTTGCAAACGCCGGAAATGTTGGCGCGAATGTATGGGGATGGGCTGAAAAAATCCTGAATTTGGACATGAATAACAAGGGCGAAGATTGGCAGAATGCAATAAATTCCGTGTTGGCCAGCTATGCAAACCGTATGAATTTGGCATGTGGCGATGATTTACAAATAAATACCGCGGCATATTCATCGTCGGATTCGTCACAACCAACAACATTGCAAACCGCAGCTGCATTGTTAACCGGGGTGGCATTCCCAACAACCGCGCCCCAGGTTGAAAATCCATACGAATCCCAAAGTTTATACATGGAATTAACATCTATGTCCGAAATATACGATTACGCCACCGCGCAACAGGTTGTTCAGGCCGCAATGAGTAATCCGGCCACAACACAAAATGCGTTTTTAACAACCGCGCAACTGTCAGATATGCAAACGGCATACGTCCGCGGAACCAAGGTGTTCATTATTCGTGACAGTGCACGTTGCTATATCGTTCCGGTAACAACAATGACAACCCAGGAAACAAATATGATTGCACAAATGTTTGCAACATGTGTTAATCGATAATTAATGACAAAAAATAAATTCCGCCCATATTTGGGCGGTTTTTATTCCGCCATATCGCTTGAATGGGGGTTAAAAATTTGGTATAATATATCAATAATGAAATTTACCCGACGTAAAATTTTACAGATTTCTGGACTGACAACAATCATCGTTGCATTGTTGCCACGCATGGCGTTTGCGGCCCGTAATTCATTACGTACTGTTCGTACGGGTGTTCAACCGGGCAATAAAACCAGACTGGTTATTGAAACGGCTTCGCGCCCATCGTATTCATTGTCGTATCCAACAAATCAATTGGTGGTAACATTGTCAAATACGGCGGCAAACGCGTCGTTGGCCCCGGCAATGGCATCGGGCACACTGGTTACCGCCATAACCCAGGTACAATCCGGCGACAAATTACAAATTATTGCCGATTTGGCAAAACCAATTGATGAAATTCCACGCAGTAATATTATGTTGCTGAATCCAAACGGTGACAACGATTACCGATTGGTATTGGATTTTACCGCGGGCAGTGGAATTGTCAAAGTCGCGGCCGCCACAACACCCACAACGACCAAGACGAAAACTAAAACAGCCCCGGCGCGCAAATATATTGTCGTTATTGATGCCGGTCACGGGGGCAAGGATCCCGGCTGTATCGGCAAGGGCGGAACCCAGGAAAAAACTGTTGTATTATCTGTCGCGAAAAAATTAAAAACAAAATTGGATGCGGCGGGTTTCCAAACTTATTTAACACGCAGCAATGATACATACCTGAAATTGGCGCATCGCGCATCAATCGGGGAACAAAAACACGCGGATTTATTTTTATCACTGCACGCGAACGCAAACCCCAGTCGCGCAATGAAGGGATTTTCAATTTACACATTATCTGAAAAGGCATCGGACGAGGAGGCCGCAAAACTGGCCGATGCCGAAAACGCCGCCGACAAAATCGATGTCAGTGGATTTGAACAATTTGACAAGGATATCCGTATCGCGCTGTCGTCATTGCAACAACACGCGGTGGCCGAAATGTCGGTCGAATATGCAAACAGTGCCGCATCTGCATTTAAACGCGCAAACATAACCCAGCAACCGGGCCCGGATGTGCGACATGCACCATTCGCGGTGCTGCGTTCAACTGTGCCGGGGGCATTGCTGGAATTGGGACATCTGTCCAATGCCGCCGAAGAAAAACTGTTAAAATCATCCGCGCACCAGGATAAATTGGTGGCTGCAATCGTCAAATCGGTCCAGGGTTATAATTTTGATGTTTAACACTTGCAAATAAAAACGAAATCTGTATAATCACACTTCGTCGGAGACGTGGCAGAGTGGTTGAATGCGCGCGACTCGAAATCGCGTATACGGGCAACCGTATCAAGGGTTCAAATCCCTTCGTCTCCGCCAGAATACATGCCGCATTGCGGCGTTTTTTATTGAAAAATTCCACATTTTATGATATAATTGCACACAACAATCGGACACAGTGCGTCCATCTTTTTTATCCCGCCCCGCGGGATTTTTTTATTTATCAAAAGGAAACAAATATGAAACAACCCCATTTTTTAACAAAATTAATAACATCACCAGCATACGCAAACAAAAACAGCGATGAATTTGCACGCGCAACCAAGTATATGAATTTATTATATCCCGGCAAAATTAATTTTGATACATCGGGCAATATGATTCAACCACAGTACGATATGACATTGGAACAATTCCAAACAGCCCAATTTGAGTTAGATTCCGATTTTGAAAACGCCAAACAAGAAGCCGAAAACGAAATTCAAACAGAATATGGTGAATATTTTGACAATCTGGGAATTGATTTTGATATAGACAATTATGTAATCCAATCCGAAACCATAGCGGTCAAAGTATTATATCCTTCGGGCAACATTATAACACGTAATCTACTTGTATATGATTTAAACATTCCCAACTTTGCAAAACAACCAAAAATATGGCGATGGCACAGTGAAGGAACCAACGGCACGTGCGATGAATGTGCCGCATTGGACGAAACCATATTTTTTAATGAATCAGACATTCCCGAAATACCGGCGCATCCAAATTGTCGTTGCTGGGTGGAAGAAATAGAAATCGATGAAAAAGGGAATGTACTAAGACGCAGTCAGTTTGCCGGTAATCGGCCAGCAGATACGACTCGATCAGACGAACATAATCAGAATACGCAAAAAGCAAATAATATGTCACCAGAAAAACACAATGATCAGATTCGTGAAGAATCTATACGCAAAACAATGGCAGAAGAAGGCGGATATATAGATAATCCAAATCGTATAGA